>JBNGDM010000134.1:0-8940 GCA_049975105.1 Rhodovulum sp. | reverse complement strand
GACATGGGCGTGGTCGCCGAGATGGCCAGCCGCGTGGTGGTGATGCGCAACG
The DNA here is from genome assembly GCA_049975105.1 of Rhodovulum sp. Lineage (GTDB taxonomy): Bacteria > Pseudomonadota > Alphaproteobacteria > Rhodobacterales > Rhodobacteraceae > Rhodovulum. The sequence continues at coordinate 8,888 of JBNGDM010000134.1, read as the reverse complement.
GCCGGCAGGAAGAGGCCGCGCCGGTGCGCGCGCTCTTCGCCGAGCCCAGGACGCCCTATGCCCGCGAATTGCTGGACGCGGTGCCGCGGCTTGGCCGCGCGCCCGACCGCCCCGCCCCCGACCGCACCCGCGACGTGGTCGACGTGGCCGACCTGACCGTGCGCTTCCCGATGCGCGGCGGCGTGCTGAACCGGGTCAAGGCGCAGGTGCACGCCGTCGAAGGCGTCAGCTTCCGCGTGGCCCCGGGCGAGACGCTGGCGCTGGTGGGCGAATCCGGCTGCGGGAAGTCCACCATCGGCAAGGCGCTTCTGGGCCTCGTGCCGTGGCAGGGCAGCATCCGTATCGACGGCCAGCAGATGGCCGGACTGTCGCCCAAGGGGCTGAAACCGATCCGCCGCAACATCCAGATGGTGTTCCAGGATCCCGGCGCCTCGCTGGACGCGCGCATGACCGTCGGCCGCCAGGTGGCCGAGCCGCTCCAGGTGCACGATTTGGCCCGGGGCAGCGAGTTGCAGGACCGCGTCGCCTGGCTGTTCCGCCGGGTGGGCCTGACGCCCGACCAGATGGACCGCTACCCCCACGAATTCTCCGGCGGCCAGCGCCAGCGCATCTGCATCGCGCGCGCGCTGGCGCTGCGGCCCAAGGTCATCGTCGCCGACGAAAGCGTCTCGGCGCTGGACGTGTCGGTGCAGGCGCAGGTGCTCGACCTGCTGCGCGAGTTGCAGCAGGAAGAGGGGCTGGCCTATCTCTTCATCAGCCACGACATGGCGGTGATCGACCAGGTGGCCGACCGCGTCGCGGTGATGAATCTCGGCCAGATCGTCGAGACCGGCTCGCGCGAACAGGTGCTGCGCGACCCCGCGCATGCCTATACCCGCCGCCTGCTCTCCGCCGTGCCGGTGCCCGACCCCGAACATGTGCGCCCTCCCGTCCTGCCACGCGAAGGCGGCGTGGGCTCGCCCGTCTGGCCGCTGGGCCAGGCCCCTGAACGCCAGGACCTGCACGAAATCGCCCCCGGCCACTGGGTCGCGCGCCCCCGCCGGACGCGCGCCGCCTGACCGCCGCAACAAGGAGAGAGCCATGAGCTGGAAGACCGCGTTCCGCTCGTTCTATTACGAGACCGCCGAAGAGCCCGAGGACATCGTCCTGCCGCCCGCCGAGACGGCGCTCTTGGTGATCGACATCCAGAACACCTATCTCGAACCCAAGGAGAGCGAGGCCGAGAACACCCGCTGGCAGCCCTTCTTCGACCGGATGAACGAGGTGGTGATCCCCAACACCCGCGCCTTGCAGGACTGGGCGCGCGGCGCGGGCATCGAGGTCGTGCATGCCCGCATCGCCTGCCTCAAGGAGGACGGGCGCGACCGGTCGCTGTCCCAGAAGAAACCGGGCTTCAACTACCTGCTGCTGCCCAAGGACCGGCATGACAGCCAGATCGTCGACGCGGTGGGGCCGACGGCCGACGAGATCGTGGTGACCAAGACCACCGACAGCGCGCTGACGGGCACGAACCTTCGGATGATCCTGCACAACATGGGGGTGAAGAACGTCATCGTGGCGGGCATCTTCACCGATCAATGCGTGTCGTCCTCGGTGCGCAGCCTCGCCGACGAAAGCTTCAACGTGGTGGTGGTCGAGGATTGCTGCGCGGCGGCCACAGACGAGCTGCACCGCCACGAACTGGCGGTCATCAACATGATCTATTGCCACGTGGTCAGCAGCGACGAGGTGCGCGGCTTCCTGCCGGCCTGATCCGGCCGGGCGCAGCGCGCCGCCCCGCCCTGCCGGCGTCGCCCGCGCCGGGGGCAGCGGCGTGCGCGCCGCCCCGAACGGGCAAGCGTCACGAAACTGATACGCGACTGCTACCTTCCCGTTACCAAGCGGCGTCATGGCTCGCTGGACGACACCATTGCAAACGGGGACTCCGATGACCGCACGCCTTCTGGGCCTGACCTCGGTTCTGGCGCTGACCGCCGGCGCCGCGACTGCCGACATGACCTTCAACCGCATCGCCTCTTTCCCGGTCGTGCAGAACATGGCCGAGGGCGAGGACACCGCCCGCGAAAGTTCGGCCGAGATCATCGACGCGACGGCGGACGGCATGACGCTGGTCTATACCGACAGCCCGCTGGGCGTGCTGGGCCTGATCGACATCGCCGATCCGGCCGATCCCGCGCCCAGGGGCAACATCGCGCTGGACGGCGAACCCACCAGCGTCGCGGTGATCGGCACCACCGCCTTCGTCGGCGTGAACACCTCGGAGAGCTATACCGCCCCCTCGGGCAAGATGATGTCCATCGACACCGCCACCGGCGCGGTCACGGGCAGCTGCGCGCTCGCCGGTCAGCCCGACAGCGTGGCGAAATCCCCCGATGGGCGTTTCCTCGCCGTGGCGATCGAGAACGAGCGCGACGAGGATCTGAACGGCGGCGCCCTGCCGCAACTGCCCGCGGGCAGCCTTCAGATCCTGCCCCTCTCGGACGGCGCGCTGGAGTGCGGCGCGATCAGCACCGTCGATCTGACCGGCCTCGCCGGCATCGCGCCCACCGACCCCGAACCGGAATACGTCTCGATCAATGCCCAGGGCGAGATCGTCGTCACCCTTCAGGAGAACAACCACATCGTGGTGGTGTCGCAAGACGGCGCGGTGCTCTCGCATTTCTCCGCCGGGGCCGTGGACCTCGACGGCATCGACGCCACCGACGAACGCGGCGCGCTGATCTTCACCGAAAGCCAGCAGGGCCGCAAACGCGAACCCGACGCCGTCACCTGGATCGACGCCGACCATTTCGCCACCGCGAACGAAGGCGATTACCAGGGCGGCTCGCGCGGCTGGACCATCTTCCACCAGGACGGCACCGTGGTCTATGACAGCGGCACCAGCTTCGAACATGCCATCGTCCAGATCGGCCATTACCCCGACAAGCGGTCGGACGCGAAGGGCGTGGAACCGGAATCGGTGACCTTCGGGGAATTCGGCGGCACGCCCATGGTCTTCGTCGGCGCCGAGCGCGCCTCGGTCGTGGGCGTCTACGACGTGACCGACCCCGCCGCCCCGGTGTTGAAACAGCTCCTGCCCTCGGGGGTCGGCCCCGAAGGTTACGTGGTGATCCCCTCGCGCAACCTCCTGGTGTCCGCCAACGAGGCCGACCTGATCGAGGACGGCGGCGCGCGGGCGCATGTGATGATCTTCGAATACCAGGACGCGGCGCCCGCCTATCCGATGCTGACCAGCGCGGGCATGGACGAACTCACCGGCTGGGGCGCGATCTCGGGCATGGTCGCCGATGAGGGCGGCGTGGTCTGGGCCGTGAACGACAGCTTCTACGGCTTCCAGCCGACGATCTTCAAGATCGACACGACGCAGACGCCCGCACGGATCGTGGACGCCATCCGCATCACCCGCGCCGGCCGCCCCGCGCAGAAACTCGACCTCGAAGGCATCACGCTGGATGGCGCGGGCGGCTTCTGGGTCGCCTCCGAGGGCCGCACCGACCGGGTGGTGCCCCACGCGCTCTACCATGTCGATGCAACCGGCGCGATCACGCGCGAAATCGGCCTGCCGCCGGAACTGATGGCCGTCGAACGGCGCTTCGGCTTCGAAGGCGTGACCCGCGTCGGCGACTCGTTGTGGATGGCCGTTCAGCGCGAATGGAAGGACGACCCCAGGAACCACGTCAAGCTGGTCTCCTACAACATCGACAGCGGCGACTGGGGCGCGGTGCGCTATGAAAAGGCCGCGCCCGAAACCGGCTGGGTGGGCCTGTCGGAAATCGTGGCCCACGGCGATCATGTCTACGTGGTCGAACGCGACAACCAGCACGATTACCGCGCGGTGACCAAGAAGATCTACCGCGTCCCGCTGGCCGAGATGACCCCCGCCCCCCTTGGCGGCGACCTGCCCGTGGTGTCCAAGGAACTGGTCCGCGACCTGATCCCGGACCTGACCGCGACCGGCGGCTACGTGCTGGACAAGGTCGAAGGGCTGGCCATCGCCGCGGACGGCACGATGTGGGTCTCCACCGACAATGACGGCGTGGACGACCATTCGGGCGAGACGATGTTCTTCGCGATCAAGCCCTGACCTCCGCGCACCGGCCACGGCTTCCCCCCCCCCCCGCTTCGGCGGGGGGTTTTCGTTCGCGCCGGGGCCGCCCTGCGGCAGTCCGCCCGGCCCGCCGCCCCTGCGCCGGCCGCCGGCTGTCGTCCGGGCGTTACGATGCTGTGGTAACGCCTTGGCAATGCGCCGAGGCGAACCATGAACATCGACCAGGTCGACGCCATCTGCCTCTCGTTGAACGGGGCACGGCGCCAGGACCTGTTGGGACCGGGCATCCGCTGCTGGACGGTCGAGGGCCGGATTTTCGCGACCATGGCCGATAACTCCGAACAGATCGCCCTGCGCTGCCAGGACGAGAAAGTCGCGCAGCTTCTCGTCGATCACGCGCGTGCGGGGATGCTTCCGCGGCTGCCGCAGGGGTGTTGGGTCGCGCTCGACCTGTCCATCGGCGCCTATGAGCTGCATTGCCGGATCATCGAAAGCTACGAGATGGTCCGCGCCGATGGCGCCTAACGCCCGCCGATCCGGCCGTCGTCGCAAACGAATAGCCGGGCCGTTTTCCGGCCCGGCGCGGGGTCGTCGTTGCGCGGCGCTCAGAACAGGAAGCTGTCCGCCTCAAACTCGCACAGCCGCCCCGAAAGGGTGACGTCGATCATGTCGCCCTGGTCGCCATAGGCGACGGTATAGCTGCCATCGGCCTGTTCGGTGATCGTCAGATCCTCGAAGCCAAGTCCGGTGCCCGACAAATCGATCCGGTCGATCCGCGACAGGTCGGTGATCGTGTCCTGGCCGTGACCCAGCTCGAACACGAAGCAATCGGCCCCGCGGCCGCCGGTCAACACGTCGTCGCCCAGACCGCCCGCGATCTTGTCGCGCCCGTTGCCGCCGTCGATGACGTCGCGACCGGCCCCGCCCAGCAGGCAGTCGTTGCCGTTGCCGCCGGTGATTTCGTCATCGCCGCCGCGGCCGTCGATCCGGTCCGTGCCGTTGCCGCCCTCGATCTGCTTGCCGAACTCCAGGTCGAACAGCGCGGTGGTGCCCGACACCTCGTAGGAGACCGCGATCCGGGCAAGGCCCGAGCCGCTCTCCTCCGCCGGGATGAAGTCGATCACCTCGGGCGACACGTCACCCGGCGCGGACCCCTCGATGTAATCCACGAATTCCGACCGCGCGGGGTCGGAGATGTCGTAGATCATGATCCCGCTGTCCCGCTCCAGCCCGATGAAGGCCAGAAGCTTGCCGTCGACCTCACCGACGGCAATGGCCTCGGGTTCCGGGCCCTTGTTGTCCGAACGGTTCTCGTCGACCACGTCCGGGTCGTCCGACGGGAAGTCGTCGTTGTTGAAGGCGTTCGGCACCCGCGTCGCGGCGATGATCTCCTCGAAGTCGGCCCCCGGGTCGAACACCACGTTGCCCTCCGCGTCGAAGATCGTGAAAGAGCGCGACCCGTAGGCGTGCAGCAGGTCGATATCGCCGTCGCCATCCGCATCGAAGGGCGAGGTGTCGTCGGCCAGGACAAAGGCCCCATGGGTGTCGGTGCCGGTATCGACCTCGGTCACGTTCTCCCACGCGCCACGGCCGCAAGCGGGCAGCGCGTAAAGCGTGCCGGTGTCGATATCGAGCGCCCATTCCGCGCCGCCCACACCCGAGAACGCACCGCCCGTCTCTTCGCCGGCGAAGTAGATATCGTCGACCAGACCGCGGCCCGCGCCGAAACCGTCCGCCTCGAACAGCGCGCCCGAGCAGAACCGCTCGAACCCGGGCTTGTCCTCGAATGTGAAGGAGGTGTCGGTTGCCACGTTGCCCGCGGCGTCCACGATGGACTGGATCGCCTGCCCGCCATCGACGATGGACCTGGTGGCGATATCGATGTCGAAATAGGAAATCCGCGCGCCGGTCAGTTCGATATCGTCGACCTCGTAGGCATAGCCGTCGCCCGAACCCAGCTCGTGATTGACGAAGAGTCGCACGGTCTCGTCGTTCAGCTTGATCGCGCCGATCCCGCCGAGGATGCCGACCGGGGTATAGCCGGTCTCGAGCGTCGCGCCCACGGTGAAGATCGGCGCGGCCGTCCAGCCGTTCTCGCCCGCCAGCATGCTGTCGGACGGCTCCTCGGCGTTTTCGGTTTCCACCGCGACGGCGATGGCCGCCTCGGACACGCTGACCGAATTGACGCCGTCATAGCCCGCGATCTCGGTCAGGTCGATCGAGCGGACCAGCGCGCCGCTGGCGATGTCGAAAATGTCGATCCGGTCCTCTTCGCCATTGGTCACGTAAAGCCGGCCATCGAAATAGGACACGACCTCGGAGCCGCCTTCGCCGGCGCCGCTGTCGAAACGCTCGACCAGTTCGATCCCCAGGTCGTCCAGGACAGTCTCGGTTTCATCGTAGCACCCGGGATTGCCGCGCTTGTCGAAGGGGCTTTTCCAACCGCGCCCATCATCCGCGCCCCGGTCGTGATCGTGCCAGCGATGGGCTCTCACCTCGACGCGATGGCCATGCGCGTTGCTCAGGCCTTCGACGATTTCCGCGGCCTTGCGCAGCCTGACGAGGTCGAACCCGAGGCCGTCCTTTATCTTGAAGTGAAACACGATAACCCCCGTCATGTGATATGTGCGACCGCCCCGTCTGCCGGGCCGTCCGTTAACCAAGCTTGTCGGGGGTTGGAGGGCGCAGGTAACGCGTCTGTGACAGATCGGCACATGACGCCGAGGCACCACTCGACCGGCGCGCGCCCGTCCCGCCCGGTCTCAGGTTCGCGCCTGGGGTCCCGCCCGGCCCGGCGCGCTGTCCAGAGCCTGCCGGATCGCGTCCAGCGTGCTCACCAGCGGGCCGTCGGTCGAGATGCGCCGCCAGGCGATTTCGCCCGGATCCCTGGAAAGCTGCGCCTCCACGATCTGCGCCGTGGCGTCCGACGCCCCGGCCTCCCGCCCCGCCACGCGGGCCAGCAGCACCTGCCGCCCCGCCTCCAGCCACAGCCCGTCGAAGGGCACCCGCTGCGCCCGGGCGGCCCCGGCGATCGCCGCCCGGCGCGCCGGCCGGTCGTAGACGGCCGCGGCGATGACGCTGGCGCCGTCGGCCAGCAGGGCACCGGCCCGTTCCGCGATCCCCGCATAGACCCGGTCGGACACCTCCGGGGCATAGGCGGCACCCGGCAGCCGGGTCTCGGGCCCCACCGCGAACATCGCCTTGCGCACCCGGTCGCTCTCCAGCACCCGCGCGCCCGGCGGCGCACCGAGATCGGGCGCCAGTTCCGCGGCGACCGTCGACTTGCCGCTGCCGCTCGGCCCGCCGATGGCGACCAGCCGCGCCCCACGGGGCGCCAGCATCGCCAGGGCGAGATCGGCATAGGCCCGGGCCGCCGTCCGCAGGCGCCCGGCCTCGCCGGATCCGGCGGTATCGGCCTGCGTCGCGGTCACATGGGCGCGCACCGCCGCCCGCAGTGCCATGAAAAAAGGCATCAGGGCAAACCCGTCCTCCTCTGCCGCGCCGCCGCGGTCGAGGTAGCGGTTCACCAGCAGGTTCGCCCCCGCCCGGTGCTCCCGGTGCCAAAGGTCCATCGCCATGAAGGCCAGATCGTAAAGCACGTCGACCGTGGCCAGCCGGTCGTTGAAATCGATGCAGTCGAACAGCGTGGGCCGGCCCCGGAACAGGCACACGTTACGCAGGTGCAGATCGCCGTGGCACCGGCGGATGCAGCCGCGCGCCCCGCGCGCGTCCAGCAGCGGGGCGTGACGCCCCAGCGCCGCGCGAAAGGCGCCGTCGATCCTGTCGATCTCGGCCTCGGAAAAGGCATGGCCCGCGTGAAACCCGGCCCGGTTGATATCGAGGACGCCCGCGATATTGGCGGCGCCGCCCTCGTCCGGCACGGCGGATGCCACGCGATGCGCCTCGGCGATCCCGTCGGCAAGCTGCCGGATCAGCGTCTCGCTCAGCGCGCCGTGCCCGGCCAGCCGGCCGAACAGGTCGTCCTGCGCGAACCGCTCCATCTCGACCACCGCATCCACCAGCGGCCCGTCCCCGTCGAAGACCAGCCCCCCGCCGGGGGCCCGCGTGATCCGGCGTACGCCCCGGTACAGCTCGGGCGCCGTGCGGCGGTTCAGGGCGCATTCCTTCTTGCAGGCGGCCAGCCGGATCGCGGGCGTCGAGAAATCGGCATAGGGCAGATGCACCGCCTGTTTCAGCTTGAAGGCACGCGCACCGGCCAGGAACACCGCCGAGATATGGGTCTCCACGACCTGGACCGGCCCGCCGCCGCCATGGCAGGCCGGATCCGCCAGGAAAGCCTTGACCTCGGTCTGGTCCTGAACCCGCATCCCCGCCCCGCAATCGCCGCCTGACCCCCGCAAGGATCGCGGCAAGCGCGCAGAGATGCGTTGATACGGGTCAAGCCGGGCAAAACGCCCCCACCGCCCGGACTTCCCTCGCTGCCTGAAACCGCTGGTGCCCCCAGAGAGACTCGAACTCCCGACCCTCTGATTACAAATCAGATGCTCTACCAGCTGAGCTATAGGGGCACGCCCCACGATCTAGCGGGCCGCCCCGCCCCGTGCAAGGCTTTCGCTCAACGATTGGCGCGGGCGAGCAGCCCCACCGCCACCAGGCCCACCGCGCTGACCAGCAGGGCGGCGGGGGCGGCGTCGCCCAGGTTTTCCAGGCTCGCCTTCTCGTAGACCCGGGTGGCCAGCGTGTTGTAGTTGAACGGCCGCAAAAGCAGCGTCGCGGGCAGTTCCTTGACGCAGTCGACGAACACCAACAGCAGCGCGGTGCCGACCGAGGCGCGGATCAGCGGCAGGTAGACCGCCGTCAGCGTGCCGCGCGCCGTGCG
>JBNGDM010000133.1:0-8940 GCA_049975105.1 Rhodovulum sp. | reverse complement strand
CGATCGGGCTGTCGAGGGACCCCGCCGGCACCACGATCATGCCGTCATCGGGGTGCGCGAAGGGCAGCGCCGAGCCGCATTGCGTGCAGAAGCATTTCACATGCCGTGAGCCGGGAAGCCGGAAGGTCCTGGTGTTTTCCTGACCCGACAGCCAGGTGATCGTCGCCCGGGTGGAAAACAGGTTCGCCGAATGGGCCGAGCCGCTGTCCTTGCGGCAGCGCGCGCAGTGACACAGGAAAAAGCCGTCGAACGGCCCCGTGATCCGGAATGTCACGGCCCCGCACAGGCATTGTCCGTTTGCCAGATCGTTCATCGGGGGCCTCGTTCCGGGGTCGTGACCGGGCCCGCGGTGCGCCGGGGCCTTTCCCGCTCGCCGCCTCCGGACCCGGGGGCAGGGCCGCGCGCTCAGGCGTCCTTTGCCGGTTCGGCAAGGTCGGCGGGCACTGCATCCTGCGGCACCGGCCGGGGTTTGCCGTTCTCGTCGATGGCCACGAAGGTGAACACGCCGCGGGTGACCTGTTCGGTCCATTCCTGGCAGCGGGGGCGGTGCCAGGCGCGGACCTCGATCCGCATGGAACTGCGCCCGACCTTGAGGACCTTGGCGTAAAGCGTCACCTCGTCGCCGACCTGCACGGGCTTGTGGAATTCCATCTCGTCCACGGCGATGGTCGCCGCCCGCCCGCGCGAGACCCGCGCGGCCACGTTGCCCGCGGCCAGGTCCATCTGCGACATCAGCCAGCCGCCGAAGATATCGCCCGCGGGGTTGGTGTCGGCGGGCATGGCGATGGTGCGGATGACGGGTTCGCCCTTTTCGGGGGTCAGCTCGGGCATGGGCGCGGGGTCCTTCTGGCGGGTTGCGGTCGCGCGCCCTATAGCGGCTTGGCCGCGCGGGGGAAAGATGCCCCGCGCGGGCCGGGGGTGTCAGAGGTTGTATTGCTCGCGCGCATAGGCGCCCAGGCCCACCGCGTCGAGTTTGGCCAGCGGGGCGAGGAAGGTGATCTGGATCACGCCCGGCGCGCGGCCGATCTCGATCGCGCCGTTGATGGTGGCGCGGTTGCGCACCTCGGGCACGGTCATGCCCAGAAGGGTCGCGGCGCGCTCCAGCCCGTTCTGGATCGCGTCGTTGAGGTTGGCGGCGGTGCCGATGACCGAGACGGGGGCGACCTCTTCCAGCTTGTCCACGCCCCATTGCGCGGCCAGCCGCGTGCCCTTGGCCTTTTCCTCGGCGGAGAAGGGGCGGGCGAGCGGGGGCAGGTCCTCGACCAGGGGGAACAGGACGGGGCCGTCGATGGGGTAGTCCTTCACCACCTCGACCTGAAGCGTCACGCTGCCCGCCACGTCCATCGTGTGGCCCGCGATCTCGCCGTCGCCCTGGCCCGCGTGCATGTCGCCCATGTAAAGGCCCGCGCCGGGCACCTTGACCGGGCAGACGAGGATCGCGCCGGGACGGACCGCGTCGATATCCATGTGGCCGTCGGTCTTGTGCCGGGCCAGTTCCTCGGGCGTGAGGGCATAGGCGTGCGGCGCGCCCACGAGGAAGGCGCCGAAATCGCCGGCGTTGTGGCTGTCGGGCATGGCCTTGGACGGGCAGGTGCCGAGTTGCCCGAGGAAGGGGCGCATGCGGACCAGCGCGCCGGGCATGTCGGACGGCGCGTAGACGAGGATCGAATGCTGGTGGCTTTCGTCGGGGAGCGCGGCGTAATGGTCGGCCGCGTGCGCGATCTTCTCGGCGGCCGGTTTCGGCAGGGTCAGGCCCACGGCGCGGGTTTCGTCGAAGGTGACGGTATAGCCGTGCACGATCGCGAAGGGCGTCACGGGGTTGCCGCAGGTGTCGCATTTCACGGCGTCCTGGCCGATTCCCTCGACATGGGTTTCGGGCCACAGCGCGTCGCAGGTGGGGCAGCGCGCGGCGACGTAGGGATCGCCCAGGCAGAACCCCTCGGGCGAGCTGTCATGGCCCGACGCGGTGGCGATCGAGGTCACCGTGATGTCGCGGATGCGGATCGCGATCCCGTCGCCCGGTTCGGCGCCCGCGATTTCGACGGGTTGCGTGACCTCGTGCCCGCCGCGCAGGCTGGGCGTGATCATCGGCCCCCAGCAGCCCGGCGCGGTGTTGGCGATGATCGTGCCGCCATCCTCGACCGGGCCCAGCATGGGCGCGTCGGGGTCGAGCACGCTGTTGGTGAAGCCCTGCACCACCACGCTGCGGCGGGCGGCGGTCGCGTTCTGAGTTCCATCGGCCATTCCGGCATCTCCCTGTTTGTCCCGGCCTCAAGGTAGGGCGCGGCGGGCCCCGCGTCGACAGGGCCGTGGGGCGGCGCCATTGCCTCGGCGTCGAACTGGCCGCATACTCGGCCTTGCCCGTCCGCGGGCCGGACGTGGTGGTGCGCACCGCCCCGATATCGAGTGCCCTGGTTCCCCGACCCGCCCGCCGCCCGGCGGCGGCGCCGCACATACGATTTCGGAGGAGGATTTCCATGAAGGTCGCATTCCTGGTTCCCGGCATCATGGCCACGCGGCTGGAACTGAACGGCGAAGAGGTCTGGCCGCCCAAGGCCAGCGAGACGATTTTCGGCTATGACCGCATCGACAAGCTGCAGGACGACGCGGTGCAGCCCACCGAGCTGATCTATAACGTCCTCAGTTTCCAGTTCTATTCGACGATCAAGGATTTGCTGGCGGGCGCGGGTTACGTGCCGGGCGGGGCCGACAAGCGCTATGTCGATTTCCCCTATGACTGGCGGCGCGACCTGTTCGAGACAGTCGATGTGCTGGCCGACCGGCTGAGGGCGCTGCATGACGAAGGCGCGACCGAGATCGCGCTGATCGGCCATTCGATGGGCGGGCTGTTGTCGCGGCTGCTGCTGGAAAGCGGCAAGTTTGACAACGAGCCGTGGTTTCCCAAGATCACCCTGTTCGCCGCGCTGGCCGCGCCGCACCTGGGCGCGCCGCTGGCGCTGGCGCGGATCTTCGGGGTGGACAGCACGATGGGGATCAAGGGCAGCGATTTCGCGAAACTGGCGGCGAACCCGAAATACCCCTCGGGCTATCAGCTGATCCCGGCGCCGGGCGAGGAGTCGATCTGGGACCTGGAGAGCGACGACCTGGCCGCGCTGGACCCCTATGACGACGCCACCGCCCAGAAGATCGGGATGGTGCCCGCGCTGGTGGCGCGGGCCAAGGCGCTGCACGATGTGCTGGGGCAGAACAACCAGCCGGCGCATGTGCGCTATTTCTACTTCGCGGGGGTGGGCCACAAGACGGTGACGCGGGTCAACGTGGCGCTGGGCGGCGCGGCGCAGGCCGACCATTCCAAGACGGTGCTGACCAAGACGCCCGATGGCGGCGACGGCACGGTGCCGATCTATAGTGCGCTGCCGCGGATCGGCCAGCGGCAACTGGTGGTGAACGAACATTCCACGGTGTTCGAGGGCGTGCCGTTCAAGCGGGTGTTCTTCCGGCTGTTCGGGGCCGATGCCGGCGCGCCGGTCGAGGTCGCGGGGGGCGAGGCGCCCAACATGACCGTTTCTCTCAGCACGGACCAGCCGGTGCAGCAGGTGGGCGAGCCGATCGAGGTGACGCTGTCGCTGGTCCCGCCCGCGGGCATGGCCGAACCGGCCACGGCCAGCGTCATCGAGGGGCGCTTCATCCTGGACCGGGTGGACGAGGAGGGCCGGATCGCCGCGCGCGGGGTGCGCGAGACGGCCATCGCCTATGACGGGCCGGGGGTGACGCGGCTGACGGTCTACCTGCCGCCGATCGAGGAGGCGGGTCTGTACCTGATGCGGTTCGCCAGCGGCGCGCAGGCGCAGAACGACATCCGTTTCGCCGTCACCGAGGCGTAAGCGCCAGGTCGTCCGCGCCGCGCACGCGCCGCACCTGCTGGCCGAAGGCGGCCTCGCGCAGCGAGGTCACGGCCAGCGGGTCGGCCCCTTTCAGCGCGCCGAAGTCCAGCCCCGTGGCGCCTTCGATCAGCGCCAGCGGCACCTGGTAGGTTTCATAGGCGCCCAGGACGAATTCCGCCTCGGTCAGGCCCTTTATCATCTCGCCATGGCTGAGCACGTAGCCCGTGGCCGACAGGTTCCCGCAGGCGGCCCGGCGCATCACCGCGACCTTCCAGAATTCGCGCGGGATGGCGATGTCCTCGGCCCCCGCCTGGTCGCGCAGGTGGCGGTCGTCGTCGCGGAAGACGGGGCCGGTGAAGACGTTCACCTTGAAATCGTACTCGCCCGAGGCGTCGAGGATGTAATCCTCCAGCCCGACCCAGTCGCGCTGGTTCAGGTTGGCGTGCTGGGGCACGGAATTGGTGTAGTGGAACGTGTCGGCCTGGGCCTTGAGGACCGTGTCCGCGTCGGTGATGTCCTCGGCCCAGCACGGGTCGAGCCGGCGCACCATGTGGCCGCGGTCCAGCGGGTTGAAGCGGTAAAGCTCGTTGCCGACCTGGTGGGCGCGGTCGAGCCGGCCGTCCGGCCGCCAGCGGCCCTTGCGCGGGATGCGGCGCAGATGCGCGCCGTGGATGTTGACCGCGGTCATCAGCGGCAGGCGGCGGGTGGCGCTTTGCCAGACCGAGAAGTGGCAGTATTTCAGCTCGGTCCCGCCGCCCGCGACGGGGGCGAGGTCGTCGGCCCAGCGGCCGAAACCGGGCAGGGGGGTGTCGGCGCCCAGGAAGGCGCGGTCGAAGCCCGCGCGGTCGGAGAAATCGGCGGCGCGGCTGGCCTCGGGTTCAGCGGCGGCGGCGCCGGCGGGCAGGGCGGGGACGGCGATGCGCGATTTCACCCGGCGCAGCGCGGCGGCGACGGTGGCCGCCGGGACGGCGACGTTGCGTTCCTGCGCGGCACCCGCGAAATGCAGCCCCACCGCCGCGCCGGTTTCCATCGCCATCACCACCGACCCGGAATTGCCCCCCAGCGTCGAGGCGTCGTGGTCCAGCACCCAGCCATCGGACCCCATCACCCGGCCCGGGGCCAGCCGCTTGACCCCGAAGCGGTCGCCGAAGAACGAGCCGATCAGTTCGGCGGGGTTGTCGCGCGGGTCGCGTTCGGGATAGCCGACCACGGCGACGGGGGTTTCGGGGGCGAGTGCGGCCTCGGAGAGCGGGATCGGCTCGGTGCCCGGGGCGTGCACCTTGAGGAAGGCCATGTCGGGTTCGCCCGGCCCCGCGACCCACAGGACGGCGGTGACGAAGGCCGCGCGCACCGGGTCGGGGGGCGTGTCGATCTGGGCCAGCGGGTTCAGCCGGACCTCGACCTTGCGATCGAACTGGCCGTCCTGGAAGTCCCAGTCGTCGCCCATCCAGCGCCGCGCGAACAATTCCGCCACGTGCCGGTTGGTGACCGCGATCCCGTCCTCGACCAGCCAGCCGGTGCCCGCGTATTCGCGGAACCCGTTGAAGAGATCCAGCCGCCCGGCCGCCCGCGCGCGGGTTTCCAGCAGGGCGCGGTTCGAGTCGAACACCGCGCGGTCGTCGAAATCGAGATCCATCCCCTCCATCAATTGCCGCGCGGCGGGCGACAGCCCCTCGCGCGCGCTGAGCACCGTGTCGCGCGCCATGTAGAAGGACGGGCGCAGGGTGGAGCGCACGATCGCCTCGACCATCGCGCCGCCGCGGGTGGCCATGGCGCTTTCCACGTCGCCCCGGCCCAGCCCCGACGCCGCCTCGTCCAGGTCGAAGGTGACGAAACCCGCGTCGCCGCTTTCCACGCCCATCGCGCCGCCGTGCGGCTGTGCCATCCCCGCCAAGAGATCGCGCGCCCGCGCCACCGCCTCGTCGAATCCCGGCTCTCGGCCACGCAGCTTGCCCAGTGCGGTCGGCATCGGCCCCTCCTCCTCCTCCTGCGGCAGATTCCCTTGGCCCACTATGGCATGCCGCGCAGCGATTGCATCGCCCGAACGTCATCCCCCGCCGAACGCGCGCCTTCTCAGGTCCGGGGCGATCGCCTAGACTTGGGCCGACGAGGCGGGGGACGGGAATGGATGCCGAACGCGAGATCGCGCGGCTCTACGCGCTGGAATACGGCGAACCGCGCGAGCTTGCGTTCCGCTTCGCGGCGATCTTTCTGGGCGCGGTGATCCTGTATTTCTATACCGGCTGGAGCTTCAGCTTCCTGTGGCTGGGGTTCTATGCGCTGGCCCATGCGGTGCATTTCGCGTTCCTGCGCACGCGCGGCCCCGAGGTTACCCAGACCGATGTCACCATCGCCGGCATGCTGTTCCTCGTGATCCTGGCGGCCTTCCTGTGGGTTCCCTGGCTGCTGATTTTGCAGGACGACCTTGCGCTGGAGATTTCCGGCTCGACCGCGCTGGCCAGCGTGCTGATCTTCCTGGTGCGCCGCAGCGACACGCCGCGTTTCATGGTGATCGGCGAGATCGCCATCGTGGCGCTGGCGGTGTTGGCCGCGCTGGTGGTCACGGTGCCGCGGATCGACGCGCCGATCGCGCAATTCGCGATGATCTTCTGCGCGGTGGGCATGGTGGGCTATGTCGCCCATGCGATCCTGCTGAACCGCAAGATCCGCCTGGAGAGCGAAGAGACCGAACGCCAGCTGCGCCACGCCCAGAAGCTGCGCACGCTGGGCCAGCTGACCGGGGGCGTGGCGCATGATTTCAACAACCTGCTGGCGGTGATCCAGGGCAATGCCGAGGTGCTGGCGGATGCCCATGGGGCCGATGCGCCGGGGGTCGCGGCGATCCTGCGCGCGACCGACCGGGGGGCGGCGCTGACCCGGCGGCTGCTGGCGTTTTCGCGCCAACAGCCGCTGGCGCCCGAAACGCTGAACCTGGGCGAACTGGCGCCGGGGATCGCGGGGCTGCTGCGCCGCACCCTGGGCGAGACGATCTCGGTCGAGGTCCACGTGGCGGAGGCGCTTTGGCCGGTGCGGATCGACCGCGCCCAGTTCGAGACCGCGATCGTCGACCTGGCGATCAATGCCCGCGACGCGATGCCCGGCGGCGGGCGGCTGACGCTGGAATTCGCCAATACCTGGCTGGCCGCGCCGCAGGTCAGCGAGACCGGCACCGTGCCCGCGGGCCATCACGTCGTGGTGGCGGTGTCCGACGCGGGCGAGGGCATGTCGGACGTCGTGCGCCGCCGCGCGGTCGAGCCGTTCTTCACCACGCGGCCGCCGGCCAGGAACAACGGGCTGGGCCTGTCGATGGTCCATGGGTTCGTGCACCAGTCGGGCGGGGGCCTGCGGATCGACAGCGCGCCGGGCGCCGGGACCACCGTGCGGCTTTACTTTCCGCGCGCGCAGGGGGTGGTGCAGACGGCGCCGGAGGGCGCCGATCCGTCCCCGCGCGGGCAGGGCCAGTGCATCCTGGTGGTCGAGGACGACGCGGAGGTGCAGCGGTTCCTGGAAACGGCGCTGGGCGGGCTTGGATACCGGGTGCGCTCTGCCGGCGACGTGCCGGAGGCGCTGGCCATCGCGCGGTCGCTGGAGCGGCTGGACCTGGTGCTGAGCGATGTCGTGCTGCCCGGCGGCATGGACGGGGTCGACGGCGCGCGGGCGCTGAGGGCGTTGCACCCGGGCGCGGCGCTGGTGTTCATGTCGGGCTATCCCGCGCGCGACGCGGCCGACCTGGCGGGGCGCGGGGCGGTGCCGGTCCTGTTGTCCAAACCGTTCCGGGTCGAGGTTCTGGCCCGCGCCATCGCCGAGGCGTTGCGCGGGGTGCCGGGCGCGGGCTAGCGCCGGGCGCAGGCGGTCAGCGTGCGCAACAGCTCGTCGCGGCGGAACGGCTTGTGCAGGAAGGCCGCGACGCCGCTGACATGGCCCAGCGCCTCGGCCATCTCGGCCGAGTGGCCGCCGCCGCCGCCCGAGACCAGGATCACCGGCAGGTCGCGGGCCTCGGCGGCGAGCCGGTCCAGCACGCCCAGCGCGGTGTCGTGGCCCAGCCAGAAATCGACCAGCACCGCGTCGTAGGGGGCCTGCGCCAGCAGCGCGAAGAACGCCTCGGGTGTCGCGGCGCAATCGACCTCGAACCCGCTGCCCGCCAGCAGCCGCGGCAGAAGGTCCAGGAACTCGGGCTCGTCGTCGATCACGGCGATCCTGGGCATGTCAGCTGTCCTCGGGGTCCTGGCGCACGGCCATCGCGCGCAACGCCCGTTTCACCGCGTCGCGGTCCGCCTCGGGCAGGGTATGGACGCGCAGCGCGATCTTGCGGATCGGGTCGAGCTCCAGCGCCGCCCACCCGGTCTCGGTCAGAGACAGGATGCTGCTGCGCGCGTCGGCCGGGTTCGCCTGGGTCGAGACCAGCCCGCGCCCGCGCAGCGTGCGCAGCGCCCGGCTGATCGGGGCATGGGTCAGGTCCAGGTAGGTCGCGATTCGCGTCAGGGTGCGGCGCTCGGCGGGATAGCGGGCCAGGTAGCGCAGGATCGACCATTGCAGCGGCTGGATCTCGCGCGATTGCCGCGTGTCATAGGCGCCGCGCACGATACGCTCCATCAGGAGCGCCACCGCGAGGTCGCTGCGATCGAACCCGTCCTGCGTCAACTCGTTCATGTCCCGCCGCGCGGTCTGCTTCGTCTCGTCCACAGTATCACGGCCGCCGCGCAGGTCGACGCCGATCTGGACGGGCGCCGGGGTCTGCGCCGGGAACCGCCCGCGCGGGACGCGCGCGGTGCGGCCGGCCATGCCGCTAGCGCCCCGCCAGGGCCATCGAGATGGCCTCGGTCAGCCGGCGGCGGGGGACCGGCTTCGGCAGGCGGATATCGTCGGGCCGCACGCCGGGGTGATGCTCGAAGCTGCCGAAATCGTGCCCCGAGAGGAACAGCACCGGCAGGTCGGGCCGCAGGCCGCGCAGCCGCTCGGCAAGCGCCGGGCCCTGCAAGGCGCCGGGCATCACCACGTCGGTGATGACCAGGTCGAAGCCCGGGTCGCGCTGGAACAGCTGCCAGGCGGCATCGCCGCTGGGGGCCGGCACGATCCGGTGGCCGCTGCCTTCGAG
>JBNGDM010000132.1:0-8981 GCA_049975105.1 Rhodovulum sp. | reverse complement strand
TTTCCTGACCGGCAGCGACGGCCACCTCGACCTGCCCAAGGCCCGAGCGGGCGGCTTTGCCGGCGGGTTCTTCGCGGTCTTCGTGCCGTCCGACGATATCGATCTGGACGACAAGACCGACCAGATGAGCCAGGCAAGCTACAGCCTGCCCCTGCCCCGACCGATCGACTGGGAAGACGCGGTGCCCGTGGCGCTGACCCAGACCGCGACGCTGTTCCGGCTGGAGGAACTGGGCGCGCTGAAGGTCTGCCGCACGGCGGCCGATATCCGCGCCTGCATGGACGCGGGCACCATCGCGGCGATCCTGCACATGGAGGGCGCCGAGGCGATCGACCCGGAATTCCACGTGCTCGACGTGCTTTACAAGGCGGGGCTGCGTTCGCTCGGCCCGGTCTGGAGCCGCCCGACGATCTATGGCGAAGGCGTGCCGTTCCGCTTTCCGTCGGACGCCGATATCGGCGGCGGGCTGACCGAGGACGGCGTCGACCTTGTGAAACGCTGCAACGCGCTGGGCATCCTGATCGACCTGTCGCACCTGAACATGGCGGGCTTCTGGGACGTGGCGAAACATTCCGACGCGCCGCTGGTCGCCACCCATTCCAACGCCCACGCGATCACGCCGCAGGCCCGCAACCTGACCGACGCCCAGCTGGACGCCATCGCGGCAAGCGACGGGATGGTGGGGCTGAACTATGCCGTCGCCTTCCTTCGCCCGGACGGGCGGATGGTAGATACAGGGCTTGACGACATGCTGCGCCATCTCGACCATCTTCTGCACCGTCTGGGCGAAAGCCGGGTGGGGCTGGGCTCCGATTTCGACGGTGCCCTTGTCCCCTCGGGGATCGGCACGGCTGCCGGGCTGCCGGCGCTGAGACAGGCGATGGCCGATCACGGCTATGGGGCGGAACTGACCGAAAAGCTGTGCCATGGCAACTGGCTGCGGGTGCTTGAAAAGACATGGGGGCAGTGAACGACCCTCGGGCGACCGCTTCGACAAGATAACAACAGGAGAGGACTGAAACGATGAACGCATTTTCCAAGCTTATGTCCGGCGCCGCGCTGGGCCTGACAGTCGCGCTGACCGCGGTGCCCGGCTGGGCCGAGACGCCCGCCAACATGCTGGTGATCGCGAACCGGATCGACGACATCACCACGCTCGACCCCGCCCAGTCCTTCGAATTCGCGGGTTCCGACGTGATCCGCAACGTCTACGGCAAGCTGGTGAATTTCGACCCGCTGGACCTGGAGGCCGGCTATCAGCCCGACCTGGCCGAGAGCTGGGAGGTCAGCGAGGACGGCAAGACCATCACCTTCACCATGCGCGAGGGCGTCACGTTCCATTCGGGTAACCCGGTGACCGCCGAGGATGCCGAATTCTCGCTGCGCCGTGCGGTGATCCTGAACAAGACGCCGTCCTTCATCCTGACGCAGTTCGGCTTTACCCCCGAAAACGTCGAGGAAACGATCCGCGCCGAGGGCAACAAGCTGATCATCACCACCGACAAGCCCTATGCGACGTCCTTCGTGCTGAACTGCCTGACCGCGACCATCGGCGCGATCGTCGACAAGAAGACGGTGATGGAGCACGAGGTCGACGGCGACATGGGCAACCAGTGGCTGGCCACCAACTCGGCCGGCTCGGGCGCCTATAGCGTGGTGGCGTGGAAGCCGAATGAAAGCGTCACCCTTGAATCGAACCCAGATTTCTACCTCGGCGCGCCGGCGATGGAGCGCGTGGTCGTCCGCCACGTGCAGGAAAGCGCGACCCAGCGGCTGCTCCTGGAACGCGGCGATATCGACATCGCGCGCAACCTCAACCCCGAGGACATCGCGGGCGTGACCGGTGCGGACGGCGTCAAGATCGAGGAGGAGCTGAAGGGCCGGCTGATGTATTTCTCGCTGAACCAGAAGCATCCCGAGCTGTCGAAACCGCAGGTCCGCGAGGCGATGAAATACCTCGTCGACTACGAAGGCATGCGCGACAGCTTCCTCAAGGGGCAATACACGATCCACCAGAACTTCCTGCCCAAGACCTATCTGGGCGCGGTGGACGAAAACCCCTACTCGCTGGATGTCGAGAAGGCCAAGGCGCTGCTGGCCGAGGCGGGCGTCGACGGGATGGAACTGGAAGTCGGCGTGCGCGAGGCGCAGGAGCGGATGGAGATCGCCCAATCGCTCCAGAACACCATGGCGCAGGCCGGCATCACGCTGAACATCACCGTGGGCACCGCCAAACAGATCCTGGGCGAGTATCGCGCGCGCGAGCTTGATGTCTACCTTGGCGCCTGGGGGCCGGACTATCCCGACCCGCAGACCAACGCCTCGACCTTTGCGTGGAACCCGGACAATTCCGACGAGGCGCAGCTGACCGGCGTGCTGGCCTGGCGCAACAGCTGGAACCCCGGCGATCTGACCGGCAAGGTCGACGCTGCCGTGGTCGAGAACGACCGCGAGAAGCGCATCGAGATGTATCACGAGATCCAGGCCGAGTTCCGCGAGACCTCGCCCTTTGCGATCATGTTCCAGCAGATCGAGCAATCGGCGCTGCGCGACAACGTGATGAATTTCTCGACCGGCCAGGCGATCACCTCGGCCTCCTACTGGCAGGTCACCAAGTAGGTGTCGGTCAGCGACGGAAAACCGGGAGGGCGCCCCTGGGCGCTCTTCCCCCGCTGGGTGGTGACGACGGGCGTGACGCTGGGCTCGGTCGCGATCACCATGCTGGGGCTGCTGTTCGTCACCTTCCTGATCGGCCGGGTCATGCCGATCGACCCGGTGCTGGCCATCGTGGGCGAACGCGCCTCGGCCGAGGTCTACCAGCAGGTCTATGAACAGCTCGGCCTCGACAAGCCGCTGCTGGTGCAGTTCGCCTATTACATCTGGGACGTGGTCCGCGGCGATTTCGGCGTATCGCTTCTGAACGCGCGCCCCGTCGCCGAGGATATCGCGCGGGTGTTTCCCGCCACGCTGGAACTGGCCACGCTGGGCACGCTGATCGGCGTGTTGATCGGCGTGCCGCTGGGCGTGATCGCCGCCGTCAAACAAGGCTCGTGGATCGACCAGATCGCCCGGGTGGTGGCGCTGGTCGGCTATTCGATGCCGATCTTCTGGCTGGGCCTCATGGGCCTTCTGATCTTCTACGGTATCCTCGGCTGGGTCGGCGGTCCGGGTCGGGTGTCGATCTTCTATGCCGACATGGTGCCGCCGGTGACCGGCATGATCCTGCTCGACTCGGCGCTCGACGGGAACTGGACGGTGTTCCGCGATGCGCTGTCGCATATCGTGCTGCCCGCCTCGCTGCTGGGCTATTACAGCCTGGCCTATATCAGCCGCATGACGCGCTCTTTCATGCTGGAGCAGCTGTCGGCCGAATACGTCACCACCGCGCGGGTCAAGGGCATGTCGGAATGGGCCGTGATCTGGGGGCACGCCTTCCGCAACATCCGCGTGCAGCTGATCACCGTGATCGCGCTGTCCTATGCGGGGCTGCTGGAAGGCTCGGTGCTGACCGAGATCATCTTTTCCTGGCCCGGCATCGGCAGCTATATCACCACCGCGCTGCTATCGGCGGACATGAACGCGGTGCTGGGCGGCACGGTGGTCGTGGGCCTCGTCTTCGTGCTGCTGAACGTGGCGTCCGACCTTCTGTACAAGTTTCTCGACCCGAGGGCGAAATGAGCGGAACGGCCTGGCGCGAGTGGTTGCTGACGGACACGCCGCATTCGCGGATGCAGGCACGCCTGTCTGCGCTTTACCAGGGCTGGCTGGCCTTCCGGTCGAACACGCTGGCGATGTTCGGCCTCGGCATCCTGGTGTTCCTTCTGGCGGTCGCGGCCTTCGCGCCCGTGCTTGCCCCGCACGACCCCTATTTCCAGGACCTCGCGAACCGGCTGCAGCCGCTGGGCACCGAGGGCCATCCGCTGGGCACCGACTCGCTGGGCCGGGACATTCTTTCGCGGCTGATCTACGGCTCGCGGATCACCCTGTATATCGTGACGCTGGTGGCGCTGATCGCGCCCGTGGCGGGGCTGATCGTGGGCACGGTCGCGGGGTATGTCGGCGGCTGGATCGACATGGGGTTGATGCGCATCACCGACATCTTCCTGGCGTTTCCGCGGCTCGTGCTCGCGCTGGCCTTCGTCGCGGCCCTAGGCGCGGGGATCGAGAACGCGGTGCTGGCGATTTCGTTGACCGCCTGGCCGCCCTATGCCCGCATCGCCCGGGCGGAAACCCTGACGATCCGCAATTCCGACTATATCAGCGCGGTGCGGCTGCAAGGTGCGGGGCCGATCCGGATCATCACCAAGCATATCTGGCCGCTTTGCATCTCGTCGCTGATCGTGCGGGTGACGCTGGACATGGCGGGCATCATCCTGGCCGCCGCGGGCCTGGGCTTTCTCGGGCTCGGGGCGCAGCCGCCCAGCCCGGAATGGGGCGCAATGATCTCGGAGGGGCGGCGCTTCATCCTCGACCACTGGTGGGTCGCGACCATGCCGGGGCTGGCGATCTTCACCGTGTCGCTCGCCTTCAACCTTCTGGGCGACGGCTTGCGCGACGTCCTCGATCCGAAGAGCGAGAAATGACCGACCTGCTCGACGTCAAGGACCTGTGGGTCCGCTTTCCCACCCGCAAGGGCGTGTTCGACGCGGTCCGGGGCGTGTCGTTCCGGCTGGGCCGCGAACGGTTGGGCATCGTGGGAGAGTCCGGCTCGGGCAAGTCGATGACGGGCCGTGCCATCCTGCGGCTGATCCGCCCGCCGGGACAGGTCGAGGCCGCCCATATCAAGCTGGATGGAGAGAACCTCTTGGACAAGTCAGAGGTCGAGATGCGCGCGGTGCGCGGCCAGCGGATTTCAATGGTGATGCAGGACCCCAAGTTCTCGCTGAACCCGGTAATGACCGTGGGCGACCAGCTGATCGAGGCCTATCGCCTGCACGCCAGGGGCACCCGCGCCGAGGCCCGCGCCAAGGCCATCGAGATGCTGGAGGCGGTCTCGATCCGCGACGCCGACCGCGTGATGCGGGCCTATCCGCACGAGATGTCGGGCGGCATGGGCCAACGGATCATGATCGCGATGATGCTGATCCCCGACCCGGAATTGCTGATCGCGGACGAACCCACCTCGGCGCTGGACGTGTCTGTCCAGGCGCAGGTGCTCCAGATTCTCGACCGGCTCGTGCAGGATCGCGGCATGGGGCTGATCTTCATCAGCCACGATTTGAACCTCGTGGCGCAATTCTGCGACCGGGTGCTGATCATGTATGCCGGTCGCGTGGTCGAAACCTGCGATGCCGCGCGGCTGCACGAGGCGACGCATCCCTACACCCGGGGGCTGCTAAATTCGCTGCCCCGGTTCGACGCGCCGCAAGGCCGGCTAGAGGTGTTGAAACGCGACCCGGCCTGGGCCGAGGCGCCGAGCGTGGGGCCGGAATGAGCGCGCTGAGTTTCCACCACCTGAACGTCTGGTTCGGCGAAGGGCGCGACCGGGTGGATGCCGTCCGGGGGGCGAGTTTCGAGGTCGCCGCGGGCGAGAGCTTCGGGCTGGTGGGCGAAAGCGGCTCGGGAAAGTCGACGATCATGCGCGCGTTGACGGGCCTTGCACCGCACTGGTCGGGTCGGATGGCGGTGAACGGGCGTGACGTGCCAGCGGGCAAGCGCCGCGACCGGGCCTTCTACAAGGCGGTGCAGATGGTGTTTCAGGACCCCTACGCCTCGCTTCACCCGCGCCAGTCGGTCGACCAGGTCCTGTCCGAAACCCTTTATCTTCACGGGTTTCGCGATGTCGAGCCGCGGATCGAACGGCTGCTGGACGATGTCGGGCTTGGCCCGGCCTTCCGCTTCCGCTACCCGCACCAGCTTTCGGGCGGCCAGCGCCAGCGCGTTGCCATCGCGCGCGCGCTGGCCCCTGAACCCTCGATCCTTCTGCTGGACGAACCGACCTCGGCGCTGGACGTGTCGGTGCAGGCCGAGATCCTGAACCTACTGACCGACCTGCGCACCGAACACGACCTGACCTTCCTTATGGTTTCGCACGACCTGGCCGTGGTGGCGCATATGTGCGAACGCATCGCGGTGATGCGGGCGGGCGAGATCGTCGAGGTGATGGGCGTGGACGAAATGCGCGCGATGCGCCCCAGCCATCCCTATACCCAAAGCCTGCTCGAGTCCTCGCTGGGCTATCGCCGCGGCTGACAGCGGTCCTGCCCGGGTCGCTAAACTTTGCCCTTAAGCCAAAGCTTTCTCCCGCGCCGCGGGAAAGCCCTCGTTAAGGGTTGGGGAGCAAGGTCTGCCAGCACGCCGCAAAAAGCAGATTCGCAGATGCGTATATCTTCCGCTCTGGCGCTTGCCGCCGCCCATTGCATTGCTCCCGCGACACTCCACGCCGCGCAGGGGGTGGACCGCGACAGCGTCCGTTTCGTTCAGATCGCCCCGCTTGAGGGCGTAGGGGCCGCATGGGGCACCGGAATGCGCCTTGGCCTCCTCGCCGCGTTCGAAGAGGCGAACCGTCAAGGCGGGGTCCATGGCCGCCGGATCCGCCTCGACAGCCATTGCGACAGCAACGATCCGGCCCATGCCGTCGAACGGATGGAATCGATCATCGCCGCGGACGACCACTTCGCACTGATCGGCACGGTCGGCGCGACCGTGTCCCGCACGCTTCAGCCGCTGGCCAGCAGCGCCGGGATGGCCCTTGTCGGCGCGGCCACCGGCGACGAGGCGTTGCGCGCGCCCTGGGCCACGAACGTCATCAACATCCGCCCCACCGACGCGGCCGAAATCCGGGCCCTTGCCAGGCATCTGGCCGACACCCACGGGACCGAACGGATCGGCGTTCTCCACGAGAACGACGAGGAAGGCCGGGCATTGCTGCGAACGGTCGAGGCCGCGCTGGCTGCCCGCGGGCTCGAGCCGGTTGCCAAGAGCAGCTATGCCCATGGCACCACCGCGATCAAGGTCGCGCTGCTGACGATCAGGCGGGCCAGCCCGGATGCCGTTTTGATGCTGGGCGGGCACGACGCCGCCGCCGAATTCATAAAGCTGGCCGAGTCGCTCGATTTTGCGCCGGTCTTTGCCGGGCTATCCGATACCGACGCCCTCGCCCTCGGCGCCGAACTGGGCGATGCCGCCGACGGCGTTCTCGTTGCGGGCGCCGTGCCGGACCCGTGGGACGAGACGTGGGGCGTGGTGGCAGACTACCGGTCCGCGCTCACCGACCATGACCGTACGGCCGAACCCGGCTTCGCCTCACTTGAAGGCTACATCGCTGGCCGCCTCGCGCTGGCCGCGCTCGACGAGGCCGGCCCCTGGCTGGACCGCGCGGGTTTCCTGGCCGCGCTTGGCCGGCTGGGAGAGCTGGACCTGGGCGGGCTCGAGCTCGCCTATGGGGCGGGCGACAACCAGGGGCTGGACGATGCGTTCCTGATCCGCCTCGGCGCGGATGGCACGTTCGAAACACTGCCGCCCGCCACGGCGGACGGCGACAACTGAACCTGGCGGGCGGGGCGTCTGCGCCGCCCGCCGTCAACAACCTGACTTCTGCGGGAGGCCCAAAATGCGCCGACTCCTGTCTTTTATATTCGGAAGCATCGCCATCAAGATTGGCGTTTCCATGGCCGCTCTGGGCGCCATGGCAGGCGCTGCGGTGCTGATTGGCCTTTTGGTGTTCAACACCCTCTCGGCCTCGCTCAACACGCTGCTCGGCGAACAACTTCCCGGACTGCGCAACAGCGTCACCGTGATCGAGCATACCGGCGGCATCCGCGATGCCCTGTCCGAGATGCTGCTCGCCGGCACAACCGCGGGAGTCGAAGCCGGCCTGGCGCGGTTCCATGAAGAGAAAGCCCATCTAGAAGAGGGCATGAACGGCCTGCCCGAGGCATCGGCGGCGGCGATGCGGCCGCTGCTGGCCGAACTGGAAAACGAGGCACGCGACATGCGCGCGGCCCTGTCCGACCGCTTTGAACGCGATGCGCAGCTGGACCAGACCATCGCCGGGTTCCGGGACCTGTCGCAACAGGCGCGCGACCTGCTGGCGCAGATGTCCGATGACGCGGCCTATGACATGGAACTGGCCGGAGAACAGACCGTGCAGGCGGTGACCGATACGCTGACCGCATTGATGGACTACGATTTCGCCGCGACCGCGCTTGTGCTGCGGGCCCGCAGCGAGATCAACCTGCTCAGCGGCATCTCGATCGCCCTGGCCGAGACGGTCGATGACGGGCTGGCCGAAAGGCTGCGCGGAATCGCGGACGCCAGCCTGGGCGAGTTCGACGCGATCCTGGCCGACCTCGAAGAGCGCGACGCGATCCCAGACCAGCTGCCGACCCTGGTGGAAACGCGCGCCATCTTCGCCGAGGCGAGCCGCCAAGGTTTTCGCGCCCGCGCCGGGTTCATGGACAGGTTGATGGACCTGCGCGAGGAAAGCGAAACCGCCCTGACCTATGCGATCGACGAATTGACCTACAACCTGATGATCGGCGCCGAGGACACGGCGACCTTCAACAGCGAAGCCGTCATCCGGCTGATCGACAATGAGATGAAGTTCATCCGCGACGCAGCCCGCATGGAGCTGGCAGTGGAAACCGTCGTCGCGACCGCCTTCCTGGGCGCCACCGTGCGCGACCTCGACGCCGCGGCGGCCGCCCAGGCCGAACTCGACGCGGCCGCCGGCGCTCTGCGCAGCCTGGCCGAGGAGATCTACATCACCGACGACCTTGGCACGATCATCGATGGCATCCTGGCCTTTGCCGATCCCGAGACCGGGATCGTGGCGACCCGCGCCGAAATGCTGGCCGCCCAGACTCTGGCCGAACGGACCTCGATCGCGGCCTACGACCAGCTGCGCCAAATCGGCGAAGCCGCCGTTGCCCATGGCGATGCCGCCCTCGCGGCGGCCGCCGCCGCGGGCGATGCGGTGCTGTCCGACGCCGACCGGGCCAAAGAACAGCTTCGAATGGTCGCCCTGGGCAGCCTTGCAC
>JBNGDM010000131.1:0-9023 GCA_049975105.1 Rhodovulum sp. | reverse complement strand
ACGTATTCCGAGATGTTCAGGAACTGGATCTTGCGGTCCTTGATCCAGGCCTCGACGGCGAATTCCCAGCCGTCCAGATGGCTTTCCAAGAGCGCGGGGAATTCCTCGTCGGGGATGTTGTCCACGTCCTCGGGGGTGCGGATCACGCGGTGCCCGGCGGTGCCCGACTTGTCGAAGGCCTTGAAATGGATCGGGTCGTTGGGGTCGCCATCCAGTTTCAGCAGCGTCTGGTTCACCCGCACCAGAAACCGGATCACGTCGCCCCGGTCATGCGCCTCTTCGAAGACGCCGACGCGGATGCCGCCCAGCTGCGCGCGCCGCTTCATCAGCGACTTGTCGCGGAACAGCATCGCCTGGCCCAGCAGGCGCGGGTTCTCCAGCAGCACCGCGTTGACCGCGCCCGCCCATTCCACGGTTTCCTCGAACAGCGGGATCGCGACATCCACGCCCTCGTCCTTCAGCTTGGTGGCCAGTTCGTAGGACCGTTCGTTCAGCCGGTCGAAATCCCACGCCATGTAGGGAATATCGTTCTGCTTGCAGTACGCCTCGGCCCAAGGCGGGGCGACGACGATATAGCGGCGGTCGAACCGGTCGACCGCGTCGATGGCGTTCAGGCTCCAGCCCAGGATGGCGACATATCCCTTTTCGGGGTCGTAGTCCTTCATGTGTGGCTCCTTTGTCCGTCATGTGACAAACCGCGGCGCCCCGGGCGGCAGGGAATGCCGCCGGGCAGGCAGGGACAACCATGGCATCAAGGAAAGGCCGACCCCGTTCGCCGGGAATGTGCGTTTCAGGTCATGGCCTGAACCTAGGGCATCACGCGTCGAAACTCAAACCGGGGGGCGCGGCGGGCCGGGAAACCGGCGCGCGGGGGCAGGGTCTCGCCGCCGTGGGGGGGGCGGGCGACGGGGCCGCCGCCCCCTGCCCGCCCCGCCCGCGTCAGGCCCGCTCCGGCGCCTTGACCCGGAACACCGCCAGGTACAGCGCGGGCACGAACAGCAAGGTGATCAGCGTGCCCGCGATGATGCCGCCCATCATGGCATAGGCCATCGGCCCCCAGAAGATCTGCCGCGAGATCGGGATCAGCGCCAGGCTGGCCGCCGCCGCCGTCAGCAGGATCGGCCGCGCGCGGCTGTCGCTGGCGCGGTAGACGGCCTCCCACGCGGCGATACCACGCCCGCGCAGCACCTCGATCTCGCTGACCAGGATGATGGAATTGCGGATCAGGATACCGGCCAGCGCCAGCACGCCCAGGATCGCGACGAAACCCAAAGGCGCGCCCGAGGGCACCAGCGCGGCCACCACCCCGATCAGGCCCAGCGGCGCGGCGCAAAGTACGACGAAGGACAGCCGGAACCCCTGCATCTGGACCATGATCAGCGTCAGCATCACCAACAGCATGATCGGCACCACCGCCGCGATCGGCCCCTGGCTGGCCGCGCTTTCCTCGACCGACCCGCCCAGGTCCACCGCATAGCCCGGCGGCAGCGTCTCGGCGAAGGCAGCGATATCGCCGGCCAGCGCGTCCACCACCGTGGCGGGCTGGTCGCCCGTCACCACCGCGGCCTGCACCGTGATCGTCGGCATGCGGTCGCGCTGGTGCACCTCGGGCTGCTCGGTGCCGTACTCGAAGGTGGCCAGCGCGCGTAGCGGGATCGTGACGCCGGAGGCGGTGCCGATCTGCAGGCTTTGCAGCTTTTCGACCGAGCGCCGCGCCTCGGCGTCGCCGCGGGCGAGGATGTCGATCAGGTAGTCCGCGTCGCGCAGCTCGGTCAACTGGGCGCCGTCATAGATCTCGTCCAGCGCGGTGGCGATATCGCTCGAGGTCACGCCCAGCTGCCGCGCCTTGTCCTGCAACAGGTTCACCCGGACCACGCGGGCCGGTTCGTTCCAGTCCAGCACGATATAGTCCAGCCGCGGGTCGGTCGCGACCACGGCGGCCAGTTCCCGGCCCAGCTCGGGCAGCCGGTCGATATCGGGGCCGGACAGGCGGTATTGCACCGGGCGGCCAACCGGCGGGCCGATCTCCAGCAACTTCACATAGGCGTCCACGCCGGGGAATTCGGTCCGCACCAGCGCCTCCAGCTCGGCCCGCAGCGCATCGCGCGCCGGCACCGAAGGCGTCTGGATCACGATCTGCCCGACATGCGGCCCGGGCGTCATCACGTCGTAGGACAGGATGAAGCGCGGCGCCCCGCGGCCCACGTAGGACGACCAGAATTCCACGTTCTCGTGGCCCTCCAGATGCGCCTCCAGCCGGTCCATCTCGGCCCGCGTGGCCTCGATCGAGGCGTTGCGCGGCATGGCGATGTCCACGATCAGTTCGGGCCGGTCGGAATTGGGAAAGAACTGCTGCTCCACGAAGCGCATCCCCCAGATCGAGGTGGCGAACACCGCCAGCGTGACCGCGATGGTCAGCCAGCGCGCCCGCATCGCGGCCCGCAGCACGGCGCGGAACGCCCGGCGCGGTCGCCCGCCGGTCTCGTCATGGGGCTTCATCCGTTTCGGCAGCATCGTCACCCCGATCAGCGGCGTGAACAGCACCGCCACGACCCAGGACACGCTCAGCGACACCGCGATCACCACGAACAGCGAAAAGGTGAACTCCCCCGCCGCCGAGCTGTTGAACCCGATGGGGATGAACCCCGCCACCGTGACCAGCGTGCCCGACAGCATCGGAAAGGCAATCGAGGTCCAGGCGAAGGACGCCGCCTTGGGCAGGTCGTCGCCGCGTTCGAGGCGCGAGATCATGGTCTCGATCGCGATCATCGCGTCATCGACCAAAAGCCCCAGCGCGATGATCAGCGCGCCCAGCGAGATGCGCTGCAGGGTGATGCCGTAAAGATGCATCACCAGGAAGGTGATCGCCAGCACCAGCGGCACCGCCAGCGTCACCACCAGCCCCGCCCGCAGGCCAAGGCTGACGAAGCTGACCGCCAGCACGATCAGCACCGCCTCGACCAGCGCCCGCACGAAATGGCCGATGGCGTCCTCGACCGCCTGCGGCTGATTGGCGACGCGGTGGATTTCCAGCCCCACGGGCAGCTCGGCCTGCACCCGCTCCATCAGCGCGCCCAGCTCCTCGCCGAACTCCAGGATATTGGCGCCCTGGCGCATGCCGATCGCCATCCCCACGGCCTCCTGACCGTTATAGCGGAACACCGTCGCAGGCGGGTCCACATAGGCGCGCCGGATCTCGGCCACGTCCGACAGCCGGAAAAACCGGTCACCCACGCGCAGGTTGATCTGTTGCAGGCTGCCCGTCCCGGTGAACGCGCCGCCCACGCGGACCAGAACCCGCTCGGGCCCGGCCTGGATCTCGCCCGAGGGCAGGATCGCGTTCTGCGCGGCCAGCGTGGCCTGCACCTGCTGCTGGTTCAGGCCCAGCGCGGCCAGCCGATCAGTATCGAATTCCAGATAGATCGCCTCGTCCCGGGTGCCGAACAGCTCGACCTTGCCGGCATCCTCCAGCCGCTGCACCTGCCGGCGCACCCCTTCGGCATGATCGCGCACCTCTCGCGGTGTGAACCCGTCGGCGGTGAAGGCATAGATGTTGCCAAACACGTCGCCGAAATCGTCGTTGAAGGCGAAGCCCGCGAATTCCCGCGGGAAATCCCCGCGGATGTCCGACATCATGTTGCGCACGTCCTGCCAGATGCGGGGCAGTTCGCCCGGGTCGGTATTGTCGCGCAGTTCGACATGGACGATGGCTTCACCCGGCCGCGTGATCGAGCGGGTGAAATCCAGCTCGGGCAGTTCGGCCAGCTTCTTCTCGATCCGGTCGGTGACCTGGTCCAGCGTCTGTTCCACATCCGCGCCGGGCAGCGCGGCCGAGACGATCATCGTCTTGACCGAAAAGCTGGGATCCTCTTCCCGGCCCAGATCCAGGTAGGCCAGCGCGCCCGCCACCAGCGACACGATCATCAGGAACCACACGAAGGACCGGTGCCGCAGCGCCCAGTCGGACAGGTTGAAACGGGTCATGGCTGCACCTGCGGGCCGACCGTCTGCCCGTCCTCCAGCGAATGGATGCCCTTCAGCACCACCTCCTCACCGGGGGCCAGCCCGCCGGTGATCTGCACCTGTTCGCCCAGCCGGGCGCCCAGGCTCACCGGGCGGCGCGCGACCGTGTCGGTGGCGCGGTCCACCACCCAGACGGCGGGGGCGCTGTCGGGGGACAGGATCGCCGTATGGGGCAGGCTGACGCCCGAGGCCGCATCGCGGGCCGGGCGCACGCGGACCAGCGCGCCCAGGCGAAAGCCGCCGGGCGGGTCCTGCATCGCCAGGTGAACCCGCCGGGTGCGGGTGCTGCGGTCGGCCTCGGGGTCTATCCGGTCCAGGGTGGCGCGCGCCGTCAGGTCGGGCTGGGCGATCAGCGCCACCTCGAAGGGCAGGCCGGGGCCGAGGCGGGCGAGATCGCGTTCGGTCACGTCGATCGCGACCTCCAGCCGGTCGGTCGCGGCCAGCCGCAGCACCGGCTCGCCCGCCGACAGCGTCGCGCCCGGCTCGGCGTGGACCGCGGTGACGACGCCATCGTGCGGCGCGCTCAGCGTCGTGTCCTCCAGCCGGTCGCGCGCCTGCGCCAGGGCGGCCCGGGCCTGCTCCATCCGCGCCTGCGCCCCGGCCAGCGCGCGTTCGGCATCTTCCAGGCGGGTCCGGCTGTCCACGGCGCGGGCGACCAGCGCCTGCGCCCGGTCGCGGGCATCGCGGGCCGAGCGCAACTGCGCCCGCGCGACGATCACCCCGGCCTCTGCGGCCCGCAGGTCGGCCTCCAGGTCCTCGGGGTCGAGCTGCGCCAGCACGTCGCCCGCGGCCACCAGATCGCCCCGGTCCACAGGACGCGCCGCCACCGTGCCCAATAGCGGAAAGCCGAGGTCGGCCTCGATCCGCGCGGTCACGGTGCCGACATACCCGGTCGCATCCCCGCGCTGCAGGTCGACGATCTCGGACACCACGGGGCGCGGCCCGGCGCCCTGCGCCAGGGCCGGGGCCGCGGCCAGCACCATCAGGCAAACCAAAGCCTTCATCGCCCCGCCCCCACCGGCTGCACCACGCGCCCGGGAAACAGCAGATGCGCCCCGCGCGCGACGACCTGCGTTCCGGGGGCCAGGCCATCGTCCAGCACGATGCGCCCGGTTTCGAAGCGTGCAACCGCGATGGGCGCGAGCGACACCGCCCGGGTGTCGGGATCAACGACCCAGACGGCGGGGCCGGTTTCCGTCGCGGTCAGCGCGCTGTGGGGCAGCACGATCTGCGGCGCACCCGTGAACCGCACCGTGCCCACCACCGCGTCGCCGAACCCGGCCATGGCGGGCGGCTCGGGCACCGATACCGTCACCGCGACCGTGCCGCGCGCGGTATCGACCAGCGGCGAGACCTCGCGCACCCGGCCCGCAAAGGACAGCTCGGGATGGTCGATCAGCCGCAACCGCACCTCCGAGGGCGGCGTGCCGGACACCAGCATCGCCTCGGGCACGTCGAACAGCGCGTCCAGCGCCTCGCCCACCGCCAGCCGGATCACCGGCTGGGCGGCGCCGATCACCTCGCCGGGTTCGCCCAGCCGTTCGATCACCGTGGCCGCGCCGGGCGCCGTCAGAACCGTGTCGGCCACCGCCTTGCGGGCAAGGTCAAGGTCGGCCTCGGCCTGGGCCAGGGTGCCTTCGGCGATGTTCAGCGCGTCCTCGGCCGTGTCGCGGGCGATCCGGGTGGTCGCCCCGCGCGCCAGCAACCGTTCCTGCCGTTCGAAATCCTCTTTCGCCTGGCGGTACTCGGCCCGGGCGCTGGCCCGCGCGGCCTGCGCCGCGCGCAGCGCCTGCTCCTGCTGGAGCGAGTCCAGCCGCGCGAGGACCGTGCCCGCGGCGACCTCGTCCCCCGCCTCGACCGTGACCGCGGCCAGCCGCCCGCCGGTGGCAAAGGCGACATCCACCGGGTCGCGGGCCACGATCTCGCCGGTCAGCGAGAATTCGCGCGGGTCGGCCCGCTTCTCGACGGTGACGATCTCGACCGCCAGCGGCGGCCCGGCCAGCGCCGGGCCCAGGGCCGCCAGCCAGAGCGCGGCCAGGATCAGGACCATACGGGTCATGCGGCACCTCCGGTCACGCCCGGAAGCGCGTCGATCAGCGCGTCGATCCGGGCGGCGATGGCCAGCCGCTCGGCCGGCGGCACCTGGCAAAGATCGAACAGGGCAAAGAATTGCAGCCCCTCGATGGCGCACCAGATCGTCAACGCCCCGGCCGCATCGGTGGTTTCGGCCGCGATCTGGTCCCATTCCGCGACGAAGACCTCGCGCAACCTGGCGTTTCCGGCCGGGCTTTCGGCATGCGCCGCGGCCAGCGCGATCCGCACCTGGTCGGGTCCACGCAAGCGGTCGCGCATCGTGGCGTTGATGGCCCGCAGGGTCGGGTTCGGCCGATCCCCGAACCGGGTGCGATGCGCCGCGACCTCGGCGCGCACCATGTCCACGAACCGCTGCAACATCCCGTCCAGAAGCGCCTGCTTCGACGGGAAATGGTACAGCACGCCGCCCTTGCTCAGCCCCGCCTCGCGCGCCGCGGCGTCCAGCGTCAGGTGCCGCGCGCCTTCGCGCAGGGCCACCGCCTCGGCGGCGTCAAGGATGCGGGCGCGGGCGTTGCGGTCCGGGGTGGCGGGCATGAATACCTCGGTTACTGTACCGGCCGGTCGGTATAGTCCGGTATCGGCCCTGTCAAGCCGCCGCCGCCCGCACACTTGGATATGCCCACGGCGGCCAACGCATTTTCTGCCCACTTGTTAGGCGTTACGCATGAAAAATATGCGCACCCTCGGGGCGTTTTCCGCTTCGCTCACCCTCTGCCTTGCAGGGCGGCCGTGCCTATGCTCTTCTTCAGTCAAACGGATGCGCATAGGCAATCGAGCCCCAGCCCTCTTCGCCGAGGGAATGGGGCTTTTTATTTTGGCGCATCTTGCAAGGGGACGCGGGGATCACGGTGTACACGGCGAAGATCGGCTTGATGTTTTCCACGACCGGCCCCTATGCGGCGCTGGGGCAAAGCGCGCTGGACGGCGCCATGATGGCGGTGCGCGAGATCAACGAAAAGACCAGCCTGCGGCTCGTCCCCGTGGCCGCCGACCCCAAGGGCGTTCCCGCCGAATACGAACGGCTGTCTGCGGACCTGCTGGGCGGCGGCGACCTGCGGCACATCGTGGGCGGCATCACCTCGTGGTCGCGCAAGGACATGATCCCGGTGCTGGAACGGCATAGCGCGCTGCTGTGGTATCCGTGCCCCTACGAGGGGTTCGAATGCAACGATCACGTGGTCTACCTGGGCGCCTGCCCGAATCAACACCTCGTGCCCCTGATCGACCATGTCGTGGCCGAGGGACGCAAGCGCGCCTTCCTGGTGGGGTCGAACTATGTCTGGGGCTGGGAAACCCTGCGCGTGGCGCGCGAACGGCTGAGCACCGCCGGGATCGGGATGGCGGGCGAACGCTACCTGCCGCTGGGCGACACCGCCTGCGCCCACCTGATGGACGAGATCGCCGCCGCCGCGCCCGACCTCATCGTCAACAGTTTGATCGGGCCGTCGAACCACGCCTTCATGCAGGCGCTGTCGCGGCTCGACCTGCCCGCCGGGCGGCCGCTGGTGGTCAGCGCCAACCAGACCGAGGCGGACCTGGACGCGCTGGGTCCCGCCGCCGACGGGATGCTGGCCATCGGCGCCTGGTTCGAGACCCTGGCCGGCCCCGCGACCGCCAGCTTCCGCGACCGCATCGCGCAGCGGTTCGGGGCGGCCTACCGCGCCTCGTGCAACTTCGCGACCGCCTATACCGCGGTGCACCTTCTGGCCCGTGGCCTGGCCCGCGCGGGCCATGACGACCCCCGCGCGGTGTTCGAGGCGATGGCCGGTAGCGACCACGAAACCGTGCTGGGCCGCATCCGCATCGATCCGGTGACGCGCCATTCCAGCCTGATCCCGCGGCTGGCCATGGCCGAGTCGGGCCGGTTCCGCATCCTGTCGGACCCCGGCACCGCCCTCGCGCCCGACCCCTATCTCGCACGGGCGCCGGGCCCCCGCCCCCTCCGCTCCCCCCCAACCCTGAGGATCGTGTCATGACGCCGCCGCTGGACCTGAATTTCACCGGCTGTCGCGCGCTCGTTCTGCATCCGGCCGAAACCGTGCGCGCCGAACTGATCGCGCGTCTGGCCGCGCTCGGGGTCGAGGCGACCGCCGACTGGCCCGAAAGCGACGCGGTCGCCGCGGCCGATTTCGTCTTCGTCGATGTGGACATGGGCCATGACGACCAGTTGCCCTGGGCGCCGGGCACCGCGCCCGTGCCGCTGGTCGGGCTGATCCGGTCGGAAAGCCCCGGCCGGATCGCCTGGGCGCTGGGCCAGAATTGCGACGCGTTCCTGTCCCAGACGGCGCTGGCGCTGGTGTTCTCGACACTCGTCATCGCCCGGGCCAAGGCGACCGAGCGCCTGAACGCGCTTCGGCGCGAGGCGGAACTCGCCCGCCGGGCGGGGCTGCGCGACGTGCTGGTCAGCGCGGTGATCGAGATCATGGCGGCCGAGGGCGTCGACGTGCTCGCCGCACTCAAGCGGCTGCGCGCGCTTGCCATGATCGAGCGGATCCCGCTCGAGGATGCCGCCGCGCAATATCTCGGGGCGGCCGCGCCGCGCCGGACGGGAGAAGGCCGATGACCGAGGCGACGGCAGAGGCCCCCGCCGCGGCCCGGCCGCGCGGGACCGGCGCGGTGCTGCGCGACTTGCTGCGCCGGCCGCGCTCGGCCTTCGGGCTGATCGTCATCGTCCTCATGGTCGGCGCGGCGGTCTTCGCGCCCTGGATCATGCCCTACGACCCGAACGACCAGATGTTCGACGGCCTCAGCCTCGAAGGCGCGCCGCTGCCGCCCTCGGGACAGTTCTGGCTGGGCACCGACCTGCTGGGCCGTGACCTGTTCTCGCGGCTGATCCTGGGCGCGCAGACCTCGCTCATCATCGGGGTGCTCGCCAATGGAATCGCGGTGGTCGTGGGCGCGACGGT
>JBNGDM010000130.1:0-9054 GCA_049975105.1 Rhodovulum sp. | reverse complement strand
CATCCGCACCCTCGCCCAGCGGCTGTTCGTGATCGAAGGACCGGGCGCCGAACGCAAGCTGCGTCATGCCGAGGCCGCGCTGCTGCGTGCCAATCCCGAACTCGCCACGCCCGAGGGTTTTTCCTCTGGCAAGATGATCGTCATCCCGGGCGATATCGGGCTGATCCCCACCGACCGGGTGATCGCCGCACGACAAAGCGCCGATGGCCTGCTGGACGAGACCGGCGCGCGGCTGGACCTCGCGGGCAAGGCGCTTGCCAGCCGTTACGCCGAGGGTCAGAAGCAGGCCGAGGAGACCTTGGCCCGCGTAACCGACCGCCGCCTTGGCCAGCAAATCAGGCGCGTTCTGCCGGAAAGCACCGCAATCCTGTCCAAGGCACGCGACACCGTCGGCAAGCAGGCCGAAGTGGACAAGACCCGCGCCGAGCGGTTCACCAAGGCGATGGAGGAAGCCCAATCCCGTCTGGACGCCCTGCGCGCCCTGACAGACCGCCAACGCTGACCGCGGCCGCCCTTGGCGGGCGACCGCGCCCACGGTGTCACTCGCCGGGCAGGCTGCCCCGGCCGTGGCCCGCCAGGCCGCCCGACACCTCTTCGGTTGCCTCCGAGGCCAGTTCCTCGGGCAGGACAAGGTTCAGCACGATGGCGATCAGCGCAGCCGACAACAGGCCGCTGGTCATCAGGATACGGATCGTGTCGGGCAGGTATTGCACCGCCTTGGGGTCAAGCTGCAGCCCCAGACCCACCGACAGCGCGATGGCGAAGATCACCATGTTGCGCCGGTTCCAGTTCACGTCCGAAAGCATCGAGATGCCGGCCGCGACCACCATGCCGAACATCACGATCACACCGCCGCCCAGAACCTCGATCGGGATGGTGCGGATCACCGCGCCCACCTTGGGCACCAGCCCGCAGAGGATCAGGAAGATCGCGCCGATGGTGACCACATGCCGGCTCATCACGCCGGTCATGGCGATCAGGCCCACGTTCTGGCTGAACGAGGTGTTCGGCAACCCGCCGAAGATGCCCGCCACCGCGGTGCCGATCCCATCGGCATAGGTCGCGCCCTGGATTTCCTTGTCGGTCGCCTCGCGCCCGGCGCCGCCCTTGGTGATGCCCGACACGTCGCCCACAGTTTCCACCGCCGAAACGAAAGCCATCAGGCAGAACCCGATCACCGCGGCAATGCTGACGTCGAAGCCGTACTTGAAGGGCATCGGCACCTCGAGAAGCGCCGCGCGGCCCCAGCTGGTGGTGATGGCCTCGACCGAAACCATGCCCATTACCAGCGCATAGAGATATCCCGCGAGAATGCCCACAACGACCGCCGAAACCGACAACAGCCCGCGGGCATAGAATTTCAGCCCCAGCGTGACAAAGATCACCACCAGCGCCGCCGACCAGTTGAGCAGGCTGCCGTACTCCGGCTTGTCGATGGCGGGAACACCGCCGGCGGCATACTGGATGCCGACCTTGACCAGGGCCAGCCCGATCATCGTGACCACAAGGCCGGTGACCAGCGGCGGTAGCGCGAAGCGGATCTTGCCGATGAACGTGCCGAGAAAGGCGTGGAACAGCCCGCCCAGCAGGACGCCCCCGAACAGGGCGGGCAGCGCGTCCACCCCCTTGCCCGCCACCAGCGGGATCATGATCGGGATAAAGGCGAAACTGGTGCCCTGCACGATCGGCAGCCGCGCGCCCACGGGGCCCAGGCCGATGGTTTGGAAAAGCGTCGCGATACCGGCGAACAGCATCGACATCTGGATCATGTAGGTCATGTCGGGGAAGCCCTGCGCCCCCGCATCCGAGCCGAAGCCAAAGCCCGCCGCACCCGCTATGATGATTGCGGGCGTCACGTTCGACACGAACATCGCAAGCACATGCTGAATGCCCAGCGGCACCGCCTTGTGCAGCGCGGGCGTGTAATTGGGATCGCGGAGCTGTTCCGGCGTCCCGATGGAGCTATCTGCCATCGTCCTTCTCCCTGTTTCTGCGCGCCTCTCAAAGGGTGACGCGGATGGGCCGGCCCAGGCGGTGCTCTTCCAGGTTTCCTCCCTCCCCGATGCGGTCGATGACCGCGAAGAGGCCGGAGCCGGCAATCGGGCACAGAACGCCATGCCAAGTGTTCCGTGCGATGTTCACGCTTTGGTGATCCTCGGCAACGAAGGCCATGGGCGTTCCCGGCGCCCCGCCCTCATCTGGCGCAACAATGATCAGAAAACGGCTGCCCTGCATCGGAATGAAGCATTGCGAACCCAAGGGGTGCCGCTCCAGCAGCCCACACTCATAGGGCAGCGCACGAATTTCGGCCGCGAAAAGACTTAGGCCGGGCCGGCCATCGACGATGTCGAAGCGTGCCAGGTCGGTATAACGGCGGCAGGCGCCCTCGTTGATGGTGACAAAGGGTCCGCCGGTCTCGATCACCTCGCCATAGGGGACGAAGGCCTCGGCTGTCAGGGGCTGGGCGCGCAGATCGGTCATCCGCCCGGCGCCAGCGCGGGATGCCGGTTCACGTCCTTGTACAGCAGATAGCGGAACCGCCCCGGCCCGCCCGCGTAGCAGGCCTGCGGGCAGAACGCGCGCAGCCACATGTAATCCCCCGCCTCGACCTCGACCCAGTCGCGGTTCAGCCGGTAAACCGCCTTGCCCTCCAGCACGTAAAGCCCGTGTTCCATCACGTGGGTTTCCTCGAACGGGATCGAGGCGCCCGGTTCCAGTGTGACGATATTCACGTGCATGTCATGGCGCAGGTCGTCGGGGTCGACAAAGCGGGTAGTGGCCCAGCGGCCATCGGTGCCGGCCATGCCCACCGGCGCGATCTCGGAATCGCTGGCAAAGACCGGGTCGGGCGCGTCGATCCCCTGGGCCGCCTGGTAACGCTTGCGCACCCAGTGGAACCGCGCGGGCGCCTCGCCCAGCGCGCGCAGGCGCCATCCACAGCCCGGCGGCAGATAGGCATATCCACCCGACTCGACCAGGTGCGCGATCTCGCCCAGCGCGATCTCGATGGCGCCCTCGGTGACGAAGATCACCGCCTGAGCCTGGGCGTCGGGTTCGGGCCGATCGCTGCCGCCGCCCGGGGCGACTTCCATCACGTAATGGGCGAAGGTTTCGGCAAAGCCGGTCATCGGCCGGGCGATGATCCAGGCCCGCGTCTTGTCCCAATGCGGCAGCGCGCTGGTGACGATGTCGCGCATCACGCCCCCCGGGATCACCGCATACGCCTCGGTGAAGACGGCGCGCTGGGTGTGCAGCCTGTCCTGCCCGGGCAGGCCGCCCTTGGGCGCGAAATAGGTCGGATGGGTCATTCGGGCAGCATCTCCCTGAGGCGGTGAAGCGCGATCCGCTCGACCTGGGCGCAGGCTTCGGCGAACTCGGTCTCGGCGTCGTTCTCCAGCCGCCGTTCAAAGGCCGCAAGGATCGACGCCTTGTCGTGGTCGCGCACCGCGATGATGAAGGGAAAGCCGAAGCGGCTGGTATAGGCCGCGTTCAGGTCCTGGAACCGGGCGCGCTCGGCATCGGTCAGGGCATCCAGCCCCGCGCTGGCCTGTTCGGCGGTTGATTCGGGGGTCAGGCGCTTGGCCTCGGCCAGTTTCCCGGCGAGGTCGGGGTGGGCCTTCAGCACCTCGAGCCGTTTCTCGGGCGGCGCCATGCGGAACACGCGGGCGAGCGCGTTATGCACCCCCAGCGCGCCATCATGGGCCGCGCCAAGCTCCAGCCCATGCGCCTCTTCGGCGATCCAGGGCGAATGCTCGAACATGCCCCCGAAGCGGGCGGTGAAGGTCTGCCGGTCCATCTCGGAGGGGCGTTCCCGGTCGACCGGGGGATGCGTCTCGGCCCAGTGACGGGCGATGTCGATGCGCCGGGCAACCCAGACGTCGTCATGCTGGGCCACGTAGTCGAGGAACCGCTTCAACGCCTGCGCCCGGCCCGGCCGGCCCACCAACCGGCAATGCAGACCCACCGACATCATCTTCGGCGCGCCCGCCCGGCCTTCCTCCAGCAACAGGTCGAAACTGTCCTTGAGATAGGCATAGAACTGGTCGCCCGAATTGAACCCCTGGGGCGTCGCGAACCGCATGTCATTGGCATCCAGCGTGTAGGGCACGACCAGTTGATACCGGTCTCCAAACCTCATCCAGAACGGCAACTCGTCGGCGTAACTGTCTGCAACGTATTCGAAACCACCATCCTCGGAGGCCAGCCGCACGGTCTGCATCGAACAGCGCCCAGTATACCAGCCGCGCGGCGTATCGCCGGTGACGGCTTCGTGCAGGCGCTTGGCCTCTTCCATATGCGCGCGCTCGTCGGCCTCGGTATAATCCTTGTACTCGATCCATTTCAGCCCGTGGCTGGCGATCTCCCAGCCTGCGCCCTGCATCGCGGCGACCTGTTCCGGCCCACGCGCCAGCGCGGTGGCGACGCCGTAGACCGTGACCGGCATGGCGCGTTCGGTAAACATCCGGTGCAGCCGCCAGAAACCTGCCCGCGCGCCATAGTCGTAGATCGTCTCCATGTTCCAATGTCGCTGGCCTTGCCAGGCCGCGGCGCCCACGATTTCCGAAAGGAACGCCTCCGACGCCTCATCGCCATGCAACAGGCAGTTCTCGCCGCCCTCTTCGTAGTTGATGACGAATTGCACGGCGAGCTTGGCACCCCCCGGCCATTTCGGATCTGGGGACGTCGGGCCATACCCCCGAAGGTCGCGCGGATAGCGGTTCATTGGTTCTTCCCTCGCATCACTTTCGCATATTCCAATAAGGCCCCGCCCGTCTTTCAAGGAATTCCTGAAAGTGTTTCGGGGCGTAGGGCGTTTATATTGGCGTCACGCTCGGCCATGACCGGTAAAACGGCAAGGGAGGCATTCGATGCCCGGATATCTGACGACCCATGTTCTGGACACCGCGCGCGGCTGCCCCGCGGCCGGCCTGCGGATCGAGCTGTTCCGGCTCGATGGCGAGACCCGCGCGCGCCTGGCCGAGATGCGCACCAATGCCGATGGCCGCACCGACGCGCCGATCCTGCCCGAAGCGGCGTTCGCCCCCGGCACCTATGAACTGGTGTTCCACGCAGGCGATTACCTGCGCGGGCTGGGGCTTGCCGCCGACTTCCTCGACGTGATCCCGCTGCGGTTCGCCATGGCCGCGGCG
Organism: Rhodovulum sp.; assembly: GCA_049975105.1. Lineage (GTDB taxonomy): Bacteria > Pseudomonadota > Alphaproteobacteria > Rhodobacterales > Rhodobacteraceae > Rhodovulum. The sequence goes on along the minus strand of JBNGDM010000130.1, from coordinate 3,904 downwards.
GATCACTACCACGTGCCGCTGCTGCTCTCGCCCTACGGCTATTCGACCTATCGGGGCAGCTGATAAACCCGCTCGCGGGCCTTCAACTCGGCCTTGATACGCTCGGCCATGAACTCGATGAACAACCGGCTTTTCGGGTCCTGGTTACGCTTGTGCGGGAACAGGCAGGCAAGCTGTGCATCGGGCGGCGGGGTCGATTCGCAGACCGGCACCAATGCGCCCGCGGCCAGGTGGTCGGCCACGTCGAACACCGCCTTCATCACGATGCCGCGCCCGTCCAACGCCCATTCCGTCAGCACATCGCCATCGTCGCAGGCATAGGGGCCCTTCACGTCGAATTTCCGCACGCCTTCCGAGGTGCACAAGGGCCAGCGGAACTCGGTCGAGCCGGGAAACCGCAAAAGCAAACAGTCATGGCCCCCCGCGATCAGCTCCGCCCCGCTTTGCGGCATTCCCCGGCGCGCGATGTAGGCGGGGGCGGCGCACAGGACCCGGGGGCAATCGGCCAGCATCCGCACCCGAAGCCCGGAATCGGGCAACTCCCCCAGCGCAAAGCTGACATCCAACCCTTCGCCGGTGACATCGACCTTGCGGTCCGATAGCCGCAGCCGGACATGCACCTCGGGGTAGTTCTCGTGGAATTGCGCCACGTTGGGCGCGATCAGACGGCGGCCCACGCCCAGGGGCGCCGAAACGAAGATCGAGCCCCTCGGGTTCAGCGTCACCTCGTGCACCGCCGCCTCGGCCTCTTCCAGCGCCTCGATCACCTTGACCGCCTTGGGGTAATAGATGCGCCCCTGCTCGGTCGGCTGGATCGACCGCGTGGTGCGGGTGAACAGCCGGATCCCCAGATGCCGCTCCAGTTCCGCGATCCGCGACGAGGCCACCGCCGCCGACACCTGCAGGTCACGCGCCGCCGCCGACATGTTCTCCAACTCGTAGACGCGGACGAACATGCGGATATTGTTGAGGCTGGTCATGACCGGATTGTTCGGATCTATTTGAAACTGATCGGGATAATCAGGAATTATCAGAAAGCCCCGCCCGCGTATAGCGTCCCGGCAACACCGCAAGGAGTGCCCCCATGTTCGACACCGCGATGATCCTCGACTGGCTGGAATTCGCCGTCCGCTGGCTGCACGTCATCACCGGCATCGCCTGGATCGGGTCGTCCTTCTACTTCATCGCGCTCGACCTCGGCCTGACCAAGGCCGCCCACAGCCCCAAGGGCGTGCTGGGCGAGGAATGGCAGGTGCATGGCGGCGGTTTCTACCACATCCAGAAATACACCGTGGCCCCCGATCACATGCCCGACCACCTGACATGGTTCAAATGGGAGGCCTATTCGACCTGGCTTTCGGGCTTCGCGCTGCTCGCACTCGTCTACTGGCTGGGGGCGGAACTCTATCTGATCGACTATACCAAGATGGAGCTGACCAACTGGCAGGCCATCGCGATCTCGGCGGGTTCGCTGGCGCTTGGCTGGGTGCTTTACGACCTTCTGTGCCGCAGCCCGCTGGGCCGCAAACCCACCACGCTGATGCTGATCCTCTTCGCGATTCTCGTCGCGATGTCATGGGGATACACACAGGTCTTCACGGGCCGCGCCGCCCTTCTGCACCTCGGCGCCTTCACCGGCACGATCATGGTGGCGAACGTGTTCCTGGTGATCATGCCGAACCAGCGCGTCGTCGTGGCCGATCTCAAGGCCGGCCGCACGCCCGACCCGAAATACGGGCAAATCGCCAAGCTGCGCTCGATGCACAACAACTATCTGACGCTGCCGGTGATCTTCCTGATGCTGTCGAACCACTACCCGCTGGCCTTCGCCACCGAGTACAATTGGATCATCGCCAGCCTGACCTTCCTGATGGGCGTAACGATCCGGCATTATTTCAACACGATGCACGCGCGCCAAGGCCGCCCGAGCTGGACCTGGGGCGCGACGGCGGCCGTTTTCCTCGCGATCATGGCGCTTTCGGCGGCGCCAATGATGAAGGGCGACGCCCCGGTCGAAGAGGCCGCCCTGCCCGCGCACCTCGCCCCGGCCGTGGCCGCCCCCGGCTTCGACGACGTGCGCGAGATCGTGGCCACCCGCTGCGCGATGTGCCACGCCGCCGAGCCGCTCTGGCCCGGACTCGCCACCGCGCCCAAAGGCGTGCATCTCGAAACCGACGGCCAGATCGCCGCCCAGGCCAAGCGCATCTACCTGCAGGCGGGCGTCACCCACGCCATGCCACCCGGCAACATCATGATGATCGAAGAGGCCGAGCGCGCCCGGATCGTCGCCTGGTATCGCGAGATCGGCGCGGCGCGACGGATCTCCCGGGCAGACTGACCCCACCCTCCGGGCAAGAACCGCCACCTTCTTCTTGGTCCAAATACCCCCGGCGGCCGCCATTGAGGCGCCCAACGCCTGCGCCCGCTAGCCCAGTTCCAGCGTCGCCACCGCCGACACGACGTCGCCGCGTGTGGGCGCCGCGCCGCGATACATCCGCGCCGTCTCGAAGACCGGCACCAGCCCCAGACCCGCGCAATGCGCGCCCAGCCAGCGCTCGTCCTCGGGCACGTCGATCATCACCTGTGCCTCGCCGGTGGCCACGCCCGCCGCCTCGATCAGCGCCGCGGCGACCGCGTCGGTCCGGGCGACCAGCGGGCCGATCTTGAACCCCTCCCGGCATTTGCGCACCGTGACGAAGCCCGTCACCTCGCCGTCCTTGCGCGCCACCAGCGTCTTGCGCGTCGCCCTGTCGGCCAGCCAGGCACCCAGGAATCGCGGCTTTTCATAGCCCGTCGCGCGGGCCTCCAGCGCGATCAACGCGCCGCGCTCACGGGCGCCGACCGGGCCGATGCCGGGATGGAACGCGCCGGGCAGCACGCCGGCATGGCGCACCGTGCTGCCGGCCCGGGCGAAGCCGGATTTGCGGTAATTGTCCTGCTGCGCCGCCACCCCGTCCAGTCCCACCGCCCGTTCGCCCGCATGGCCCAGCGCATGGGTCCAAAGCGCATAGCCGATCCCGCGACCGCGGTAATCCGGGTGGCACAGGTAAAGCCCCAGAAAAGCCAGCGCATCGGTATGGTTAACCACCGAGATTGCCGCGACCGCGCGCCCCTCCACCTCGGCCACGAAGAACCCGCCCGCGTCTGTCGCGTGGAACGGGTCGGCATCGTCAAGGCCCGGGTTCCACCCCTCGTCCGCCGCCCAGTCCAGCACCCGGTCAAGCTCGCCGCGGGTCATCTCGCGCAGTTTCATGCGTTCCCCAGCGCCTCTTTCAGCGAGCGCGGCTGGGCCGGCGCCTCGTGCAGGTCGAGCGAGGACAGAAGGTCGAGCAGGTGCCCCTTCATCAGATCCTCGGCGCGCGGCCCGTCGCCTTCTGCAAGCGCACCGATCAGCGCGTCATGGGCATGGCTTTCGCATAATGCGTTGCGCCGCCGCCAATACAGCGCGATGACCAGCGACGAGCGCGAGATCAGCTGGCCGATGAACTCGGCGATGGTCGCCTGGTCGGCAATCCGCGCGATATCGACGTGGAACTGCCCCGACAACCGCAGCGCCTCGCCATCGCGCCCCTCGGCCAGCGCTGCATGTTCCTGCGCGATATGCCGGCGCAACAGCGCGATATCCTCGGGGCGCGCGCGCAGGGCCGCGGAATGGGCGGTGCGCGGCTCCAGCAGCGCACGCGCCTCGAACACCTCGCGCGCCTCGCGCACCGAGGGTTGCGCGACGAAGGCGCCCCGATGCGGCGCGATATCGACGAGCTGATCGTGCGCCAATTGCTGCAAGGCGGCACGCACGATGGTGCGGCTAACCCCGAAGATCTCGCCCACCTCGTCCTCGTTCAGCTTCATGCCCGGGCCGAGGCGGTGTTCGTGGATCGCGCGGGTCAGGCTGTCGGCAACCTCG
>JBNGDM010000129.1:0-9085 GCA_049975105.1 Rhodovulum sp. | reverse complement strand
TCTCGAACTTGTCTTCCAGTTCGATTTCCTTGGCGACGGTCACGCCGTCCTTGGTGATGCGCGGCGCGCCGAACGATTTCTCGATCACCACGTTGCGGCCCTTGGGGCCCAGGGTGACCTTGACCGCATCGGCGAGAACGTTCACGCCCTTCAGCATGCGGTTGCGGGCGTCGGTGTCGAACTTGACGTCCTTGGCAGACATTTCGCTGTCTCCTGATTATCCGGTTGAGTCTCGTGGGGGAGCGACGTCTCAGGCGATGACGCCGAGGATGTCGCTTTCCTTCATGATCAGCAGCTCTTCGCCGTCGATCGTCACTTCGGTGCCCGACCACTTGCCGAAGAGGATGCGGTCGCCTTCCTTGACCGCCATCGCGATCAGTTCGCCCGAATCCTTGCGGGCACCTTCACCGCAAGCGATAACCTCGCCCTCGGCCGGCTTCTCCTTGGCGCTGTCGGGGATGATCAGACCGCCCTTGGTCTTATCGTCGCTTTCGACCCGGCGGACCAGAACCCGGTCATGCAGAGGTTTGAATGCCATCGTTGAACGCTCCTTGGTTCAGGGTGTGATCTGTTGTCACTCGCACTGCTCGAGTGCTAACGGCGCTGAGTTAGGCAAGACGCCGCAGCCTGTCAAGCACCGGCAAGCCGAAAATTTCACGGTCGGGCAACGCGCGCCCGGCCCCCGCCAAACGTCACGAAAGCTTCGCCCGCCGCCCCCGTGACAAGCCGCGCGCCCCTGCCTATAAGGGCGCCCGACCGATCCACCAGACAACCGGACCCATTCCCATGACGATCAAGGTTCTCGGCCACAAGGCCCCCGACACCGATTCCACCGGCTCGCCCCTCATCTGGGCGTGGTATCTTTCCGAAATCGAAGGCAAGGCGGCCCAGCCAGTTCTGCTGGGCGAACCCAACACCGAGGCGAAATTCGTCCTCGACCGCTGGGGCTTCGAACAGCCCGAGATCATCGCCGACGTCGCCCCCGGCCAGGACGTGGTGGTGGTCGATACCAACAACCCCGCCGAGCTGCCGTCGAAAATCAACGAGGCCAACGTGCTGGCCCTGATCGACCACCACATGCTGGTCGGTGGGCTGAAAACGCGCGCGCCGATCGACATCACCGTGCGCCCCGTGGCCTGTACCGCCACCATCATGCATGACCTGATGGGCGAGGACGCGGCGAAGATGCCGGAAAACATCAAGGGCGCGATGCTGTCCTGCATCCTGTCCGACACGCTGGAGTTCCGCTCGCCCACCACGACGCCGGCCGACAAGGCGCTGGCCGAGAAACTGGCCGCCGACCTGGGCATCTCGATCCCCGATTACGCGGCCGAGATGTTCGCGGCGAAATCCGACGTGTCGGCCTTTTCCGACGCGGAACTGCTGCGGATGGATTCCAAGGAATACGAGGTCGCGGGCAAGAAATTCCGCGTTTCCGTGCTGGAAACGACCTCGCCCGCGACGGTGCTGGACCGCAAGGACAGCCTGATGGAATCGATGAAGACCGTGGCCGCCGAAGACGGTGCCGACCAGGTGCTGCTTTTCGTCGTCGATATCCTGCGCGAAGAGGCGACGCTACTGGTGCCGAACGACCTGGTGAAATCGCTGGCCGAGAAAAGCTTTGCCGCCAAGGTCGAGGGCGACACCGTCGTCCTGCCCGGCATCGTCAGCCGGAAAAAGCAGATCCTGCCGAACCTGCAACTCTGATCCCCTGCGGGGCGCCCGCACCGGGCGCCCCATTTTCGCTCAAGGACATCCCCCATGACCCAGATCATCGACCGCCTCGACGATATCTCGGGGCGCTACCGCGCGCTGTTCGTCGATCTGTGGGGGTGTCTGCATAACGGGCACGAGGCCTTCCCCGACGCGGTCGCCGCGCTGCAACGCTACAAGGCGGGCGGCGGGGCCGTGGTGCTGCTGACCAACGCGCCACGGCACCGCAAGGCGGTGGAGGGGCAGCTGGAACGGCTGAACGTGCCCACCGATTGCTGGGACACCATCGCCACCTCGGGCGACGCGGCGCGCGCGGCGATGTTCCGCGGCGCCGTGGGGCAAAAGGTCTACTTCATCGGAATCGAGTTCGACCTGACTTTCTTCGACCCGATCCGCATCGTCGAAGACCCCGTCGATATCGAACGCGTGCCGCTGGAGCAGGCCGAGGGCATCGTCTGCACCGGCCCCTTCGACGCCCATGCCGACCCGGCCGACCTGCGCCCGCAATTGCTTTACGCCAAGCAGAAGGGACTGAAACTCCTCTGCGCCAACCCCGATATCGTCGTGGACCGGGGCGAGACGCGCGAATGGTGCGCGGGCGCGGTGGCGCGGCTTTATACCGAGATGGGCGGCGAAAGCCTGTATTTCGGCAAGCCGCAGCCCGCGATCTACGACCTCGCCCGCCAGCGGCTGGCCCAGGTGGCCGACGTGCCCGACCAGGAAATCCTGTGCATCGGCGACGGCATCGCCACCGACATCCGCGGCGCGCTGGGCGAAGACCTCGATTCGCTGTTCATCACCGGCGGGCTGGCCGCCGGGGAAACGAAAACCGCCCGCGACCCCGATCCCGACGCGCTGAACGCCTATCTCGCCCGCGAAATGGCCAGCCCCACCTACGCCATGGGCTTCCTGCGCTAGCCGCAACATCCTTGCGCGCAAGAAAGTTGCGACATCCGCGCCGCGCGTAACGATATATTACTCTTCCCCGTTGCAGGCTGGGGCGCGCTTCGCTATGCTGCGCTGCAACATCACGGTCCGGGAGCCGGGGAATGCTCGACAACATGCCACGCGGAACGATCTGTATCGAAGACCTCGAGGTCGGCATGGTCCGCCATCTCCGCAAGGAGGTGACCGACCGCGACATCGAACTGTTCGCCGAGGTCTCGACCGACCGCAACCCCGTCCACCTGGACGACGATTACGCCATGGAAACCATCTTCGAGGGCCGCATCGCCCACGGGATGCTGACCGCCGGCCTGATCTCGGCGGTGATCGGCGAACAGCTGCCCGGCCACGGCACGATCTACCTGGGCCAAAGCCTGAAATTCCTCGCCCCCGTCCGCCCCGGCGATGTCGTCCTGGCCGAGGTCGAGGTGATGGAAATCGACTACGGCAAGCGCCGGGTCCGGCTCGACACCCGCTGCCTGGTCGATGGCAAGCCGGTGCTCAAGGGCGAGGCCACCGTGCTGGCGCCGACCAAGAAATTCGATTGACGCCGCCCGGTCCCCGGTGCAATCGGGGGCCGATGCAGACCTTCACCACATGGGCCGGCGCCCCCCATGGCGAACGGGGCGCGGTTGCCGCGATCGGCAATTTCGACGGCGTGCACCTGGGTCACCGCACGGTGATCGAGATCGCCCGCAAACAAGCCACCGCCCACGGCGTGCCGCTGGGCGTGCTGACCTTCGAACCCCACCCGCGCCAGCACTTCGCCCCCGACGCGCCCCCCTTCCGCCTGATGAACGCCGAGGCCCGGTCGAACCGGCTGGCCAAGCTGCAGATCGACCACCTGTACGAGCTGCCCTTCGACACGAAACTGGCCGCCCTCTCGCCCGAGGCCTTCGCCCGCGAGGTCTTGCACGAAGGCCTTGGCCTCGCCCATGTCGTCGTCGGGCAGGATTTCTGCTTCGGCAAGGGGCGCAAGGGCAACGTGGCCGACCTCAAACGCTTCGGCGACGAGCTGGGCTTTGGCGTGACGGCGGTGGAACTGTTGTCCAACGACGGTGGCGCGGTGTCCTCGACGGCCATCCGCGACGCGCTGACCGATGGCCGCCCGCGCGATGCCGCCGCCATGCTGGGCCACTGGCACCGGATCGAGGGCGCGGTGCTGCACGGCGATTCGCGCGGCCACGCGCTGGGCTATCCCACGGCGAACATGTCGATCCACAACCTGCACCGCCCCCGCTTCGGCGTCTATGCCGTGCGCGTCGACGTGCTGTCGGGCCCGCACAAGGGCACCTATGACGGCGCCGCCTCGATCGGGGTCCGCCCGATGTTCGGGGAAAACGTGCCCAATTGCGAAAGCTTCCTGTTCGACTTCAAGGGCGATCTCTACGGCACGCACCTGTCGGTCGCCCTGGTGGAATTCCTGCGCGACGAGGCGAAATACGACAGCCTGAACGAGCTGGTCGCCCAGATCGACCGCGACTGCGCTCGCGCCCGCGACATCCTGGCGAACGAACCGCCCCTGCCCTGGCGGCCCTAGGGCGATGAAGGACCCGATCGACCGCACCGGCCTGCGCCCCCGCTTCTGGGAACGCGTGCCCCTGAAGAAGATGACCCCCAGGGAATGGGAGGCGCTCTGCGACGGCTGCGGCAAGTGCTGTTTGAACAAGCTGGAAGACGCCGATACCGGCGAGGTGGTGTTCACCCGCATCGCCTGCCGCCTGTTGGACGACGACACCTGCCGCTGCGCCAATTACGAGGTGCGCAAATCCATCGTGCCCGAATGCGTCGTCCTCAAACCCTCGAACATCGCCGAGATCGCCTATTGGATGCCCGCCACCTGCGCCTATCGTCGACTGTGGGAGGGCAAGCCGCTGTTCGACTGGCACCCGCTGGTCTCGGGCGATCCCGAAACCGTGCACCGGGCGGGCGTCTCGGTAAGGGGATGGACATTGCCCGAATTCGATATTCCCGTCGAAGAGTGGGAAGACCACGTCATCGAAGAGGAGCTATAGGCCCATGCATTTCGCCTCGGACAACACCTCGCCCGTGCCCCCTCAGGTCCTTGAGGCGCTGATCGAGGCCAACCATGGCTATGCCATGCCCTATGGCAACGACGTGGCCACGACCGACCTGCGCGACACCATCCGCGCCACCTTCGAGGCGCCCGAGGCCGAGGTCTACCTTGTCGCCACCGGCACCGCGGCGAACGCGCTGGCGCTGGCCTGTCTCTGCCCGCCCTGGGCCACCGTCTATTGCCACCGCAACGCCCATGTCGAAGAGGACGAATGCGGCGCGCCCGAATTCTATACCGGCGGGGCCAAGCTGACGCTGCTGGACGGGGCGGATGCCAAGATGGACCCCGCCGAACTGGAACGCGCCATCGGCTTTACCGCGCGGGCGGGCGTGCACAACGTGCAGGCGGGCGCGGTCTCGATCACCAACGCGACCGAGGCGGGCGCGGTCTATTCCCCCGACGAGGTCGCCGCGATCGCCGCCGTGGCGCGGGCCGCGGGCCTGCCGGTGCATATGGACGGCGCGCGCTTTGCCAATGCGGTGGTCGCCGCCGGCTGCACGCCCGCCGAGATGACGTGGAAGGCCGGCGTCGACGTGCTGTGTTTCGGCGGCACCAAGAACGGACTCATGGGGGTCGAGGCGGTGGTGCTGTTCGACCCCGCCCGCGCCTGGGAATTCGAGCTGCGGCGCAAGCGCGGCGGCCACCTGTTTTCCAAGCACCGCTACCTGACCGCCCAGATGGCCGCCTATCTCGACGACGATTTGTGGCTCAGGCTGGCCGAGCGCGCCAACGCCGCCGCCGCGCGGTTGTCGGCCGGGCTGGCCGCGATCCCGGGTGCCTCGCTCTTGCACCCGACCCAGGCCAACGCCGTCTTCGCCGCCTGGCCGCGCGAAGGCCACCGCCGCGCGCAAAAGGCCGGCGCGCAGTATTACCTCTGGCCGATGGACCAGTCTCTGGAGGGTGCGGGCGACGTGCCCTTGTCTGCCCGGCTGGTCTGTTCCTGGTGCACCACCGATGACGAGGTCGACGCCTTCCTCGCGCTGATCGACGGCGGCCCCGAACCCGAGCCGGTGCACGTGCCCGGCTGACCCGGCCTGCCCCGCAGGTTTCCCCGCCCCGGCGTCCCGCGCCGGGGCGTTTTCGTTCGCGCGGCGGCGCGGTCGCCCGCCCGAAACCTCATACAAGAGTCATATGGAATTCATATGCGATTCATATGGAATTCATATCGCCGATTCCGGGCCTTTTCGGGCTACAGCTTGCCCGCCAGGTGCAGGTCCAGATCCGCCAGCCGGTCCTGCCCCCAGAACCGTTCATCCCCGTCCGTGATATAGAACGGCGCGCCGAACACCCCGCGCGCGGCCGCCTCCTCCAGGTTCTTTGCATAGGTCTCGGCCCCGGCCAGCAACCCCTTGTCCGCCAAGGCGGAATCGAACCCGGCGGCGGCCAGGCAGTCGCGGATCACCGCGTCCTCGGCCACGTCCTTCTCCTCGGCCCAGCAGGCCCGCATGAGACCGTGCACCAACGCCCCAAGGTCGCCGCCCCCGGCCTGTTGGGCGGCGATGATCGCATAGGCCGCGGGCGCCGCGTTCGTCGGAAAATGCTTGGGTTTCAGGGTGATAGGCATTCCCCGCTTCGCCGCCTGCCGGCGGATTTCCTGCAACCGATAGGCCTGCCGCCCCTCCGGCCGCTCGAACGGCGGCACCCCACCCGTCCGCGCGAACAGCGCCATCGCATCCACCGGCTTGTAGGTAATCCCCGCCCCATGGCGCGCCGCGATCTCCTCCAGCCGTGTGCCCGCGAGATAGGAGAACGGCGAAATCACGGTAAAGAAATAATCGATATGGGCCATCCTGACGCCTCTCCCATCCGCTAGGTTTTCAAGACCGTAACCGGGTGATAAGCGCTGTCAACGTCACGCGACCGTCACGAATCCCGCCCCCGAGGACCCGCCCCATGCACAATATCCACGAACCCAAACTGATCTCGGGCAATGCGAACCGCCCCCTCGCCTCTGCCATCGCCCGGCGGATGTCGATGCACCGCGGTGTCAATGTCAGCCTGGTCGACGCCCGTGTCGAACGCTTCAACGATGCCGAAATCTTCGTCGAGGTCTACGAGAACGTCCGCGGCGAGGACATGTTCATCATCCAGCCGACCTCGAACCCGGCGAACGACAACCTCATGGAATTGATGATCATGTCGGATGCGCTGCGCCGGTCCAGCGCGGCCCGCATCACCGCCGTGATCCCCTATTTCGGTTATGCCCGCCAGGACCGCCGCACCAAGGCCCGCACGCCGATTTCCGCGAAGCTGGTGGCCAACCTTCTGACCGAGGCGGGGATCGAGCGGGTGCTGACGATGGACCTGCACGCCGCGCAGATCCAGGGCTTTTTCGACATCCCCGTCGACAACCTCTATGCCTCGCCGATCTTCGCGCTCGACATCGCGCATAAATTCAACGGGTTGGGCGAAAAGATCACCGTGGTCTCGCCCGACGTGGGCGGGGTGGCGCGCGCCCGGGAACTGGCCCAGCGCATCGGCGCGGGGCTGGCCATCGTCGACAAGCGCCGCTCGCGCCCCGGCGAGGTCGCCGAGATGACCGTGATCGGCGAGGTCGAGGGCCAGATCTGCTTCATCGTCGACGACCTTTGCGACACCGCCGGAACGCTGGTCAAGGCCGCCGACAAGCTGATCGAGGCCGGCGCCGAAGAGGTGCACGCCTATATCAGCCACGGCGTCTTTTCCGGCCCGGCGGTCGAACGGATCAGCGGGTCGAAGCTGAAATCGGTGGTGGTGACGGATTCGATCCAGCCAACCGAACCCGTGGCCGCCTGCCCCAATATCCGCATCGTCCCCACCGCGCCCCTGTTCGCGCAGGCGATCATGAACATCTGGCAGGGGACGTCGGTCTCGTCGCTGTTCGAGCACGAAACCCTGGCGCCGATCTACGAAGGACTCTACGCGCCGAACACCCGCTAGGCGCGGGGCGGCGGCCACGGGCCGGGCGCGCCGTTTGCACCCGCGGGCGCAGTGGTTTCGCCGCCCCCCAGCCCTGCAAACCGCCTAGGCGATGACCTGCCGATGTTGCCTAAACGGGTCTTCTTCTTGGCCGAAATACCCTGGCACGCTCCACTGGAGCGCATCGGTCCGAGTGACGCGGGCGACAGGGGCCAACCCCTTCGGCCGGCTGCCTTGGCGTAGCCAGGGCGACACCCGCCCCTAGTACAGATCCCATTCCTCCGGGTCGCGCGCCGGGCCCAGCGCCATCCAGTCGGCGCGGGTCCGCGCCACGCGCGTGTCGGCCCAGGTGCGGAACACCAGGTCGAACCCTTCGGGCGTCACGCTCTCGGCCGCGATATCGGCACGCTGGTTGGTCTTCTGGTCGAGATCCCACATGGTGATGCCGACCGTCACCGCCGGCACGCCGCGGAACGCCTCGCTGAACCGGATGGCGCGGCGCACCTCGCGCGGGCCGGTGCCGGTCCACATGACGCCGTCGGTGTCGAAATCCGAGAACAGCACCACGCTGCCCTGGTCGATCCCCAATACTCTGCTTTCGAGTTTCTTCATCGCTCCGGGGCGCGGAATCCGCCCGTTCAGCCCAGCCCCCTCGTGCCTAGCGCGACAGGGTTAACAGAGTGACAAGATAATCTCTTCGTGCAGCTTGGATCGAAAAAGGCCCCGCGGGGCGCGCGGGGCCTTTCAGGCAGCTCATAACTGGCCGCTCAGCCCTGGGGTTCAAACCCCATATGGGTGCCCATCGCCACCATGTCGGCCAGCATCTTGGCCGAGGCGTCGACGACGTCGGGATGCGCCTCCTCGTGGGCGGCGCGGGCCTCGGCGACCATCTCGTTGATCATCTCCCGGGTCACTTCCTCGACCGGGTGCGAGCGCTCGGCCAGAACCGTGGCGCTGTCGGCGGTGATCTCGGCGAAACCGCCAGTGACGATGTATTTCTGGCTGCCCTTCTCGGTGAACACCTCGAGCACGCCGGGACGCAGCGTGGTGATCATCGGGGTATGCTGGGGCATCGCGGTGAGGTCGCCCTCGAAGCCCGGGATCACCACCTGCGTCGCCTGTTCCGAGGCCACGCGGCGTTCCGGCGCCACAAGGTCGAATTGCATCGTGTCGGCCATCTTGCCTCCTTGGGAAACCGACGCCGGACGGGTGCCGCCCGGCGCCTACGCCGTCATCAGGCCGCTTCGGCCGCCATCTTCTCGGCCTTGGCTTTCACTTCCTCGATGTCGCCGACCATGTAGAAGGCGGCCTCGGGCAGGTGATCGTATTCGCCGGCGACCACGGCCTTGAAGGACGCGATGGTCTTTTCAAGCGGCACCTGGATGCCGTCCGAGCCGGTGAACACCTTGGCCACGTCGAAGGGCTGCGACAGGAAGCGCTGGATCTTGCGGG
>JBNGDM010000128.1:0-9094 GCA_049975105.1 Rhodovulum sp. | reverse complement strand
AGCGTCAGCTGATCGCCCGGCCGCGGCGGCACCCGGAACAGGTCCACCCGCAACTCCGGCAACTCGCGCGCAAGCCCCAGCCGCGCCGCCGCGACCCGGAAGCGTTGGCCGATCATCTGCACGTAAGGTCCCTCGCCGCGCATCCGCCGACCCCAGTCCGCACTGTAATCCTGCCCCCCATGCATCTCGCGCAGCCGCACCATCACCCGCTCCGCCCGGCCGGGTGCGTGGCGTTCCAGCCAGTCGCGGAACAAGCCGGACACTTCCAGCGGCAGGCGCAGCATGACCCATGTCGCCGCCACCGCACCGGCCCGCGCGGCACTTGACAGGATCGCCTCGATCTCGTGATCGGTCAGCGCCGGGATCACCGGGGCCACCATCGCGCGCACCTCGACCCCTGCCGCGGCCAGTCGCTCGATCATCCGCAGCCGCCGCGCCGGCGCGGGGGCGCGCGGCTCCATTGCACGGGCCAGCCCAGCGTCCAGCGTGGTCAGCGACACGCCCACCCGCATCAGCCCAAGCCCGGCCATTTCGGACAGCAGGTCCAGGTCGCGCTCGATCAGCGTGCCGCGGGTGACGATGCCCACCGGGTGACGAAACTCCAGCAGCACCTCCAGCAACCGCCGCATGATCCGCTGCTGCGCCTCGACCGGCTGGTAGGGGTCGGTATTGGTGCCGATCGCGATGGTGCGCGGCCGGTAGGACGCACTCGCAAGTTCCCGCGCCAAAACCTCGGGCGCCTCGGGCCGCGCCACCAGACGCGTCTCGAAGTCGAGCCCGGGCGACAGGCCCAGCCAGGCATGGCTTGGCCGCGCGAAGCAATAGACACAACCATGTTCGCAGCCCCGGTAGGGGTTGATCGACCGGTCGAACGGCACGTCTGGCGAGGCATTCCGGGTGATGACCCGACGCGGCCGTTCCAGCCGCAGTTCGGTGCGGAGCAATGGAAGGTCGTCCTCGCGCGCCCAGCCATCGTCCACCGCCTCGGCCCTCAGCCTGTCATAGCGGTTCGCGGGGTTCGAAACGGCGCCCCGACCGGGCGCGCGGGCAAGTGGGCGGTCCATCGCCACAGAATGGAACATAGCAAGAACATACGCAAGGGCCGCCCATCACCGTGGACAGAATTCGGCCAACCCGCTCTAATGGCGCACGAACGGGAAGAGAGGGAGGCTCCCATGAAACACTTCGCGCTGGTCGCGGCCCTCATGGCCGCACCGCTGCCCGCCACCGCCGCGTCGCTCGACAGTTTTTCCGACATCTTCGTTTTCGGCGACAGCCTGTCGGACCCCGGCAATCTCTTCAATGCGCTGACAGGCACGCCGAGCTCGCCCGTCTCGCCGCTCTATCCCAATGGCCAGATCACGGACGGCGATACCTGGGCCAGTCAGATCGGCGCCGATTTCGACTCCGGAAGGAATTTTGCCTTCGCCGCCGCGCGCGCCGCGCCGCGCGATCCGATCGAGTTCGCATTTCCCGATCTCTCGCCCCCCGACCCAAGCGACGAGGTATCGCTCGGGACATTGAACGTCCCGGATTTCGGCGAGCAGATCGCCCTCTACCAGGACGCGGGTCCGACCCTGGGGCCGACCCCTCTGGCCGCCATCTGGTTCGGCGGCAACGATCTGCGCGATGCCTTCGCCGCGCCTGACGAGGCGACTGCCCAGGCCATCATCACCGCCGCCATCACGTCCATCGTTGGTGGCGCGGCGGCGCTCGCGGGCGAAGGGTTCTCCACGATCGCCGTCTTCGGCGCGCCGAATCTCGGGCGTATCCCGGAAGTGCTGGCGCGCGGTCCCGATGCCGCGCTGGCCGCAGCCAATGTAAGCGCGTTATTCAACGACACCCTGCGCACCGCCCTCGCGCCACTCTCCGCCACGACCGATATCGCCTATGTCGACATCTTCGGCCTGTTCGAAGAGGTCGCCGCGACCCCGGGCGCCTATGGCTTTACCGATATCCGGACCCCGTGCCTCGAGGATCTGCTGATCGGCGCGACGGCCGAATGTTCGAGTTATCTTTTCTACGACGACATCCACCCGACCGCGGCGGGCCATGCGCTGATCGCCGAACGTTTCGCCGACAGCGTGCCGCCCGTGCCGCTCCCGGCGGGGGGCGGTCTGATGCTTGCCGGGTTGGGCGTGCTGGCGGCGGTGCGGCGGCGCAGGACGCCCGACATGAGTCTGAGCGCATAAACTAACCCCGGATTCTTCATTACCCTTTGCGCCTGTTCCCGGCTAAAACGTCGCGCGATGCGCGGCCCATGTCGCAAGCGGCCAAGTGGGGCGCTGCGAAATGGAGATAGATCGCGGACAGGCCGGCGCCCGCAAGGACCGGCCGGGGAACCGGAGTGACGAAAATGGCCGACGACGAAGACGACCTGATCCTTTCCGAACTGCCCGACGAGGAACTCGTCCCGCAGATGCATGACGACCTGTATGACGGGCTCAAGGACGAGGTCGTCGAGGGCGTCGAAATCCTGTTGGAACGCGGTTGGGAACCCTATCGCGTGCTGACCGAGGCGCTGGTCGCGGGCATGACCATCGTCGGCAACGATTTCCGCGACGGGATCCTCTTCGTGCCCGAGGTGCTGCTGGCCGCGAACGCGATGAAGGCGGGTATGGGCATTCTCAAGCCGCTGCTTGCGGAAACCGGTGCACCCAAGATGGGCAAGATGGTGATCGGCACCGTCAAGGGCGACATCCACGACATCGGCAAGAACCTCGTGGCTATGATGATGGAAGGCGCGGGATTCGATGTGGTCGATCTGGGCATCAACACCGATGTCGACGAATATCTCGGGGCGCTGGAAAAGGAACGGCCCGACATCCTGGGCATGTCCGCACTGCTCACAACGACGATGCCCTACATGAAGGTCGTGATCGACACGCTGGCGGAAAAGGGCCTTCGCGAAGAGTATATCGTGTTGGTCGGCGGCGCACCGCTGAACGAGGAATTCGGCCGGGCCATCGGGGCGGATGCCTATTGCCGCGATGCCGCCGTCGCCGTCGAGACCGCGAAGGCCTTCATCGCGCGCAAGCACAACCAGATGGCAACCGGCTAGGCCCGCGGCAGCGCACCGACCGCAGACCGCGCGCAAGGGCCGGTCCTGCGCACGGGGCTTTTCCGCGCTACGCCGCACCGCTCTGGGGTGCTGGCGGGCGGCGTACAGAACCCCTTTGAGGTCGGAAAGCGCCTGACCCGCCCGCAGATGACAGGACGAACAATGCCCTCCGTCCGCGCCCGTGCCCGGCAGTCGGCCGCAACGCAAGCGGCGACCCGCCGGGACCTGACGCTTCCCGCCAGGCGACCGCAAGACCCGCCGCCTTGCCCGGGCGCGCCACGGCCCCCACATCGTCAGGGAAAAGGAGGAGATCTTGCCGAACCGCATCTTCGCACTGGTCCTGATCGGCACGATCGCGGCCGCCGGCTTGACCGTGACACTGGCCAGCACGCTGCCCGGACACGGTATGACGATCCTGATCCCGCTGGCCCTGGTCGCTGCCCTTCTGGTGCGGCTTTCGTCGCGGAAATGACGACGCCCGACGACCGCGCGCTGACCGAAACCGGCATGGCCCCGACGGGGCGGGGCCGCGTTCTGGTGATCGCCTGCGGTGCGCTGGCCCATGAAATCCTGGCTCTGAAACGGGCCAATGGCTGGGACCATCTCGACCTCGCCTGCCTGCCCGCAATCTGGCACAACCACCCCGAGCGGATCGCCCCCGGCATACGCGATGCGGTGGCCAGGCACCGGGCCGCCTATGACACGATCCTGGTGGCCTATGCCGATTGCGGCACCGGTGGCGCCTTGGCGCGCACCTGCTCGGAACTCGGCGTCGAGATGATCAAGGGGCCGCACTGCTACGCCTTCTTCGAAGGTATCAACGAATTCGCCGCGCGGGCCGAGGACGAGATCTCCGCTTTTTACCTGACCGATTTCCTGGCCCGCCAGTTCGACGCCTTCGTATGGCGGCCACTGGGACTCGACCGCCATCCCGAACTGGCCGAGGACTATTTCGGGAATTACGACCGGCTCGTCTACCTCGCCCAGACCGACGACCCCGCGCTGGACGCCCGGGCGCGTGACTGTGCCCGACGGCTTGGCCTGGCCTTTGAACGGCGCAAGACGGGCTACGGCGATCTTGCCCGGTTCCTGCAGGACCACGCCTGACCAAAAAGCCACCCCGTCTCCTGCGGCATCAACGGATCTTCCACCGCCGCGACAAACCGCTATCCTCAGGCCTATCTTTGGATAAGGGGGGTAACGATCATGTCTGGTTGGGTCACGGACCTGCGGGCTGCCGCTGTTCTGGGGATTGCCGTCGGCCTTTCGGCACCGTGCCACGCGGCAAGCCTGTCTTTCGACATCCTGGAAAGCGACACGGCGGGGTTTTGGACTTACACGTCCACCTTCGCGCTTCCGACAGGGTTTTCAAACGCCACCCTTGCGATCGACTATTTCGCTTCGGATGACCGTGCCGTCATGGCCCTGAACGGGACCAATGTCGCAAGCGCCGGTTTGTGCCGAACCTCTCAGGGCAACAGCGGCTACATGACCTTCGACGGGTCGACGTTCCAGCCCTACAGCTTCGACTATTGCCACTACACCGATACCGGCACAGGTCCGGCCAGCTATGCGCCGGTCACCAGTGGCTTCGTGGACGGAACGAACACACTGACCTTCTACGTGAACAACACGAACAACCGCATCTACCCCGCCTACATCGTCGATACGGCGGTCGGGTCGGGAGACTACGATAACGTCAAGTTCCGCGGAACGCTCAGCTACGACATGCCGAACGCCGTTCCGCTTCCCGCCAGCCTGCCGCTGCTTGTGGCAGGTCTTGCCGGGCTTTCGCTGGCCACCCGTCGCCGTCGGACCAGCTGAACGAAACCGATGAAGCCGCTGCCGGGGACCTCAAACCCCGGCTGCTGCGCCCGTGGCCTGTTCGCGGATGCGCTCGACCATGGCACGCAACCCGTTCGAGCGCTGCGAGGACAGGTGTTCGTCCAGCCCCAGCCGCGCCAGTTCCGCACCGGCATCGGTCTCCAGCACCTCGGACACCTTGCGCTCGTCATACAGCGCCTTCAGCACCGCGATCAGCCCGCGCACGATCATCGCGTCGCTGTCGCCCTTGAACCGATAGACCGCATCGGCCCCCTGCCCGTCGATATCGGCCATCAGCCAGACCTGGCTGGCACAACCGTCGACCTTGGTCGCGGGCACCTTGAAGGCATCCCCCAGCGGTTCCATCGCGCGGCCCATCTCGATCACGTGGCGATACCGGTCTTCCCAGTCCTCCAGGAAGTCAAAGGTTTCCACGATCTCCTCGAACGCCGCACTTGCCACTGCCGATGCCTCCTTGCCGCTTTGTCCCTGACTTAGGCCCCCCGTGCGCAAAGGTCCAGCGCACCGCCTGTCGCGGCTTTTCAAGCCGCCCTGTTTCGGCTAACCCGGAGGCAGAACGCAACCCCGGAGCCGCCCATGAGAGCACCTCTTCTGCTCATCCTGTCGACCGCACTGATCCTGGGCGGCTGTGGGACGGTACGCGAATCGCGCCTCAACCCGTTCAACTGGTTCGGCGGTTCGACCGAGGAAACCACGACCGTGGCGGCGGGCCGCGCCGTGGTGACTGACCCCCGCCCGCTGGTCGATTTCGTGGTCGAGATGGCCGTCGAACCGGTACCCGGCGGGGCGATCGTGCAGGCCACGGGCCGGCCGCCGCGCCAGGGCTACTGGATGGCCGAACTCGTGCGCGACCGCGCCACACCGGGCGAGGACGGCGTTCTGGTCTTCGATTTCCGCGTCGCCCGCCCCGAGGGCCGCACCCGCGTCGGCACCGAACCCTCGCGCGAGGTGACGGCGGGCACCTTCCTGACCACGCAGGATCTCGAGCGGGTGCGCAGCATCGTCGTGCGCGGCGAACGGAACCAGCGCCGCGCCAGCCGCTAGGCGCCGCACGCCGCGTCCGGCCGGGCCCGACGGCGTAGCAGCGCAAACGCCCCCAACGCCCCCACCAACAAAGGTATCCCCGCAGGCAGGGGAACGATCTGCGCTTCGGCCAGCACACGCACCGTGACCAGCGTCAACGCCGCCTGCGAAAAGTCCAGGTCGAAACACCACGAGCCGGTGGGGATGAACCCCGACGATATGCCCGCGCAACCGATCACAAAGGCCTGCCCGCCGATCTCGATCCCGAACTCCGAGGCGAAATCGCCCGATAGCGTGATCCCGCCGAGCGCCAGCTGCCAGATGCCCGGCCGCTGCAGGGCCAGCAGAACCGACTCCACCTCCTCACAGGCAAAGCTGCGCGTGACCAGCCTGCCGTCCTCGTGGGTGGCACGCATCGTGCCCAGAACGTCGCCGAACGCTGGCAAGGACCCCTCCACCGCGTCCACGGTCATCCGCGGCCCCCAGCGCGTGCCGAGCAACGGATCGCGATAGATCCCAGCGGCCCGCGCGATGCATTCCTGGTCATCGGCCGGGAAAGTCTCGCGAAAGACGACAACCGGGTGCCCGCGGTCTCGAGGAAACCGTCGATGTTCAGAATCCGAACGTCGACCGCGCCGAACAACTCGACCTCCACGCCGAAACTCGTCTGGATACTCCCGATAGCCTCGGGCACCGAAGGTCGGCCAAAGGCACCGCAGAGCGATAGCGAAAGGCTCGAAAGACAGAGCGAACGGCATCGCCGACGCCTCTGCCCCGGTTGGTTGCCGACCGTGTCAGCATCGGGGCCGGCGGCACCGCTGGCACTGACACTGATCAAGCGAGCGCCCGCCGTGGAGCCGGCGATCCGGGCGCACGCGCTGACTTTTTACAGGTCCGAACAGTCGAATTTTCCGGCGCAGGCCGCCGCGCCGCCGCTACAGCGTGACCACCTCGACGTTGCTGCCCCTGGCGGCCAGCGCGATCTCGCCCCCGCACAGCCGCAGCGCATCCTCGCCGAACACCTCGCGCCGCCAGCCCTTGAGCGCGGCGACATCGCGTTCGCCGGCCGCGATCAGATCCAGGTCCGACGCGGTCGCGATCAGCTTCTGCGCCACGCCCGCCTCTTCCGACTTGGCCTTCAGCAGTACCCGCAACAGGTCGGCCAGCGCAGGGTTCACCTGCAGCTTGGCATTGATCCGCGGCAGCTTGGGATACTCCTCGGGCGACAGCGCCTGGGCGGCCTTCACGGCCTCGATGATGCCGTCCGCGATCTCGCCGCGGCGCGCCTCGCGCAACAACAGCCGCGACCGCCCCAACTCCTCGACACTTTGCGGTTTGGTGGAGGCCAGTTCCAGCAGCGCATCGTCCTTGAACACCCGGTTCCGCGGGATGTTGCGCGCCTGGGCATAGCCCTCGCGGAACCGCGCGAGTTCGCGGACAACCGCCAGGAACTTGCCGGAATTGGTGCGCGTCTTGACCCGCTTCCACGCCTCCGAGGGGCGCACGACATAGGTGTCGTGGTCGGTTAGCACGCCCAGTTCCTCGTGCAGCCACTTGGCGCGCCCAGTGCGCTCAAGTTCGGCGGCGAGATGCTCGTAGATCACCCGCAAATGGGTCACATCGGCCAAAGCATAGGTCTTTTGCGCCTCGGACAGCGGCCGGCGCGACCAGTCGGTAAAGCGCGAGGTCTTGTCGAGATTGGCCTTGGCGATCTTTCGCACCAGCGTCTCATAGCCCACCTGCTCGCCAAATCCGCAGACCATGGCCGCGACCTGGGTATCGAACAGCGGCTCGGGAAAGACCTTGCCCTCGGTATAGAAGATCTCCAGGTCCTGCCGCGCCGCGTGGAACACCTTGACCACGTCCCGGTTCCGGAACAGCTCGTAAAGCGGGTCCAGCGACAGATCGCCGGCCAACGGATCGACCAGCACCGCCTCACCCTCGGGGCCGTTCGCCGCGGGGATCGCCAGCTGCACGAGGCAGAGCTTTGCGTAATAGGTGCGCTCTCTCAGGAACTCGGTGTCGATGGTCACATAAGGCGCCTGCGCGGCCGCGGTGCAGAACTCGGCCAACGCCTCGGTGGTGGTCAATGTCTTCATCTGCGCCCGTGTCCTGCCACTCTCATGCGCAATCCCGGTCCCGTATCGCCCCGCCCCCTGATAAAGAAAGCCCCGGGTCTTGGAAAGGGTTCTTCGCGCGCCGCTTGCATTCGGCGAAGTTCAATTGGAATCGCGGTATTGGCCGACGCCCGGCGCATCGCCGGAAAGGTCCCGCTCAGGGCAGGTTCACTACCGTTTGGTCCCCGGCGGCAAACCGGCGCAGCACCGCCGGGTACAGCCGATGTTCCATGGTCAGCACCCTTGCGGCCAGCGTCTCGGGCGTATCTCCCGGCTGGACGGGCACCCGCGCCCGGCCCAGGATCGGCCCGCCATCGAGCTCGGCCGTCACCTCGTGCACGGAACAGCCCGCCTCGGCATCGCCCGCGGCAATGGCGCGGGCATGAGTGTCGAGCCCGCGATACTTCGGCAGCAGCGAGGGGTGGATGTTCAGCATCCGCCCGGCGTAGTGGTCGATGAACACCGGCGTCAGGATGCGCATGAACCCCGCCAGCGCAAGGATGTCCGGCGCATAGGCATCGATCTTCGAAATCAGCGCGTTCTCGAATGCTTCCCGGTCACCCTCGAAGTTCCGGTGATCGACGACCTCAGTAGGTATTCCCATCGCCTCGGCCCGGGCCAGGCCGCCCGCACCCGGCACGTTCGACACCACCAGCACGGGGCGCGCGGGATGATCGCCCGCCATGCTCTCGACCAGCGCCACCATGTTGGAGCCGCTCCCCGAGATCAGGATCGCGACGCGTTTCACAACAGCGCGCCCTTGTAGGCGACCCCCTGCCCCGGCGCAACGC
This sequence comes from Rhodovulum sp., assembly GCA_049975105.1. Lineage (GTDB taxonomy): Bacteria > Pseudomonadota > Alphaproteobacteria > Rhodobacterales > Rhodobacteraceae > Rhodovulum. The sequence goes on along the minus strand of JBNGDM010000128.1, from coordinate 257 downwards.
GGCCGATTTCGAACACCGTCTCGCCCTCGGCGGTCAGCAGGTCGGACAGCGCCGCGACCCGGTCCGGCGCCACGGCCAGCACCATACCGATCCCCGCATTGAAGGTCTTGAGCAGTTCCGCCTCGGCCATGCCCGCGGTCTCGGCCAGCCAGCCGAAGACCGGCGGCAGGTCCCAGGCCGACAGGTCGATCTCGGCGCCCAGCCCCTCGGGCAGGACACGCGGCAGGTTCTCGGTCAGCCCGCCGCCGGTGATATGG
>JBNGDM010000127.1:0-9117 GCA_049975105.1 Rhodovulum sp. | reverse complement strand
GTCGTTGCCGACCACCCCAGGGTGTTGGTGACCTGCGCCTCGATCTGGCGCACGCCTTCGTGCCCGTGTTTCAGCATGCCCTCGAACCACTTGGGGTTCAGGCTGCGGGACCGGGTCTCCAGCGCGACTTGCTCCTTGAGCGTGCGCACCTTTCCTTCGCCGCGGGTCTGGTCGCCGATGAACACGGCCGCCTCGGATCCCTTGGCACGTTTCACCGCGCGGGAAATCCCGCCCAACGTATCGAAATAGTGGTCAACCGTGGTCACACCCAATTCCACGCTTTCGAGGTTCTGGTATGCGACATCGACGTCCTTCAGCGTCTGCTGCAACAGCGCCGCGTTCGCCGCCGACTTGCCGTCGCGGCCATAGGCAAAGCTCTTGCGGGCCTCGAAGGCGTCGGCCAGCTCGTCCTCTTCGCCCCAGGCCCCCGAGTCGATCAGCCCGTTGACGTTCGAGCCATAGGCGCCCTCGGCATTCGAGAATACACGCAGAGACGCGGTTTCCATGTCGACGCCCATCTTCTCGGCATGGTCCAGCGAATGGGCGCGGATATAGTTCATCTCCAGCGGCTCGTCCTCGGCCATCGCCGCCTTCCAGGCGGCTTCGGCCAGCATCCGGGTCTGAAGCGGCAGCAGGTCGCGGAAGATGCCGGAAAGGGTCATTACCACGTCGATCCGCGGCCGACCGAGTTCGGCAAGCGGCACCAGATCGGCCCCGCAAAGCCGCCCATAGCTGTCGAACCGAGGCTTGGCCCCCATAAGTGCCATCGCCTGGGCGATCGGGCCGCCGTCCGACTTGATGTTGTCCGACCCCCACAGGACCATCGCCACGGATCGCGGCAGCGTCTCGGCCGCGTCCAGCAGCTTTTGCGCCTGTTGCGCGCCTTCCTGCATGGCGAATTGCGTCGGCATGCGGAACGGGTCGAAGGCATGGATATTACGGCCCGTGGGAAGCACCTCGGCCGACCGGATGAGGTCGCCACCAGGCACCGGTTCGATATAGCGCCCGCCAAGCGCCCGCATCAGCGCCGGGATTTCGGTATCCTGCTGCAGCCAGTGATCGACGCGGGCGCGCGTTTCGTCATCGACATCGCACATCACCCGCAGGTGTTCCGCCCGCTCGGCATCGGTCACCGGCCGGCCCAGCACGTGCAGCCCGTCAGGGATCAGCGCGTCCTCGGTTTCCAGCAATTTCAGCCAAAGCTCCTCGGGCGGCGTGCCGGCCATGTCGACGGCCTCGGCCTGCATCCGGATCAGCTCTTCCAGGTCGGCCATCTCGGGCGACCCGGGATCGGTCTGGCGCCAGCGGGTCAGGCTGTCCTTGAGTTCCTGCAGGCCCTTGTACAGGCCCGACGCTGCGAGCGGCGGTGTCAGGTGGGTAATCGTAACCGCGTTCGACCGGCGCTTGGCCAGCGTCGCCTCGGAGGGGTTGTTCGATGCGTAAAGATACACGTTTGGCATGTCGCCGATCAGCCGGTCCGGCCAGTCGCGCGCGCCCATGCCGGCCTGTTTTCCCGGCATGAATTCCAACGCGCCGTGCATCCCGAAATGCAGCAGGACATCCGCGCGGAAGCTGTTCTTGAGCCACAGGTAGAAGGCGCTGAAGGCATGCGTCGGCGCAAAGCCCTTCTCGAACAACAGGCGCATCGGGTCGCCCTCGTAGCCGAAGGTCGGCTGAACCCCCACGAAGACATTGCCGAACTCGCGCCCCAGCACGAACACACCGCGCCCATCCGAGCGGATCTTGCCGGGCGCCGGGCCCCAGACGGCCTCGATCTCGGACAGCCAGGGCGTGCCGCTGACGATGTCGTCGGCGGGCACATGGGCGCAGACATTGGCCTCTTGGCCATACTGCTTGGCGTTGCCCTCCAAGATGGCGGTGCGCAGGTCTTCGACGCTGGCGGGAAGCTCGCCCACGTCGTAGCCTTCGTTTTTCATCCGGTGCAGGGTGTTGAACAGGCTTTCGAAAACCGACAGGTAGGCGGCGGTGCCCACGGCCCCCGCATTCGGCGGGAAGCCGAACAGGATAACGCCGACCTTGCGCTCAGCAACCTCGGAACGCCGAAGGCGGGCCAAGCGCTCCACACGCGCGGCCAGTGTCGCCACGCGTTCGGTGCAGGCCGCCATGGCCTTGGTCTCGGTCAGGCATTCACAGCCCTTCGCGCAGCCCTGGCAGCCCTCGGGGCCGTGCCGCCCCCCGAACACGGTGGGCGAGATCGCCCCGTCCAGTTCGGGCAGCGCGATCAGCATGGTGGTCTCGACCGGGCCCAGCCCGCCTGAGGACGCACCCCATTGGCCCAGCGTCTGGAATTCCAGCGGATGCGCGGCGACATAAGGAACATCCAGACCGGTCAGCACTTCGACCGCGGCGTCGCTGTCGTTATAGGCCGGCCCGCCGATCAGGCTGAATCCGGTCAGCGAGACCAGCGTGTCGATGTGAACGCCCTCTTCACCCTTGAAATAGGCGTCGATCGCCGGGCGCGCGTCCAGCCCGCCCGCAAAGGCTGCAATAACCCGGATGCCGCGCTCTTCCAGCGCGCGGATCACCGCGTCGTAATGCGCGGTGTCAGACGCCAGGATATAGGACCGCATCAGCAGGATGCCGACCGTGGCGACGGGCTTCTCGGGCTGGGGCAGATCGGCCACATCCGTGGTGATGCCGTGTTGAAAATCGGGGTGGTAGAGCCCCACCTCGGGATATTCCACCGGCGCCTCGGAATGGGCGCCGCGCCAGGACGCTTCGTGCGCATAGCGCGACAGCAGGAACCGCACCATTTGCTCGACATTGTCGTCCGAACCGCCCAGCCAGTATTGCATGGTCATGAACCACGCACGCAGGTCCTGCGCCTTGCCGGGCACGTATTTCAGCATCTTGGGCAGGCGGCGCAGCATCGCCATCTGCTTTTCGCCGCCGCCCTTGGGCGCGCCATTCGTGTCCTTGCCGGCCCCGCGCAGCTTTTTCAGCAGCTTCATCGGCCCCGAGGCGGGCTTCATCATGTCCAGCTCGCCCATCTTGGTCAGCTGGACGATCTGCTTGTCGGCGATGACGCCGATCATCGCGTCGCAATGATCCCTGCGCGCCTGCAACTCGGGCAGGATGGCGGTGATGTGCTCTTCGATGAACAGCAGGTTGGCGATGATGATGTCGCCATGCATCACGTCGTCCTTGGCGCGGGCCAGCGCCTCGGGGTTCTCGGCCCAGGTCGCCGCGGCATGGACCGATACGGTCAACCCCGGGAAATCGTCGCGCAGCCGTTCGGTGACTCGGGCCGCGGGGCCCGCCGAATGGGAATCCAGCGTGACGATGACGACTCGGTAGCCGGGGATGTGGCGATCATCGCGCATAGTGTGCCTTAGCCTCGTACAAGGTTTCGACGCTGATCTCGTGCACGCCCTTTTCGAGCGCGAATTTCTCGGTGTTCCGCTTGGCCTTGCCGCGGACAAAGAACGGGATCTTCTTCAGTTCCTTTTCGGCATCCGACAGCCAGACGATGTTGCCCTCGGACGGCACCGTCGCGGCGGCGGGCTGAGTCGTGTCGGGCTCGGCCGCCGGCATCTCATCCAGCGCGCGCAATTTGGCTGCGCCGCCATGGTGCGAGGCCCCGGCGTCGTCGTGGAATTCGAAATCCTCGCGGAACATGTGCAACAGGTGTTCTTCGAGGCCCATCACCAGCGGATGCACCAGCGTGTCGAACAGCACGTTCGCGCCCTCCCAGCCCATGACGGGGGAGTAGCGAGCGGGGAAATCCTGCACATGGACCGGCGCCGAGATCACGGCGCATGGAATGCCCAGGCGCTTGCCGATATGGCGTTCCATCTGGGTGCCGAGGATCATCTCGGGCGCCAGGTCCTCGATGGTCTTTTCGACCTCCAGGTAATCGTCGGTGATCAGCGCCTCGACCGCGTATTCCTTGGCAAGGGCACGGATGTCGCGGGCGAATTCGCGGTTGTAACAACCAAGACCGACCACCTCGAAACCCATCTCGTCGCGGGCCATGCGGGCCATGCATTTCACATGGGTCGCGTCGCCGAACAGGAACACGCGCTTGCCGGTCAGGTAGGTGGAGTCGACCGACTGCGAATACCAGGGCATCCGCAGCCGCGCGTCATCGTATTTCGGTGCGACACCGGCCAGGCCCGCGACCTCTTCAATGAAATCTCGCGTGGCGCCTACCCCGATCGGAACGACCTTGGTGTAAGGCTGGGCCAGGTTGCGTTCCATCCAGCGGGCTGCGGCCTCGGCATGTTCGGGATACATCAGCACGTTGAAATGCGCCGCGCCCATGCGGGCGATATCGGCCGGCGCCGCGCCCATTGGGGCGACCACGTTCACGCCGATCCCCATTTCCTCAAGCATCGCGGTCACTTCGACGATGTCGTCGCGATGACGGAAGCCCAGGCCCGTGGGGCCGATCAGGTTCGCCGACACATGCGCCGTACGCTCCATCGGCTTGGCCAGCCGCTTGACGATCTGGAAGAAGGTCTCGTCGGTGCCGAAATTCTCTTTCCGCTGATAGCTGGGCAGTTCCAGCGGAATGATCGGAATGCCCAGATCCATCGTGGCCGACATCCCCTCGGGATCGTCCTGGATCAACTCGGCGGTGCAGGACGACCCCACGATCATCGCCTGCGGCTTGAACCGCTCATGCGCGTCATGCAGCGCGGTCTTGAACAGATTGGCGGTGTCGGCCCCCAGGTCGCGCGCCTGGAAGGTGGTGTAGCTGACCGGCGGGCGGTGGTTGCGCCGTTCGATCATCGTGAAAAGAAGGTCGGCATAGGTATCGCCCTGCGGCGCGTGCAGGACGTAATGCAGATCCTTCATGCCGGTCGCGACCCGCATGGCGCCCACATGGGGCGGGCCTTCATAGGTCCAGACGGTCAGCTTCATGCCGCGCCCTCCAGCCCCGTCAGCAGCGCGCGGCGGCGCAGCGGGCGGGCGAACAGTCCGGCCAGATCTCCGGCCTGCTCATAGAAATGAACGGGGGTGAAAACGAGCTCGATCGCCCATTTCGTCGCCATGCCTTCGGCCTCCAGCGGATTCGCAAGCCCCAGGCCGCAGACCGTCAAGTCGGGCCGCGCCGCGCGGCAACGGTCAAGCTGCAGGTCCACGTCCTGCCCTTCGGCGATCACCGGCCCCTCGGACAGCAGGTCGAGATCCGGGCCGACGATCTGCTTGTTGATGAAGGGCGCGCCGACCTCGACGGCCTTCATGCCGCATTCCCGCGTCAAAAAGCGGGCCAGCGGGATTTCCAGCTGGCTGTCGGGAAAGAAGAAGATCGACTTGTCCCTCAGCGTCTCGGCCGCTGCGGAAATCGCCTTGCGGGCGCGGGCGCGCGGCGCGTCGGTGACGCGGGCAAAGGTTTCTTCGTCGACGCCGAATTCCTGGGCCACGGCCCAGAGCCAGGCAGTGGTGCCCTCCTCACCGAAGGGGAAGGGCGCGGGCAGGATGCGCGCACCGCGGCGCTCAAGGTGCTGGGCGGTCTCGTTCAGAAACGGCTGGGTCAGCGCGACCACGGTGTTCGGCCCGACACCCGGCGCCTCGGCGGCGCGGTGGGCGGGCAGGCAGCGCACGGGCGACACGCCCATGTCACGCAGCAGGCCCAGCGCTTGGTCCTCGACCACGTCCGGCAACGCGCCGACCAGCAACAGCTGGCGTTCGTCGGTGGCCGGCAGGGTGGGCACCATGCAGGCAAGGCACGCATCCTCGCCCTCGGTAAAGGTCGTCTCGATGCCGGACCCGGAATAGTTCATCACCCGCACATGCGGCGCATGACGTTCGGTCAACCGCTCGGCGGCGCGGGCAAGGTCCAGCTTGATCACCTCGGACGGGCAGGACCCGACCAGGAAAAGCTGGCGAATGTCGGGCCGGCGAGCAAGCAGCCGGTCGACCTCGCGGTCCAGCTCCTCGTTGGCGCAGGCCAGGCCTGCAAGGTCCTTTTCCTCGAGGATCGCGGTGCCGAAGCGCGGCTCGGCGAAGATCATCACGCCGGCAGCAGATTGCAGCAGGTGCGCGCAGGTGCGCGAGCCCACGACCAGGAAAAACGCATCCTGCATCTTTCGGTGCAGCCAGATGATGCCGGTCAGACCGCAGAACACCTCGCGCTGGCCACGCTCCTTGAGCACGGGCGCGTTGCGGCATCCCTGAGCCGGCGGCTGCGGGGTGAAATCGGTCATGCCATCGCCTCGGCCTGGTCGGACTGGCCCTGCAACCGGGCCATACGCAGTTTCCACAGGAATTGCGCGGCGTTGATCACGTAGGCGGCATAGGCGGCCAGCGCGATGAACATCTGCCCTGTCGGGCCGACATTGCCGGTCAACAGCGCCCATATGTATAGAGTGTGCAGGAAGATCACGAGCATCGAGAACACGTCTTCCCAGAAGAACGCCTTGGCAAACAGGTACTTGCCGAAAACGACCTTCTCCCAGATCGCACCGGTGACCATGATCGTGTAAAGCACGAAGGTCTTGATCACGATCGAGATCGTCGCCGCCTCGTACCCTGCGCCGGTCAGCAGGTAGCGGACGACCAAGCCAAGCGAAACAAGAAACACCAGGAACTGCAACGGCGCCAAGACGCCTTGGACGACCGTCCAGACGGTCTCGTCGCGTCTCCGGCGCTCTTCCGGTGTGTAGAGCTGGACCACCTTGGCGGCGGCTCCGCGTCTTTCCGACATCCTCCGACTCCCTGACAGACGGTGGCGGGTTCAAACTAGACCCGCAGAACAGAAAGTGTCAATTGTAATTTACACTCTTTCCGTCTACACTCGCCTTGCACGGAGAGGTCTGCCTGGCCGGTGGGTAACGACGAATGTCGTTTAATATCATAATATTGAACCACCCCAAATTGATTCCTCTCCGCACGAGATCGAGGAAGTGTCAAGTGGCTTTGACAACACTGGACAGTGACGACGACGCCCGCCAAGAACGGGGTCGCGAATCCGTTCCGCGCAGTTTTCGGGAGGCGGCAGCGCATGCATGACACACGCAAGACGATGACGCCGGACCATGACGCGGAGCGCCACGGCGAGGTGGAATCGCTGGCAACGCAGGTACTATCGGCGCTGGCGCAGCGCTCGGGCCAGTCGGGTCATGCGCTGGACGAAACGATGCTGGCGAATTTCTGTGCCGACATCCTCAAGGGCGGAAAGTCGATTCACACCGACTCCATCGCCGAACTGCGGCGCCAGGGCGCCGATGTGGGCGCCATTCTGGATGGCTACATTCCCGCGGCCGCGCGCGAGTTGGGCGAACGCTGGTGCCGCGACGAACTCAGCTTTGCCGACGTCACCATCGGCGCGGCACGACTTCAGGCGATCCTGCGGGAGTTGAGCGCACCTTGGGTCACAGATGCGATGACCCCCGCGGATGCGCCGAACGTCATGCTGATCGTCCCGCTTGAGGAATTTCACACGCTTGGCGGCATGACCGCGACCAGCCAACTGCGCCGTATGGGCATTTCGGTTTGCCTATGCCTGGGCCAGTCCGAGGATGAGATCCTGCAAAAGGTGGCATCGCGCCGCTTCGACATGATCGCGGTTTCTGTCTCGTGCCGGCACAAGCTGGACGCGGCTCGCCGGCTGGTCGGCCAGTTGCGGGCTGCCGCCGAGGGGGACGTGCCCATCGTGATCGGCGGCCGTGTTGCGGAGGGCGAAGAGGACGTCTGCGCGCTGACCGGGGCCGACCACGCCACGGCCGACCCGCGCGAGGCGCTGAAACTGTGCGGCGTGCGCGTGCCGGTCCCGGCGGCGCACGATCGGCTGGCGAGGAATTGACGATGTGGAGGCGGCCGGCAAGGCCGTGTGAGGAACGGTGACCTCAAGGGGCGCAAAATACTGGAGCAGCGGGGCGATCCCGCTGATCGCCCCGGAAATGCTGGGCGAAATCATCGCCACGGCCTCCGACATCGCGATCGTCATCTCGCTTGAGGGCAAGATCCTGTCGGTGCTGGTCAATGCCGGACACCGCGCCCACGCGCAGCTGGACCATTGGGAAGGGCGCGACATCCGCGACGTGCTGACCGAGGACAGCCAACCCAAGCTGGAGGCCAAGCTGACCCTGTTTGCCGACGGCGGGGAGAGCGTCAAGCCGGTCGAACTGAACCATTCGGATGGTGAGAACTGGGATTTCCCGGTGCGCTATTCCTTCCACCGGATCGGGCCGGATGGCCGCGTTCTGCTGATGCTGGGCCGCGATCTGCGCCCCATCGCCGAAATGCAGATGCAGTTGATCGAAGCGCAGATGGCGTTGGAACGGGACTATGAAACCCAACGCGAATACGACACGCGCTATCGTGTCCTCAGCGAGGCGACGCGCGATGCCTTCGTGTTCGTCGGCACCCGGTCTGGCCGCGTGGTCGATGTCAACCCTGCCGCCTGTTCGCTTTTGGGCGCAAGCCGCAACGACCTGATGGGCAGCCCGATCGCACAGGAATTCGAAGGTCGTCGCCGCGCCGAATTCATCGAGGCACTGAACGCCCGGGCCCTGGACGACACGGACGAACCGATCGAGACCGAAGTTCGCCGCAACCAGACACCGGTCAGGATCGTGCCGACCGCGTTCCGCGCCGCGGGCGAGCCGTTGATCCTGTGCCGCATCGACCCCACCGAAACCCCGGACACCGGCGGCGGCAGGATGAGCGAGGCGCTGACCGCCTTCTTCAACGAAGGCGTCGATGCGATCGTGTTCACCGACACCGACGGCGTCATTCTGACCGCGAACGAAAGCTTCTTGGGCCTTGCCGATGCGCCGCAGGTGTCGTCGGTCAAGGGCCGGTCGCTGGGCGATTACCTGGTGCGGGGCGGCGTAGATCTGCGTGTGCTGGTCGAGAACGCGACGCGCAGCGGCCAGATGCGCATGTTCGCGACCAAGCTGGCCGGGGAATACGGCGCGCAGATTTCGGTCGAGATCTCGGCCACCTACCTGTCGGATCTGGACCATCCCTCGATCGTGTTCGTGATCCGAGACGCCAGCCGCCTGGAAGGCGTGCGCCGGCCCGGCGTGGCGGTATCCGACGACGCCATGCGCAGCGTGATGGAACTGGTGGGATCGGCCACGCTGAAGGACATCGTGGCCGAGACGACGGACGTGGTGGAAAAGATGTGCATCGAGACAGCGGTGG
>JBNGDM010000126.1:0-9254 GCA_049975105.1 Rhodovulum sp. | reverse complement strand
CGCGGCGAAGGTACCGCCATCGGCCCGGATCGCGACATCGAACTCACCGACCGCCGTGGCGACCAGCGGTGTGGCCGCCGTGGTTTTCAGATGCTGTGCGGTATTCTCGAACCAATCGGCCACGAACGCGGCCTGATCCTCGGCCAAGCCGTTCAGCGTCGTCCTGGTCGACTCGTACTGCATCTGGTAGGCGCGCTGGTACAGGAAGGCGCCCATCGAGATGGAAAGGCCGGCCACGATCAGCACCATCACCACGGGAAGGCGGCGGCTGATCGGCATCATGGTCAGTTTTTTCAACATCGTCATATATCCTAACGACACAGAACCGCCCCCGGCGGGGGCGGTTCAACGTTCCACGCGGGCCAATTGGCGGTTTCCACGGGTTCGCCGCGCGCGATCTCGGTTGCGCACACACAACTTTGCGTCGTTTAACTACAGGATAATGTGTTCGATTTCGGGCATTGGCCGGAAATCTTGATGGCAGGCGCGCAGGCGCCCCTGCCGGGGCGGTCGCCCCCCCGGCTCAGGGCGCCTTGCTCAACGCACAGGCAAGATCGAACAGGCGGCGGCGTTGGCCTTCCGGGATGGCGTGGAAATAGCGGATCAGGTCCAGCGCCTCCTTGTCGTCCAGAAGGTCGACCGGCGCGGACCCGGGCAGCTCCGCCGCCCGGTGACCGTTGGTCTTGACCAGCCCGTCGAAGAAAAAGCTGACCGGAACGTCCAACGCCCGCGCAATGTCCCAAAGCCGCGAGGCGCTGACGCGATTCGCACCAACCTCGTATTTCTGGACCTGCTGGAACTTGATGCCGATCTGCTCGGCCAGCTGCTGTTGGGTCATTCCCACCAGCCAGCGACGATGACGAATGCGTTTTCCAACATGAATATCAACCGAATGAGGCATGAAATTTCCTTTTTCAGACTCGCTAACGACACAGCTTTCGAACGGCGGACACGATCCCGGCCGGGGCCCGGACCGGGCGCGCCGCTTGGTCAGGCGGCGACGGCCGCCGGCGGGTGATCCTCCATCGACAGGTCGTCCCGCACCCCGCAACTGAAGGCGATGAACCGACCGTCCTTGTTGCCCGTGATGGCGCCCAGCGCGCGGGGCTGATACCCCATCGACCGCGCCATGCGCATGAATGACGTCGGCCCCAGGAAAAGGCAATCCTCGGCGCCCTGCCCGACCAGATAGGCATTCGCCGCGGTCAGCACCTCGGCGGCGATCCCCGGCGTCATGGCCGCCAGCCGTGTCAGTTCCCAGACCCGGGACGAGACCGGCGGCGCCTCCGCGCAAAGCTCGCGCGGCAGACCCGGCAGAAGGCCCAGCCAGGCATCCCGGATCATGTAGGAATAGACGTATTTCCCCCTGCCATAGCGCCAGTCCGTCCGCAGCAGGCGGGCGCCGCCCACGACCTCGGTGCCGCGATGGGCCACGATGTAGACCGCCCCGAGATAGTCGTATTGTTCGAATTCGAGATCCTGAACGTGGTAAAGATCCCATTTCAGCCGGTCGATGAACACCGACTTTCGCAACGCCAGGAACCGCGTCACCAGGTTCCACCGCCTATGGTCGAAGGGAAGCCGAAGCGCGGCAAGCTCGATGGGCTGGTCTTCCGACATCAGTGCACATTGCTCCTCATACGCCTGCGCTTCGGCTGGACGGCCTCCGAAGCGCCAAGAAACCATTTCTTGCCTTGCGGCAATACGATCCAGACCCCGGCCTCGTCCTTTTCAAGCGTGACACCCCCGCCATCGGCAAAGCTGTCGAGGTTCTGCGCGATGGTAGTCACCATGTCGCGCGAGAGGCGGAATCGCTGGGGAGATGAAAACATCTTCGACATGGCATGACGTTGTCGCGGCACTTGACCGCCTTCAATCCAAAGCAGCGCGAAACTATACTTCTGTATTATACGATCGTATAATCCTCAACTGAGATGACCCAGTCCTCCCAACACAAAAGCGGCGTGCCCGCGCTGGATGTCGTTCTGCCGACCTTGCGGCTTCTGGGTCCGTCCGGGTTCATTTTCGCCTACAACATCACCTTTCGCGGGCCGGAATACTACCACTCGGAATATCCCAAGGCCTGGCAACTGGAATACGAGTCCCGGGGCTACAGCTATGTGGATCCGGTGCTGATCTGGAACATCCTTAACACCGGCAACAAGCGGTGGTCCGAGGTTCGCCTGCCCGACCTGCGCGGCGTGCTGACGCGCGCGCGCGCCTACGGGCTTGTCTACGGCGCCTCGTTTTCGCGCACGACCAAGGGCAAGAAGACGATCCTGACGCTGGCGCGGGCGGACCGGGAATTCAACGACGAGGAACTCCTTTTCCTCTCGGCTACGGTCGACGAACTGACCGCGGGCTTTTCCAAGAGCTACCGGATCGAACTGACCGTGGCCGAGCTGGAGACGTTGCGATGCCTGCGCGACGGCATGACCTATGCCGAGGCCGCGGCGCTGCTGAACGTGTCGGTTCCGACGATCAAGGCGCGGCTGGAAAAGGTGCGCGGCAAGCTGGGCGCCAGGACGGCCACGCAGGCGGTCGCGATGGCGGTTCAACGCAAATTGCTTTGAACGCGATGCGCAGGCCGCAGACAGGCCCCGCACAAAACCCTACACTCGAACTTGATTGGACCCGCGCGCTGTCGTCTTCTTGAAGGGACAAGTGCCAGCCCCGGGTTCACCGCATACAGAGAGTTGCCATGCTGACCAGACGCCATTTCGTCCTGACCGCCACCGCGTTGTTTTCCCCCGCGATCGCCGGACCCGCGCTCGCCGCGCCCGCCTCGGCCGAGGCGCAATGGGCGGAATGGGATGCCCAGGTGACGCCGCCCGGTTACGACCCGGCGACCTCGAACCCCTGGGGGTTGCATCCGCGGTTTCTTCCGGTCCGGGTCGAGGCGCGCGACGGGCTGGTTCCGGGCGACATCCATGTCGATGCGATCGCGCGCTATCTCTACCATATCCAGCCCGACGGCACGGCGATGCGCTATGGCGTCGCGATCGGGCGCGGGGGCCTTTATGCACCGGGCCGGTTCACCATCCGGCCCAAGGCGAAATGGCCCAGATGGACGCCGACGGCGAACATGATCGAGCGCGAGCCCGAGGTCTATGCCCAGTTCGCCGAAGGGATGCCGCCGGGGCCGAAAAACGCGCTCGGCTCGCGCGCGCTGTATCTCTATGTCGGGAATCGCGACACCTACCTGCGCATCCACGGCACCCCGTTTCCGCGGTCGGTCGGCACGCGGTCGAGTTCGGGCTGCGTGCGCATGGTGATGGCCCATATCAACGGGCTGTACGACGAGGTGCGCACAGGTTCGACGGCGCATCTGTACCCGGCCGAGGAAAGCATCACGGCCCGCAACTGACGCGGCCGCTAGCCGCCGACCGTCCGACGGGGCTGGGCGCGGGTGCAGATCGGCCGGCCCTCGTCCGTGCGAAGCGGCAGAAGCGTCGTTTCGACCGGGCCCACATGGCGATACCAATAACAGCCGTCCTCGGGCAGCAGGCGCACATGGCGCAGATCCTGATAAGGCGCCGCGGCGGCCGCGACGGGCTCGGGCAGGTCCTCGATGAAGCCGCCATTGGTCCGCCCGGCATCGACCGCGGCGTTGCAGGCGCCGAGGGTCAGGACGACCGCAGGCAAAATATGGGTGATCCGAAGGTGCATCTTGGTTCCGGCAGGCAGGGTTTCCAGTGAAAATCGTCCCTTACCTGTTTGCACCTTGCGCCCGGCGTTGCAAGTCCGCGCCGCGCCCGCTCTGGCCGACGCCCGTCAGAAAAACTCGATGGCGGTTCCGGTGGCGGCGGGGCCATCGGCCTGATCATCACCCGGACCTGACATTAGCGACACCGCCGCGAAGGCGCCGCCCCCCGTGGCTGCGGCGCTTCTGGCGCCGGCCGCGTTGGCCGCGGCAAGCTCGCTCAGGGTGCCAACGAAACGGGCGTTTTCGGTTGCGGCGCCGACCGTTCCCTCGACCGAGTCCAGCAAGTCGGCGACGCGGGTGGACTGGTCATTGGCCAGGTCCCGCAACGCGCCCAGCGCCACCAGCGTGTCATCCGACATCTCGCAGATCGCGCCGACCTGTTTTTGCGTTTCCTCGACGACACCGGTGCCGTCCTTGGCCGCGTCGAGCGAATCCTTGGCCATGCCCCCGATCGTCATGGCAAGGTCCTTGGTGGTATTGGCCAGGCGGCGCACCTCTTCGGCGACGACGGAAAACCCTTGCCCAGCCTCGCCCGCGCGCGCGGCCTGGATACCGGCGTTCAGCGCCAGGATGTTGGTCTGCATCGCGATCGCCTCGATATCGCCGACGACACCCGTGATCCGCCCCGAGGTGGCCTCGATGCGATGCATCGCGCGGGTCAGTTCCTCCATGTCGTCGGCGATTTCGCGGCTGACGGCGTCGGTGCGCTCGGCCAGTTCGGCCGATTCGCCAGCGAGCGCGCCGCTCTTCTGGGCCAGTTCGGCAACGGTAGCCAGGCTGAACGTCACCGCCTGCACCTGGTCGATCTGCGCGTTCGACCGGCGCCGCAGGTCCTGTAGCGACCGGCTCAGGTGCTCCGCGCCCTCCTGGCCGGCCGCGACATCGCCAGACATGGCGCCGATGCGCCCGGCCAGCCCGGCCAGGGCCGCGTTCACGGCACGCGATTCCGCGGACTCGGCGCCGGGCAGGCCGCCAAGCGGCGCGATCGCGTCCTCGTCAAGCGCCCGGCACACCCGGTCGAGCAGATCACGCAACCGGGCGCGCTCGGCCTCGGCCTGGGCAAGCTGCGCGCGCAAGGCGCTCACGTCCGGCGAAAATACGGCATCGTCCGGCGCAGGGCCGGACATGGCCGCCGCGCCGCCGCGTTTCGGCCGCGCAATCAGGGTCTGCGCCCTTTCCGGCAGGAACCGGGTGAAACTCATATGCCTACTCCAGCTTCGGCGGGCCATGCCGGCGGCGCGATTCCCCAGATACCGCGCGTGACGGCGTCGCCGGCCTGCTCTGCGCCGTCTTTGCTTAAATGCCATCCATTAAAGTCCACTGAATGCCCATTTCGGGACCTTTTGATGACGCAAAATCCTGATTGTCTGACGCTCCATCGCGCCTGAGGGATCGTCCCCGCGCCGCAGACCACGCGAGAAGCCCCCGGCCCGCCGGGCCCCCTTCATCGAAATCTGCCGGACCAGAATGGTCACCTACTGAACGCCGCGCCCATCGGGCCGGCGCGCCGAAGTCATTACCAGAGGGACCATTCATGCCCATGAACAAGATCGCCCATCCGAACGGCTACGACAGTGACGCCGCCACCCCCGCCGCCAAGGTCCACGCGGTCAAGGCCGGCGCGCACGCGGACGGGCCGAAAAAGCCGCTGACCGGCAGCGGCGCCCGGGCCAACCGGCGCAAGACCGAGGCCAACCGTCAGCACGCGCGCACCGTCGCGCGCCAGCAGCAGGCCGCCGAACGCCTGGCCGCCGCTGCCTCGCAGATGAGCGCGAACGTCACCGAATCCTCGGCCGCAGCCGAGGAACTGGCCGCGGCGATGCGCCAGATCGGCGAGGGCGCCGAACAGGCCGCCACCGCGTCCGAGGAATCGATGGCGGCGATGCGCTCGATCGACAACAGCGTGACCGCCCAGGCCAGCGCCGCCGCCCGCAGCCAGAGCCGCGGGCTGCAACTGCAAGACCTGCTGAGCCGGACCGGCCAGGAAATCCGCACCGTTCTGGACAATGTCGGCACCGCCGCCGACCGCCAGGCGCAATCGGTGCGCATGATGGCCGAGCTGGACCAGCAGGCCACCAACATCATCGACTCGGTCAACCAGGTGATCCGCATCGCCGACCAGACCAACCTGCTGGCCCTGAACGCCGCGATCGAGGCCGCCCGCGCCGGCCGCCATGGCAAAGGCTTTGCCGTCGTCGCCGATACCGTTCGCAAGCTGGCCGAAGCTTCGGAAACCAACGCCAGCAGCATCCAGGACCTGGTCGGACAGATCCGCGGCGGCATCAAGGAAATCTCGGAAAGCGTCAGCACCTCGTCAGAGAACGCCAAGGCCGAGGTCGAGAAAAGCGGCGCGGTGATCGAAAACCTGGGCGAGATCGGCCGCCAGATCGAGTCCATCGTCGAGGCCAACCGCAGTATCGACCGCGCCGCGTCGGAAATGTCGGCCGCGACCACCCAGGCCCTGAAGGCCCGCGAGGAAATCGCCGCCGCCGCCGAGGAACAGAGCGCCGCCGCGAACGAGACGATCAGCGCCGTCGAAAGCCAGAGCGCCGCGCTTCAGGCCGCGGACGAGGCGTCGAGCGACCTGGTCGACCTGGCCGATGACCTGCGCAACAGCGCCGATATCTCGAAAAGCAGCGAAGAGCTTGCCGCCGCGGCCGAGGAACTGTCGGCGACCGTCGAAGAAATGTCCGCGAGTTCCGAACAGATCATGACGGCGATCAACCAGATCGAACAGGTCGCCATGTCCCAGGCCTCGGCCTCGGAGGAAAGCGTTGCCGGCATTTCCCAGATCGAACGCAGCGCGCGCGACACCGAGGAGCGGCTGGCCGGCGTCCTGGATCAGGCCGGGTCGATTTCGGACCTGCTGGGCACCAACAAGGTCGCGGTGGACGACATCATCGCCGGCATCTCGGCCTCCAACCGCCAGGGCAAGGCCAATGCCCAGGAAATCCAGAACCTCGATATCGTCAGCCGCAAGATCGACAAGATCGTCGACGCCATCGCCAATGTGGCGATCCAGACCTCGATGCTGGCGGTGAACGGCGCCGTCGAAGCGGCGCGCGCCGGCGAATACGGCAAGGGGTTCGCGGTGGTCTCCTCGGATATCCAGAACCTGGCCGACGACGCCGCCGAGAACGCCGAAACGATCAAGGACCTGGTCAAGGCGATCCAGGACCAGATCGGCATCGTGCGCACCGACATGCTGGAAATCGCGGACGCCTCGGCGGCCGATGTCGAACAGGCGCAGGCCACCACCACGGCACTGGTCGAGGTCGAAACCGCGATCACCGAGGTGGTCGAGGACGCCGAGAGCATCCGCTCCGGGGCGCAGGGCATCATGGCCGCGGTTACCCAGGCCAAGGTCGGCGCCGAACAGATCGCCACCGCCGCCGAACAGGCCAGCACCGCCGCCCGCCAGGCCGCGACCGCCTCGGGGCAGCAGAAGGTCGGCATCGCCGAGCTTGCCTCGGCCATCGAAAGCATCGCCTCGACCGCCGACGAACTGCAATCGGCCGTCTGAGACCGAGCCCGGAGACCAGAAATGGCCAATAAAAACGCCAAGTCCGGGGCCGCGCGCCCCGAGGCCGAGGCCCAGTCGACCGAGCCCCGGCAGTTCGTAACCTTTCACATGGGCAAGGAATGCTTTGCCCTGCCCATGGAGTCGGTGCGCGAGATCATCCGCGTGCCCCGCGCGATGCGCGTGCCGCTGACCCCCGAGGGATTCGAGGGGCTGGCCAACCTTCGCGGCGCGATCCTGCCGGTGATGGACCTGCGCCGCATGGTCGGCCTGCCCGCCCGCGCGATCGACGACGCCAGCCGGACCATCGTGGTCGAGTGCGGCGGCCCGGTGGGCCTGATCGTCGACCGCGTCTCGCAGGTCGTCAGCTTCGCCGCCGACCGGATCGAAACCCCCGACGAGACGGCGACGCTGTCGGCCTCGGGGGTCGACGGGCTGCTGGACGGCGTCATCAAGGACAGCGCGGGCGCGGGCCTGATCCAGATCCTGGATGCCACCCATGCCATCCGGCAAAGCAGCGTGGCGCCCACCGAACGGGGCCCCGATGCGCCGGCCGCCGCCTCCGCGCCGACCGGAGTCGCGGAGGACGAAGCCGGGAATGACAGCCTCGTCCAGTTCGTCAACCTGACCGTCGACGACCAGGAATACGCCTTCGAGATCTCGGAGGTGGACGAGATCGTGCGCCCGCCCGAGGCGATCTTCAAGGTGCCGCAAACGGCCGGCCACGTCCTGGGCATGATCGACCTGCGCGAGCGGCTGTTGCCGATCGTCTGCCTGCGCCGGCTCTTCGGCCTGCCCGCGACCGAGATTTCCGAAAGCAACCGGATCCTGGTGCTGCATGTCGCACGCGAGGACGAACCGGACGCGCGGGTGGGCCTTGTCGTGGACCAGGTGCGCGAGGTCATCACCGCCTCGACCGAAGACCAGGTCAAGGTCTCTGGCCTGATCTCGCGCGACGGGCAGGCCCGGATCGGCACCATGTGCCGGCTGGACGGCGGCAAGCGCCTGGTGGGCGTCCTGTCCGGGCGCACGCTGTTCCAGGATCCCGCGATCCGCGCCGCCCTGAACGAGGCCGCGGACGTCACCGACACCCAGCAGGAGCGGACCGAGATGGCCGAAGCCACAGCGCGCGACACCGACGACGGCGAGGAAACCCAACTGGTGGTCTACCAGCTGGACGGACAGGATTTCGGGGTCGATATCGACGCCGTGCGCGAGATCATCCGCGTTCCGGCCGACCTGCGCCGGGTGCCGCAGGCGCCGCATTACGTGGCGGGCATCATCACCCTGCGCGGCGCGGTGCTGCCGGTGGTGACGATGCGCACGCGGTTCGGCCTGGCCGAGGCCGCGCGCGAGGATCGCCAGCGCATCATGGTGCTGAGCCGGGACGGGGTCGCAACCGGGTTCATCGTCGATTCCGTGACCGAGGTGCTGCGCCTGCCGCGCAACGCGATCGAACCCGCGCCCGACCTGTCCGACGAACAGCGCGACCTGATCGGCACGGTGGCCAACCTGAACGGTGGCGAGCGGATCATCCAGATCCTCGATGCCGCCGCGCTTTTGTCGGCCGGCACGGTGGACATGGCGGCCCACGACGAAGACCTGGCCGTTCCGGCCTGATCCGGCCCGGGCCGGCGCAGCAACAAGGGGGGCGCCCATGCGCGTTCTGATCGTCGACGATTCCGCCCTGATGCGGCGCTGGCTCAAGGAATGCCTCTCCTCCGAGCCGGACATGGACTGCGCGGTCGCGCGCGACGGCCAGGACGCGCTGGCCAAGATCGCCAGTTTCGATCCCGACGTGGTGACGCTGGACATCAACATGCCGGTGATGGACGGGCTGAGCTGCCTTGCCCAGATCATGGAAGACACCCCACGGCCGGTGGTCATGGTGTCCTCCCTGACCGAGTCCGGGGCGCTGGCCACCTTCGAGGCGCTGGAACTGGGCGCGGTGGATTTCATCGCGAAACCGGGCGGCACGGTGTCCCAGAACCTGCGTACCATCTTTCCCGACCTGGTGGCCAAGGTGCG
>JBNGDM010000125.1:0-9279 GCA_049975105.1 Rhodovulum sp. | reverse complement strand
CTCCTGTCTGCTGTGCGACCATGTCGCCCTGTGGTATTTCCCCGTTGGTCCGCGGGCGCGTGTGCGCGCCCCGCGCGCCTCAGGCGGCGAGGCGCGGGGCCGATTTGCGGTGTTCGACAAGCACCCGGTGAAGCGCGCGGATCGCGTCATCCATCCGTTCACGCGGCACCACGAACTGGGCGTCGACGTCGCGGGTCGTTTGCTGGACCGCGACCAGTTCGATATCGGCCGCCTCAAGCGCGGCAAGGCCGCGCGAGAGCACCTTCAGCCCCGACAGGTCGCGCCCGATCGCGGCCACGACGGCCAGGTTGCGCGCCTTGAGCGTTGCCGTGGGGAAGCGCTCTTCCAGGTCGCGCTCCACCCGGCGAACCGTCTTGAGCGGCGCGTTGAGGTAATGCGTGATCGTGTTGGCATTCGAGGTCTTGGCGACGATCCAGGCCTTGTGTCGGGTCAGCACGTCCAGGACCGCGCTGTCATAGCCCTTGACGCCCACCATGTCCTGTTCGAACAACTCCAGCGCATAGACGCCCAGCCCGGTCACCATCTCGACCCGCGGGTCGCGCGCCTCGGCCTCGTCGATCAAGGTGCCCGGGTCGTGCGGCTCGAACGCGTTGGTCACGCGCAGGGGGATGCCGGCCTGGCGCAGCATCTTGGCGGCCTTTGGATGAACCGCCTCCATGCCCATGTTCGATAACTGGTCGGCCACGTCGTAATTCGTGCGGCCCATCTTTACCACGTTTTCCTCGCCGACGATCTTCGGATCGGCCGATGACAGGTGGAACTCCTTGTGGATGATCGCCTCGGCGGCGCCGGTCAGCGCGGCGATCTTGGAGAAGGTCACCTCGGAATAGCCGCGATCGAATTCGCGCATCAGCCCCTCGGTGCACTGCGCGTAGCCGGTCACGATCGGCATCTCGCGTGTGAGGTCCACGTCGCGCAGCCCCGCGACGATGCGTTCCTCCAGCGTGTGCTCGCCTTCGTCGCGCCAGCCCGACAGGTCTACGAACCGCGCATCCACGCCGCGCCGGCGCAGAAGAGTGGCGGTGACGAAGGCGGAATGCGCCTCGCCCAGCCCCGACAACAGTTCGCGGATCACCGCCATGTGCTGGCTCAACCGGAAATGGCCATAGGAACACAGCCGTTGCAGATCTATCAGGCAGGAGCGTGCACCTTCTGTCCGTTCGCGCACGAAATCGTCCGTAGCGGCGAGGTCGGCTGGGTGGTCCAGAACGTCGCGATGGGCCTCGCGCATGGCATCGGCCACGCGGTTCAGCGCGTCCGACCAGCCCTGGTCGTTATCGGCGGTCGAGAACAGCGCGTAGACGCCGGAGTCGCCGGTCTTCTTGTGTTCCAGCAGCAGATTCGTAATGCCGCCGAAGGCAGAGACGACGAAGATCCGATTATAGAGCTCGGCGCCCTTGCGGTCCCCGATGAACAGCGTGTCGCACAATTCGTGGACGCGGCTCATCGAGGTCCCGCCGATCTTCTCGACGGTGTGGGGTTGGTGGGTCACTGTCCTGTCGCCGCCCGGGTTGGCCCCGGGGGCGTCCTTGGGTTTGGGGGTGTCAGTCGGCAAGTGCGTCCGCGGGGGCGTAGGAGCCGTCCTCGCGGTGGACTTCCTTGCCGGTCACGGGCGGGTTGAAGCAGCACGCCATAACCAGATCCTCGTCGGCGCGCAGCGTGTGCTTGTCGTGCTGGTCGAGCGCGTACATCACACCGGGACGGATCTCGAACGTCTCTCCGCTGGTCAGGTCGGTGATCGAACCCCGCCCCGAGATGCAGTAGACGCTTTCGAAATGGTGCTTGTAGTGGAACGTGTGTTCCGAGCCCGCGTAAAGCGTTGTGATGTGGAACGAGAACCCCATCCCGTCATCGGCCAGCAGCATGCGCACGCTTGTCCACTGCGCGTCCGAAACCGCGCGGTTGGTGTCCTTGAGCTTGTGAAAGTCACGTACAATCATTGTCTTACTCCGCTGCCATGCCCAAAGGGACCAACGCCTCCACGGCCTGTTCCAGAATGTCGAGGCCCTCGCGGAACTGCTCCATCGGGATGGTCAGGGGCGCCAGCACCTTCACCACCTCGTCATGCGCGCCAGAGGTCTCGATGATCAGCCCGCGGCGGAAGCACTCGGCGCAGATTTGACCGGCCAGATCGCCACTGCCGACATCGACCCCACGCATCATTCCGCGGCCCTTGATCCGCGCGCCTTCGATGCGGGCGGCGATGTTGTGCAGCCGTTCCTCCAACACCTGCGACTTCAGCGCGATCTGGTTGCGCAGCGTGTCGTCGGCCCAGAACTTCTCCAGCGCGACCTTGGCGGTCACGAAGGCATGGGTATTGCCGCGAAATGTGCCGTTGTGCTCGGCCGGCTTCCAGATGTCGTGCTCTGGGCGCACCAGCACGCAGGCGAACGGCAGGCCAAAGCCCGACAGCGATTTCGCCAGCGTCACCATGTCGGGCTCCACGCCCATGTGGTCGAAGCTGAAGAAGCTGCCGGTGCGGCCCATGCCCGCCTGGATGTCGTCGATGATCAGCAGCGCACCGTGTTCGCGGGCGATCCGGGCGATGCCCTGCACCCATTCGCACGAGGCGGCGTTCAGCCCGCCCTCGCCCTGGACCAGTTCCACGACAAAGGCTGCCGGCGGCTCGATGCCGGAGGAGGGATTCGAGAGCATCGTCTCGATCAGGTCCAGCGTGTCGACGTCATCGCCCAGGCTGTTTTCATAGGGCAGGTGCGTCACGTCGGGCAGCGACACGCCGCCGCCTGCGCGCTTGCCCAGGTTGCCGGTCAGCGCCAGCGCGCCCAGCGTCATGCCGTGGAACCCGTTGGTGAACGCAACCACGTTCCGACGGCCGGTCACCTTGCGCGCCAGCTTGATCGCGGCCTCGACCGCGTTGGTGCCGGTCGGGCCGGTCATCATCACCCGGTGATCCATACCGCGCGGGCGCAGGATGTGATGCTCGAAGCTGTCGAGAAAGTCGGCCTTTTCCTCGGTATGCATGTCGAGTGCGTGGGCGATGCCGTCACGCTGAATGTGTTCGACCAGTGCGGCCTTCATGTCCGGGTCGTTATGACCGTAGTTCAGCGAAGAACACCCGGCCAGGAAGTCGATATAGCTGTTGCCGTCGGCATCGGTAAGCGTCGCGCCCTCGGCGCGCGCAAAGCTGACGGGAAAACTGCGGCAGTACGAGCGCACCTGGGATTCGCGGCGCGCGTAGATGTTGGTTTCGGCTGTGGATACAGTCGACATTTGGGATCCTTTTGATCTCGAATTGGAAACGGACGAGGGGTGGCGGATCAGGCGGCCAGCGGCAGCGCTTCGACCAGCCGGATCGTCACCATGTGCTCGGTGGCGTGGCGGCCCTCGAAATGATCTTCGCGGGTGAAGTGGGGTTCATCATCGAGCCGCGCGCCCAGACGACGGGCGAACCCGCGGAACAGACCCCACGAGGCGCCGTTGTCCGGCGTTATGGTGGTCTGCAGCCGCATCACGCCCGCGCAGGCGTCGCGTTCCAGAAGTTCGAACAGCATCTTGCGCCCCAGACCCCGGCCACGCGCCTTGTCCGATACAGCGACCTGCCACACGAACAGGGTCTCGGGATCGGACGGCACGAGGTAGGCGGAAATCCAGCCGACGATCTGCCCCTCGATCTCGGCTAGGATGCAGGTCTCGCGGAAGTGATCGCACTGGATCAGGTTGCAGTACAGCGAGTTCTCGTCGAGCGGCTTGCAGTCCCGGATCAGCGCCCACACCGCGGCGCCGTCCGCATCGGTTGGCATGCGAAAGGTGATCGGGGCGTCCTTGGCAAGCGGTTTCGCTTCGATGGTCTCGGCCATGTTCTGCTGTCCTCCATTCTGTCGAGCGGAGATATATGCTTAGCCTCCGGAAATTTCAATAGGCTAAGTTTTTGTCCGGATGGGCTGGGCAAATACCGAATAATAAGGCACAAAAATGTTAACGCGCCCGTTTGACATAAAAAGTTCATGGTGCGAATCGTTCTGAAAAACGCTTAGGCATGCAAATTTTTAGCCTCTTGCATGGACCGGCGAATGGTGGGATCGCTTTCCGGCAGGCGAAGGAGAGGTCGTGAAACGTTCGGATATCAGCCTGATCGCGCTGCGGCGCATCTTGCGCGCGACCGAGCTTTACGGGCGCGAACTGGCCAAGGCCGCCGGGCTCACCGCCGTGCAGATCCGCGTTCTTCAGATCGTTGCCGAAACGGGGACCAGCACGCCCAAGGCGCTTTCGGCGCGGATGGGGGTGTCGCAGCCGACGATGACCACGCTGATCGACCGTCTTGTGGCGAAGGGTCTGGTCGAGCGCCGCCGATCTGAAACCGACCGGCGGCAGATGAACATCTTTATCACGCCAGCGGGCCGCGACGCGATCGACAGGGCGCCGGACCCGCTGCACGACCGCTATGTCGAGGCGTTCGACGCGCTTCCCGACTGGGAGCAGGCGATGCTGGTGGCGGCGCTGGAACGGGTGGCGGCGTTGTTGGATGCGGGCCACCTCGATGTGGCGCCGGTGCTGGATCTCGGCGATATCCGCAAGAATCCGTCGGCCGGCTAGGTGCCTGCCCGAATCCGCGTCGCGCTCGCCCTCAGGTTAACCGACAGGGCCGCATTTTCGCGCTATCCCTTGCAGCGGTTCGGAGGCGGAACTAAGACTCTTCTGAAACCGGGGCCGTCGGGTCCCGGCCCCCAATACTTGAGGCAGGCGAACATGACCGACATGATCGAGCATTACATGAACAACCTCGTGCCCATGGTGGTCGAACAGACCTCGCGCGGCGAGCGGGCTTACGACATCTTCTCGCGCCTGCTGAAGGAGCGGATCATCTTCATCACCGGGCCGATCCATGACGGGATGTCTTCGCTGATCGTGGCGCAGTTGCTCCATCTCGAGGCGGAAAACCCGTCCAAGGACGTCTCGATGTATATCAACAGCCCGGGCGGCGTGGTGACCAGCGGCCTGTCGATCTACGACACGATGCAGTACATCAAGCCCAAGGTGTCCACGCTGGTGGTGGGGCAGGCGGCCTCGATGGGCTCGCTCTTGCTGGCGGCCGGTGCCGAGGGCATGCGCTTCTCGCTGCCGAACTCGCGCATCATGGTCCACCAGCCCTCGGGCGGCTACCAGGGGCAGGCGACCGACATCATGATCCACGCCCAGGAAACCCAGAAGCTGAAAGATCGCCTGAACCAGATCTACGTCAAGCATACGGGCCAGGATCTGCAGACGGTTGTCGACGCGCTGGAGCGCGACAATTTCATGGATGCAGAGGCCGCCAAGGACTGGGGCCTGATCGACGAGATCGTTGACAGCCGGTCGGCGGCCGAGGACGCCAAGGGGTGACGCTGCGGCCGGGGTGACCCGCCGGGAATTTGGCGTTGTGCCTTACCATAGACTGCCCTACCCTGTCATGAGGCGTGGGGCACAGACGGCCGCGATCCGGGCGCAGGGTACGGAGCGGCAGGACAGGACGACCGCAGGGGATCGAAATGGCGACGAATTCAGGCAGCGACTCCAAGAACACGCTCTATTGCTCGTTCTGCGGCAAGAGCCAGCACGAGGTCCGCAAGCTGATCGCCGGTCCCACGGTGTTCATCTGCGACGAGTGTGTCGAACTCTGCATGGACATCATCCGCGAGGAAACGAAGTCCTCCGGGTTGAAATCCTCGGACGGCGTGCCGACGCCCAAGGACATCTGCGAGGTTCTGGACGATTACGTGATCGGCCAAAGCCACGCCAAGCGTGTGCTCTCCGTTGCGGTCCATAACCATTACAAGCGGCTCAACAATGGCGCGAAGGCCGGCGAGATCGAGCTGGCCAAGTCGAACATCCTGCTGATCGGCCCGACCGGCTGCGGCAAGACGTTGCTGGCCCAGACGCTGGCGCGCATCCTCGACGTGCCCTTCACCATGGCCGACGCGACCACGCTGACCGAGGCCGGTTACGTGGGCGAGGATGTCGAGAATATCATCCTCAAGCTGTTGCAGGCGTCCGAATACAACGTGGAACGCGCCCAGCGCGGCATCGTCTATATCGACGAGGTCGACAAGATCACGCGCAAGTCCGACAACCCCTCGATCACCCGGGACGTCTCGGGCGAGGGGGTGCAGCAGGCGCTCCTGAAGATCATGGAAGGCACCGTGGCGAGCGTGCCGCCCCAAGGCGGGCGCAAGCATCCGCAGCAGGAATTCCTGCAGGTGGATACCACCAACATCCTGTTCATCTGCGGCGGCGCCTTCGCCGGGCTGGAGAAGATCATCTCGCAGCGCGGCAAGGGCTCGGCGATCGGCTTCGGCGCCGACGTTAAGGAGAACGACACCCGCGGCGTGGGCGAGATGTTCCGCGAACTCGAACCCGAAGACCTGCTGAAATTCGGTCTGATCCCGGAATTCGTCGGCCGCCTTCCGGTCATCGCGACGTTGCAGGATCTCGACGAGGATGCGCTGGTCTCGATCCTGACCGAGCCCAAGAACGCGCTGGTCAAGCAGTACCAGCGCCTGTTCGAACTCGAGGACGTCAAGCTGACCTTCACCGACGATGCGCTGAAGGCCATCGCAAGACGCGCCATCGCGCGCAAGACAGGCGCCCGCGGTCTTCGCTCGATCATGGAAGATATTCTTCTGGATACCATGTTCGATCTTCCCGGAATGGAGTCGGTGGAAGAGGTGGTGGTCAACGAAGAGGCCGTAAGCTCCGTGGCGGCCCCGTTGATGATCTATGCCGACCAGAAGAAGGAAGGCGCGACGGCGGGCTAGGCCCGGCGCGCCGGCCCTGCGAACCGAGGCGGCGTTCAAACCTAATGATCTTGGTCCCGTGGAAATCTCCACGCAACACTTGCGTCGTCCTCGGCACCAAGAACGCCTCTCATACCACGAGGGCCATGCCCCGCGGCCTTCGCCGCCGGAATCGGGTGGCACGGCACTGGACCTTGGCCTGCGGTTGCGTCATATGTCGGACACAGTGATGCGGAGGGCCCAATGGGCGTGATCGACACCCTGCTGAAATACGTCACCTGGTGGAACAGCGAAACCGTTGGCACCCGTCTGTTCACCGCCCGGCACGGCCAGAAGGTCGGCGAAGACACCCAAGGCAACGTCTTCTATCAGTCCAAGGACGGCAAGCGCCGCTGGGTAATCTATAATGGCGAGGTCGAAGCGAGCCGCATCTCGCCCGACTGGCATGGCTGGCTGCACCACACGTACGCCGTGCCGCCTTCCGAAAGCCCCCTGCGGCACAAGCCCTGGGAAAAGCCCCACCAGGAAAACCTGACCGGAACGCCGCTGGCCTATGCGCCGCCGGGCTCGATCCGGCGGCCCGAGCCCGCGCCGCGCAGGGATTACGAGGCGTGGCAGCCGGAATAGTCCGATGGCCGAGAACACCACGACCGAGGTTATCACGGGCGGCGCGGTTCTGTCGCTGGCACTGGGCTTTCTGCTCTACGCGACGAACGCCACCGGCGTGGGCAGCACCGCGGGAAGCTATGAACTGACCGCCAGCTTCCGTTCCGTCGAGGGGGTGACCGTCGGCACCGATGTGCGCCTGGCGGGGGTCAAGGTCGGCACCGTGACGGCGCTGGAACTCAACCCCCAGACCTTCCGCGCCGATGCCCGCTTCTCGATGCAGGAGGGGATCGAACTGCCCGATGACAGCGCGGTTCTGGTCTCATCCGAGGGCCTGTTGGGCGGCACCTTCGTCGAGGTCATTCCTGGCGGCTCGCCCTTCAACCTGTCACCCGGCGACGAGGTGTTGGACACCCAGGGCGCGGTCAGCCTGATCTCGCTGTTGATGAAATTCGTCACCGGGTCGGGCGACGAGGCCGCGCAATGACGGCGCGCCGTCTTGCGCTCGCGCTGGCGATTGTGGCCGCGCCCCTCGCCGCCCAGCAGCAGCCCGACTGGGACCCGAACAGCTGGAGCGCCGACGGCTGGTCGGTGGCCCCGCTCGAGGACATGCCGTCGGGCGAGAGCATGCTGAACGACCAGCTGCGCGGCGAGCCGTTGCCCGAGATCGAGCGAGAGGACCCGCTGGTCATGCGCCCGGTCGATCCCGAGCCCGTGGCCGACCCGGTGATCCGAACCGACACGGCCGAGGCCGGCGCGGTGCTGCGCGGGCTGGACAAGGTGTCGGGGGCGACGCGCGACCTGGACCTCGTGCCCGGTCAAAGCGCCGAGTTCGGCCGTCTGCAGGTGACCCTGCGCGAGTGCCGCTTCCCGTCGGACAACCCGGCCTCGGATGCTTTCGCGTTGATCGAGATCGCCGACGAGACCGGCGCGGCGCGCCTGTTCTCGGGCTGGATGCTGGCCTCCAGCCCGGCGTTGAACCCGCTCGATCACGCGCGCTACGACATCTGGGTGCTGCGCTGCAAGAGCACCTGACCGCTGGGCGGGGTTTCGGGTGCCGCGAAATCGGCCTCGGTCTCCAGCGCGCGGCCCAGGCGCGCCATGTACTCCTGCCGTCCGATCTCGATTGCGCCCAGTCGGCGCAGGTGCGGTGTGATGAACTGCGTATCGAACAGACGGAAGCCCCCCGCCCGCAGCCTGTCCACCAGATAGGCCAGCGCAACCTTTGACGCATCGTCCCGGCGCGAGAACATGCTTTCCCCGAAGAACGCGCCGCCCAGCGTGACCCCATAGACCCCGCCCACCAACGTGCCGTCCTCCCAGACCTCCAGCGAATGGGCGTGGCCCATCGCGTGCAACTCTTGGTACAGCGCGAAGATCGTGGCATTGATCCAGGTCTCGTCCCGGTCGGCGCAGCCCGAAACGACGCCCGTGAAATCTGTGTCGACACGGATATCGAACGGGTCGCGCCGGATCGTCCGGGCGAGGCTTTTCGAGATGTGGAAGCCGTTCAGCGGGAAGATGCCGCGACGCCGGGGCTGGACCCAGAAGACCTCGGGGTCGTCGCGGGATTCCGCCATCGGGAACACCCCCGAGGCATAGGCGCCGAGCAGCATCTGGGGCGTCAGTCTTTCGGCCGCCATCCCCGTGCTCCCGGCGGGCCGGTGCGCGCGGCGCCGGTCACAGTTCCGGCCCGGCCTCCAGCCAGCGCTCCAGCCAGTGGATGTTGTAGTCGCCGCGCTGGATGTCGGGTTCCAGCAGCAGCGCGCGGAACAGCGGCGCGGTGGTGTCGACCCCGTCCACGATCAGTTCGCCCAGCGCCCGGTCCAGCCGCGCCAGCGCCTCGCCCCGGTCGCGGCCATGCACGATCAGCTTGCCGATCAGGCTGTCGTAATAGGGCGGGATCGAATAGCCATCATAC
>JBNGDM010000124.1:0-9291 GCA_049975105.1 Rhodovulum sp. | reverse complement strand
CGGCGACCGGATGACCGGCGGCTACGGGCGCGGCGCGGATATCCTGCATGGCTGCACCGTGTCGGTGGACCGCGGCGAGATCGCGGTGATCGTGGGCCCCAACGGCGCGGGGAAATCCACCGCGATGAAGGCGGTGTTCGGGATGCTGAACATCCATTCCGGCAGCGTTCGTCTGGATGGCGAGGATATCACCGCCTTGACGCCGCAGGCGCGCGTGGCCAAGGGCATGGCCTTCGTGCCGCAGACGAACAACATCTTCACCTCGATGAGTGTCGAGGAAAACCTGGAGATGGGCGCCTTCCTGCGTCGCGACGACATTTCGGCGACGATGGACGAGGTCTATCACCTGTTCCCGATCCTGCACGAAAAGCGCCGCCAGGCGGCCGGCGAGCTGTCGGGCGGGCAGCGCCAGCAGGTCGCGGTGGGTCGCGCGCTGATGACCCGGCCCAGCGTTCTTATGCTGGACGAACCGACCGCGGGGGTCAGCCCGATCGTGATGGACGAGCTGTTCGACCGGATCATCGAGGTGGCGCGCACCGGCATTTCCATCCTCATGGTGGAACAGAACGCGCGCCAGGCGCTGGAGATCGCGGACAAGGGTTACGTGCTGGTGCAGGGGCGCAACGCCTATACCGACACCGGCAAGGCGTTGCTGGCGGACCCCGAGGTGCGCCGGACATTCCTGGGGGGGTAGGATGCGGATCTGGAGCGCGCTTTTTCTGGCCTGGCCGGCGCTTGCCGGTGCCGCGCCGCTGGATTGCACGGCCGAGCGGGTTTGCGTGGCCGGGTTCGACGTCACCTGCGAGGAGATCGAGGTGGTCTATTCCCTCGATCCCGGCAAAGAGGCCGGCGACAAGCTGGTGATGACCACCGAGGAGGGCGAGCGGTCCTATGAATTCCGGCGGCTGGCGGATTTCGAGGGGGTGCGCGTGCAGGGCGCGGGCGGCGCGCTGGAGGCCGGACAGGGCGCGGGCGGGATGACGGTCTTCGACGACCTGTCCTTCCTGCTGACGCGCCACGCGCTGGTGCCCGCCGCGACCGATCCCGACGAGAGGATGCCCGTCTCGATTTCCATTCATGGCCGCTGCGAGGAGGCGGAATGAGCCGCAAGCCCCACCCGCCCCCGGCACCCCGCGACACGCCGCCGGCCGGGCGCGCCGCGCCGCGCCCTGGAGGATTGCCCATGTCGATTGATCGCCTTATGCCCCGCGGCGTGGCCCTGCTGGCCGCCATGTGCGGCCCGGCCCTGGCCCAGCAAGAGGCCGGGACCACCGGGAACGATTTCACCCTGTCCTGCAGCTTCGTGCAGGAATGCTATGAAACCGCGCCCTGCGCCGACACCGATTTCGCGCTGTCGGTCGAGGGCCGGGTCGGCGGCCTGGGCGCCGGCACGGTGCTGGCGCGCGCCACGCTCAGCTCGGTCTCGGGCGATGTCGACACCTTCGGGACCCGGGGCGCCGGGACGCTGTTCCTGCAGGGCGGCGACGGTGGTGCGCGCCATTACCTGGCCGTCGCCGGTGGTGCTGCGCGGTATACCGTTCACCTGGCCGCCGGGCCTGCCTCTGTCAGCTATTTCGGAACCTGCGAGTGATGGACCTGCTGAACGCCCTTGTGGCCTTTGCCAATTTCGTTCTGATCCCCGCCACCGCCTATGGCGCGCAGCTGGCGCTGGGCGCGCTGGGGGTGACGCTGATCTACGGCATCCTGCGCTTCTCGAACTTCGCCCATGGCGACACGATGGCGTTCGGCACGATGGTGACGATCCTCGTGACCTGGTGGCTGCAATCTCTGGGTGTCACGCTGGGCCCGCTGCCGACCGCGCTCTTGGCCCTGCCCGCGGGGATCGGGGCCACCGCGCTGCTGCTGCTGGCGACGGACCGGGTGGTCTACCGCTTCTACCGCGAGCAGAAGGCGAAACCGGTGATCCTGGTGATCGTCTCGATGGGCGTGATGTTCATTCTCAACGGGCTCGTGCGCTTCATCATCGGGCCCGACGACCAGCGCTTCGCCGATGGCGAACGGTTCATCGTCTCGGCCCGCGATTTCAAGGAGATGACGGGCCTGGCCGAGGGGCTTGCGATCCGCAGCACGCAAGGACTGACCATCGTGACCGCGATCATCGTGGTGGCCGCGCTGTTCTGGTTCCTGACCTATACCCGCACCGGCAAGTCGATGCGCGCCTTTTCCGACAACGAGGATCTCGCGCTGTTGTCCGGCATCAACCCCGAACGCGTGGTGGCGATCACCTGGATCATCGTCGCGGTGCTGGCGACCGTGGCGGGCGTTCTGTACGGCCTCGACAAGTCGTTCAAGCCCTTCACCTATTTCCAGCTTCTGCTGCCGATCTTCGCCGCCGCCATCGTCGGCGGGCTGGGCAGCCCGCTGGGCGCCATCGCCGGCGGCTTCGTGATCGCGTTTTCCGAGGTGACGATCACCTATGCCTGGAAAAAGGTGCTGGTCTACCTGCTGCCCGAACCCCTTGAACCGGACGGGCTCGTGCAGCTTCTGTCGACCGATTACAAGTTCGCGGTCAGCTTCGTGATCCTCGTGATCGTGCTTTTGTTCCGGCCCACGGGCCTGTTCCGGGGGAAAGCGGTATGACACTCAGGGAAATGGGCCTGTTCGCCCTCGTGGCATTGCTGATCCTGGGCACCGGCGTGGTCCAAAGCTGGAACGCGGCGCTGTTCATCCTGAACTACGGGCTGATCTCGGCGGTCATGGCGCTGGGCGTGAACATGCAGTGGGGCTATGCGGGCCTGTTCAACGTGGGTGTCATGGGCTTCGTCGCGCTGGGCGGGCTGGGCGCGGTGATCGTCGCCATGCCCCCCGTGGGCGAGGCTTGGGCTGTGGGCGGGTTGCGCGCGCTCGGCGGTCTGGCGCTGGGGCTGGGCGTGATCCTGGGCGCGGTCCTGATCTGGCGGCGGCTTGGCCACGGCCGGGTGCGGGCGCTGGCGATGATCGGCTGGCTGGTTGCGGGTTTCTTCCTGTTCCGCGCCGTGTTCGACCCGGGCGTCGCCGCGATCGAGGCGGTGAACCCGGCCGCTACCGGCTATCTGGGGGGGCTCGGCCTGCCGGTGCTGATCGGCTGGCCGGTGGGCGGGCTGCTGGCCGCCGGTGCCGCCTGGGTGATCGGCAAGACCGCGCTGGGGCTGCGCTCGGATTACCTGGCCATCGCCACGCTGGGCATCGCCGAGATCGTCATCGCCGTGCTCAAGAACGAGGATTGGCTCAGCCGCGGCGTCAAGAACGTCATCGGCGTGCCCCGCCCCGTCCCCTACGAGGTCGACCTGCAGCAAAGCGCGGGCTTCGTGGCACGGGCCGATGCGTTGGGCCTCGACCCGGTCACCGCCTCGACGCTTTTCGTCAAGCTCGCCTATACCGGCCTCTTCGCGGCCGTTCTGATCGCGCTGATCTGGCTGACGCAGACCGCGCTGAATTCGCCCTGGGGGCGGATGATGCGCGCGATCCGCGACAACGAGGTCGCGGCCGAGGCGATGGGCAAGGACGTCAAGCGCCGCCACCTGCAGGTGTTCATCCTCGGCTCTGCCATTTGCGGCCTCGCGGGCGCCATGATGGTCACCTATGACAGCCAGCTGACGCCGTCCTCCTACCAGCCGCTGCGGTTCACCTTCCTGGTCTGGGTGATGGTGATCGTGGGTGGGTCGGGCAACAACTGGGGCGCGGTGCTGGGCGGCTTCCTGATCTGGTTCCTGTGGGTGCAGGTCGAACCCTTCGGCGCGTTCCTGATGGGCGTGCTGACCAGCGGCATGGCCGAGGATTCGGCGCTGCGCGCGCATCTTCTGGACAGCGTCGCGCATATGCGGCTGCTGACCATGGGGGTGATCCTGCTCCTGGTGCTGCGCTTCAGCCCGCGCGGGCTGATCCCGGAACGCTAGACGGAGGCGCCGCAGGGGCGGATTTGCACCCGCGCCGCGCAGGGCCTAGTCTGGGACCATGGGCAAGGTGCTGATCCTCGTGCCCGCGGCCGGAACGTCCTCCCGGATGCGCGGGCGCGACAAGCTTCTGGAACCGGTCGAGGGCGAGGCGCTGCTGCGCCGCCAGATGCGCGCCGCGCTGGCCACGCAGGCGCCGGTCCTGGTGACCCTGCCGCGGCACGCGGGTGGACCCCGCGCCGAGATGCTGGAGGGCCTGCAAGGCTTTCGCGCCACCTATGTCGACGGGGCCGAGGGCATGGCCGCATCCTTGCGCGCGGGGGCGCAGGCGGCGCGCGCGGCGGGGGCCGCGGGGTTGATGGTGCTGCTGCCCGACATGCCCGAGATCGTCGCGGCCGACATCGCGCTCATGCTGCGCCAGTTCGAAGAGGTGCCCGACACCGCGCTGCGCGCCACCGCCGAAACCGGCGAGCCGGGCCACCCGGTGGTCTTTCCCGCGCGCTGTCTCGACGCGCTGGCGGCGGTCACGGGCGACACCGGCGGGCGTGCCGTTCTGGCCGGCGAAACCGTGCGCCCCTGCCCGCTGCCCGGCCGGCGCGCGCTGACCGATCTGGACACGCCCGAAGACTGGGCCGTCTGGCGCGCCCGGGCGCCCTAGCCCAACGCCCCGGCGACCCGCATCTGCCGGGCATACAGGTAGAACACCACCGCCATCGCCGCCGCGCCCGCGATCATCGCCACGCCGAACGCGCCCGACACCGCGATCAGCGGCGGCGTGGCAAACACGATCAGCCAGCCCGCGCAGCCAAGCATCGCCAGCGCCGCGACGCCCAGCACCCAGGGCGCCGCGCCCAGCCGCAGGAACAGCATCACCGACCCCGCCAGCCCGCCCCAGACCGCCGTCGCCCAGACGCCGTCCACCATGGCGGGCAGCGCGTTGAAATACGCGGCCTGGCTCTGGGTGAAGACCTGCAGGTAAGACGCCGCGCCATATTGCGTCATCACGTAATCGGCACAGCCCGCAAGGTTCCAGAGGATCGCCAGGATCGCCACCGGCATCAGGTGCCAGGTCTCCGTCTCGTCGCTCATCGCCATCCCCGTGCTGGCCCATGGCCGTCGCCCCAGCCTGCCCCCAAGGCTGCCCGGCTGTCCAGCCGGTGCGACGTTATGGGCCGCCCTCGGGCCGCGCCGGCGGGAAACCCCCTGTCCCCCGCGAAAATCGGCCGGAACACCGCGTTTCACCCGCCCGGACGCCCGCCACAATACGCAGGTTCCGACGCGGCACGGTGCCCCGGCCTTTCATGCGGCCAACCCCCATTGGCCGCACCCGATGCCCCTGCCCCCAGCAAGGCCCGTTCAGGATATGGCGCGACCTGCGGGCCCCAAAGCAAAACCCGACGAAATCACGGCAAGACCCTGACGTGGCCGCCACATTTCGCGCCCTCCGGCCACCGGCGCTGATGGCGATCGTTTCCATGGCGGGACCGGCCCGGACCCCGACTGTTTCGCAGCCTGCAACGACCCGCGCCGGTCCCGGCCCATCGTTGCAGCCGACCGACCCGATCACCGGCGGGATTGTTTCCACCCCACCGGCCCGGCCCACGCGTTAACCGTTCGGCGAATGTGGGCTGCCGCCGTCGCGCGGGGCCGCGCCAATGGCGGGGAAAGGCGGCGATTGAATACCGGGCCGGAACCGACCGGCTCCGCCCGACCGGCGAATCACGGGATCACTTGGGATGGCTGGTGCCCGAGGTCGGACTCGAACCGACACGCCTTGCGGCGGGGGATTTTGAATCCCCTGCGTCTACCATTTCGCCACTCGGGCCACGCGCCCCCCATTAGCGCGCGTCCGCGCGCCGGTCAATCGCACCCGTCACACGCACACGCCCCACATCGCCCGCCGGTGCGGCGGCGCACGGCCCCTACGCCTTGACGCGGGGCGCGGCCCGTGGCTTGTGGGCCGGGACCGAACCGAGGGCCGCCCGACGATGCTTCGCCGCCTGTACGACTGGACCCTGTCGCTGGCCGACAGCCCGCACGCCTTGCGGGCCCTTTTCGTGGTCGCCTTCATCGAAAGCTCGGTCTTTCCGATCCCGCCCGACGTGCTGATGATCCCGATGATCCTGGCCCGGCCCTCGCGCGCCTGGCTGATCGCCGGGGTGGCGCTGGTTGGCTCGGTCTTGGGCGGGCTGATGGGTTATGTCATCGGCTGGGGCTTTTTCGAGACGGTGGGCCGCCCGGTGCTCGAGTTCTACGGCAAGGACGCCTATTTCGACGACTTCTCGGCCCGCTACAACGATTACGGCGCCTGGGCGGTGCTGATCGCCGGGATCACGCCCTTTCCCTACAAGGTCATCACCATCCTGTCGGGCTCGACCGGGCTGAACCTGGGCGTGTTCATGGTGGCCAGCGTGATCGCGCGCGGGATCCGGTTTTTCGTGCTGGCCGCGCTGTTGTGGAAATTCGGCGCCCCGATCCGCGCCTTCATCGAACGCTATCTGGGGCTGTTGTTCACCTTGTTCGTCGTTCTGCTGATCGGCGGCTTCTACGCGGTGAAATTCCTGTGAGACCGACCCGGAACCAGGCGATCTTCCTCGCCGCCTTCGCCTCGCTGGCGATTCTGCTGGCGGGCTACTGGTTTCAGTACGTGGTGGGTCTCGCGCCTTGCAAGCTGTGCCTGTGGCAGCGCTGGCCGCATGCGATCGCGCCGCTTCTCGGAATGGCCGCCATTGCCATCGGAGGCCGGATGCTGCCCATCGCAGGCGCCGCCACCATGGCCATCTCCGCCGGGCTGGGTACCTATCACACGGGCGTCGAGCGGAAATGGTGGCCCGGTCCCTCCTCGTGCTCTGGCGACGTCGCGGGGTTCCGGGGCATGACCCCCGAACAGCTTCTCGATCCCACCCTGGTCCAGCCCATCGTCCTGTGCGACCAGGTGCAGTGGACCCTCTTCGGCCTGTCGATGGCCAGCTACAACGCGCTCATGTCCGCCGCGCTGTTCTGCCTTTGGCTGTGGGGGTATGCGCACAGCCGGTCGGGGCGCTAGAGCCTTCCGGCCGGGTGCCTGGCGCGTACTGGACTCATATGGAAATCATATGAGATTCATATGGAATTCATACGGCCGTTCCATCGCCCAGCAAGGCACCTCAGTGCAGGGTGAACTGGCCCACCACGTTGCGCCATTCCCCGGGCGCGATCATCTTTCGATGCGTGAACCGGACCGAGTGCA
This sequence comes from Rhodovulum sp., assembly GCA_049975105.1. Taxonomy (GTDB): domain Bacteria; phylum Pseudomonadota; class Alphaproteobacteria; order Rhodobacterales; family Rhodobacteraceae; genus Rhodovulum. The sequence continues at coordinate 2,169 of JBNGDM010000124.1, read as the reverse complement.
ACGGGCCGTCGATCTGCTCCTGCCAGAATTCGATGAACTTGAAAAGCCGCGGATGATCGGGCGCTATGTCGTAATCCTGCCAGATGAAACTGTTCAGAACGCTCTGGTAATCGGGCATCCGGTAAAAGAATTCGGCCGTCGTCAGGCCATATCCCTTCAGCATCAATTCCGTCTCTGACTGGTGCACGGTAGGAACCTCCTGGTGGCGTCAATGACTCAATGATGCCAAACCGCGATTGATTTTCAATGAAAACAAAGTGTTGGCACTCTACCCCAGGGGCTGCCAGCCGGGAGACGCCTCGCCCATTGCACCCCATATGAAGGTTCTGATAGGATATTCCCAACAAGATATAGAGCAGGCTGGAAAGGCCGGGACGCAACGTGAACGACACGCCTGAACCCCCTGAGAACGAAGACGAAAACGGCCCCGAGGGCGCGCCGGACCGGCCCGCTTTTGGCGGGCCCACCATCGCGATCGAGCAGGAGATGCAGACCTCCTATCTCGACTACGCGATGAGCGTGATCGTTTCCCGTGCAATCCCGGATCTCCGCGATGGCCTGAAGCCCGTCCACCGCCGAATTCTCTATGCGATGCACGAGACCGGCAACACCCACGACAAACCTTATCGCAAGTCCGCCCGTCCGGTCGGTGACACGATGGGGAAATACCATCCTCACGGTGACTCGGCGATTTATGACGCGCTCGTGCGCATGGCGCAGCCCTTTTCCATGTCGCTGCCCTTGCTGGACGGTCAAGGCAACTTCGGCTCTATGGACGGCGATAACCCGGCGGCCATGCGCTACACCGAAGTGAGGATGGCAAAATCCGCACAGGCATTGCTGGCGGATATCGAGAAGGACACCGTCGATTTCCAAGACAATTACGACGGCAAGGATCTCGAGCCTACGGTCCTGCCCGCGCGATTTCCGAACATGCTGGTCAACGGCGCGGGCGGCATCGCGGTCGGCATGGCCACGAACATCCCGCCGCACAACCTTGGCGAGGTGGTGGACGCAACGCTCGCGCTGATCGAGGACCCGGATCTGTCCAGCGAAGCGCTGATGGAATATGTCCCAGCCCCGGATTTTCCCACTGGCGGGATCATCCTGGGCCGGTCCGGCGCGCGCAAAGCTTATTTGGAAGGGCGCGGCAGCGTCATCATCCGCGCCAAGACCCGTGTCGAAGAGATCCGTAAGGACCGTTACGCCATCGTGATCGACGAGATCCCTTACCAGGTGAACAAGTCCACGATGATCGAACGCATTGCCGAGGCCGCCCGCGACAAGCGGATCGAGGGCATCGCCCACGTTCAGGACGAATCCGACCGGGTCGGTGTCCGCGTGGTGGTTGAACTCAAACGCGACGCCACGCCCGATGTCGTGCTGAACCAGCTGTTTCGTTTCACGCCGATGCAGACCTCATTCGGCTGCAACATGCTGGCGCTGAACGGCGGCCGGCCCGAGACCCTGACGCTTCGCAAATTTCTGACCGCTTTCATAGACTTCCGAGAGGAAGTTGTGGCACGTCGCACGGCGTTCGAACTGCGCAAGGCTCGCGAGCGTAGCCATATTCTGTGCGGCCTGGCCGTGGCCGTCTCGAACGTCGATGAGGTGGTCGCCACGATCCGCGCGTCTGCCGATGCAGCGGAAGCCCGCGAAAAGCTGATGGAACGGCGCTGGCCCGCCGCCGAGATCGCCGATTATATCCGACTGATCGACGATCCGACCCACAAGATGAACGAGGACGGCACCTATAACCTGTCCGAAACCCAAGCTCGCGCCATCCTTGATCTGCGGCTGCAGCGCCTGACCCAGTTGGGCGTCAAGGAAGTTACTGACGAACTTGAAGATTTGGCGGCTAAGATCAAGGATTACCTCGAAATCCTTCGGTCTCGCGAGCGGATCATGGAAATTATTTCCAACGAACTGAAAGAGGTCCGCGAACAGTTCGCCGTCCCCCGCCGTACCGAGATCGCCGACTGGTCCGGCGAAATGGAAGACGAGGACCTGATCGAGCGCGAAGACATGGTCGTGACGGTCACCCAGTCCGGCTATATCAAGCGCACGCCGCTGGCCGAGTTCCGCGCGCAACGCCGTGGCGGCAAGGGTCTGTCGGGCATGCAGACCAAGGAAGAGGACGTGGTCACCACCCTCTTCGTGGCGAACACG
>JBNGDM010000123.1:0-9300 GCA_049975105.1 Rhodovulum sp. | reverse complement strand
TCGCGCCCCAGGGCGCGGGCGGCCATGTTCTCGCCCTCCTCGATCGAGGAGAAGGTGGCGTGCAGCATGTCGAAGAAACGGCCCGTGGAGTCGAATTCCACGAAACTGGCGCCGACCGGCACCAGCAGGATATCGGCTGCGGCCAGCCCGTTGATCGTGAGATAGCCCAGGGCCGGGGGGGTATCGAGAAAGACCAGGTCATACCGGTCCAGCACCCCGCCGCCCGTCAGCGCCTCGCCGAGCGCGTCCCAGAGTTTCCAGGTTCGCGCGTTCATCCGCCAGACGGGGATCTGGAACTCGGACCAGTACAGGTTCAACTGCGCCCCGATCAGGTCGATATTGGGCCAATGCGTTTTCTGGATGATGTCGGCGGGACCCATCTTGATGGCCTCGGTCAGCGTCTCGTCCAGGGGCAGGGGCGCCTCGCCCCGATCCAGCCGGCGCTGGTTCTCGGCCCTCAGATGTTCGCCGTAATGGCGGGCGAGCAAGGGGAAGACGGTGTCCCATTCATCGGCCACGCGGCCATCGAAAATGGAGGTCATCGACCCCTGGGAATCGAGATCCACCACCAGCACCCGGTAGCCGTCGAGCGCGGCCGACATCGCCAGATGCGCACAGGTCGAGGTCTTGCCGACCCCACCCTTGAAATTCGCGACCGCGACCACCTTCGCCGGCAGCCCCTCGGGCCGGTAGGGGAGGTATTCCTTTGCCTTCGATCCGGTCTGTCCGAAATGGGCCCGAAGCCGCAGCACCTCGTCGAGGCTGAACCACTTGGCGCCGCCTTCGACCTCGCTGATGCCCTGGGGCAGATCGGGGTTCTCGCGCAGGACGCGGCGGAAATGGGCGGGGGCGACGGGGATCAGGTACTTGGTGATTTCCCAGGTTGAAAACGGTCTCAGCCGGCGGGTGCCCATCTCGTCCAGTCCGCGGCTGGCCAGGTCGTCCCGGCCGCGGGTACAGGCCTCTGCGATTGCCTGCAGCCCGGCGGTTCCGGTGGGCGGAGGCAGGTCCGCCATCGCCTTGTCGGGCGAGATGTTGAAATAGGGAGGCAGGTCGTTGGTCTGCATGCTCGAGCCCCGATGTATCGTGTTTTCCCCAATGTGACACAAAACGCGATACACGCAAAGGGAAACGTCATCTCTCTGCTTTTTCTCGGCAATATCCGGACGATTCGGGTCCGCGGGAACCGTGGGGCAGGGCGCTGCTCCCGCACTGGCCCTGTTATTTTGTTGTTATTTATTAGTTACGGGGAGGCATGTGAAAGCATGATACGCCATGAAATCAATGGTTTCAGGTAGGGCAATCGGGGGCCACACGATTCCGAAACCCCGATAAGGCGACTCTGAAGCCACGCTGGGGCGACTCCGAACCCCCGATCCGGAAGGGACAAGGCTGGACGGAGTTATCCACAGCCCTTAGGGTGGGGCGTCAATGAAACCCCGAAAAACGGGGCGGTCCGGAACAACCGGGCCAGGCAGGCAGACACAAGAGACAAGGCAGGCATGACCGGGGCAGTCCCCATCCAGAAGGATTTTTTCCTCTGCGATTTCTTCGCGGCGGTGCCCAAGCACGACCTCGCGTCGATGGAGCATCCGCTGTTCTCGCTTTCGACCCGGCCCGATCGGCGCATCCTCGAATATGACCATAACGGGGTGCAGGTGACGGTGACGCCATCCGTGAAGGGCAGGGCGACGATCTTCGATGCCGATATCCTGATCTTCTGCATCAGCCAGCTGATGGCGGCGATCAATGCCGGTCGGCCGACCTCGCGCACCCTGACGCTGACCGCGCACGACCTGCTGATCGCCACCGGGCGCGAGACCAGCGGTGACAGCTATCGCCGCCTGCGCGACGCCTTCGAACGCTTGGCCGGGACGCGGATCACCACCAACATCGTCACCGGCGACCAGGAGACGACGACCGGCTTCGGCCTGATCGAGGCCTGGCAGATCCTGCGCAAGACCCGCGGCGGGCGGATGGTGCGGGTCAGCGTGACGCTGTCGGAATGGCTCTACCGCGCGGTGCTGGCGAAGTCGGTGCTCACGCTCAACCGTGACTATTTTCGCATGCGAAAACCGCTGGAGCGGCGGATCTACGAGCTTGCCCGCAAGCATTGCGGGCGCCAGCCCGTGTGGCGGGTATCGGTCGAGACGCTGCTCAAGAAGTCCGGCTCGTCGAGCCCGCGCCGCGTCTTCCGCGCGATGCTGCGCGAGATCATCCGGGCGGGCAACCTGCCCGATTACGAGCTCGTCGAGGAAGAGGGCGATATCATCCGGGTGACACCGAAAGCCGCGGTGATCGAACCGGGGCAGGGCAGGGGGCCGCAGCTTTCCCCCGACGCGCTGGACGAGGCGCGCCGGCTGGTGCCCGGGGCGGATGTCTACGCGCTGGAGGCCGAGTGGCGGGCAATGTGGGCTGCCACGGGGAAGAAGGTGCTGCGCAGCCCCGACAAGGCGTTCCTGGGCTGGGTGAAGCGGCGGGCCGGGTAACGTGGCGGGCCTTGCCGGCCTCTACTTGTCGCCGCGCTTTGCCTTCTTCATGTGCAGGGCGAAACGGGCATCGGCTGGGTCTCCCTCCAAGGGATGCCCAAATCCACCTGATCATGCCACACGTGCAGTGTTTTTCAGATGTTTCCTAGAAATCGAGCGCGATGAGGCTGGCCGCCTTTGTTTGTAGAACCCGGGATCACTCCGGCCAGTTCTCGGCAGACCAGTCGCGCGCCGTATGGATCACCCGAACAATGGCCACCACTTCTTCGCCGCCCGCTTTGGTGATCGCATAGGCGAGGATGTAGGGCAGACCCGTCACCGACTTCTCGTAGATGCCTGTCACCCGACCGGGACGCCCGGTCGGCGTGTCGCCCAGAGCCAGGGCCGTTCTGTCGATGGCATCGGCCACGCGACGGGCCGCTGCGGGGTTGTCGCGCGCGATGTAGCAAACCTGGTCTGCAAGATCATCCCGCGCCTCGATGGACCAGCGAACCGGTCGGTTCATGCGGTGCCGCCTGCTGCATCCTCAATCGCCTGGTGCACGGATGCCATCGCATCTTCATGGCTGACCGTCCGACCGGCTTCCACATCCGCAAGCCCGCGTTCGATGCCCTCGATGATTGCCAGCTCGCGATTCACATAAGCTTCCACCGCCTCGGCCGCGAGGAAGGATCGGCTGCGGCGTGTTCCGTCCGCCAATCTCCCCAGCTTCGCTTTCAGCTGCGGATCGAGCCGGATCGTCATCGTCGTGCTGGCGGTCATGGCCTGTTCTTTCCAAGCATGTGTACACCTGAACACATAAACCGTTCGGAGGTTTCTGCAAAGAGCCAGGTCGGTCAAATCCCTAGTGTTCGAAAATGCGAAAGGGCCGCCGGGTCATCGCCGGGTCATCACCCGGCGGCCCCATGTCCCACCACGCGGAATGCGGCAGGCCCGCCGCCCAGCCCCTGACGGCAAATGTTGAAGTTACTGTCACTCAGAGACCCCACAAGATCGTGTATAGGCCATCCATCACCTTTTGACCTTCATCCGAAGACAATCGATGAACAGGAGTCAGGTGCCGCAAACGATACGCTTCCACCGTGAGCGGCATGTGCGCACGAATGCGATAGATTTCGCCCTCGATCCGGATATCGACGGTAAGCTTTCTCAGGGCAGGAAGCGCATCAGCCGGCAGGATCGGCAGCAGAATGATCGTGTTGAGGTCCAGCAGGTGTTCAGCCTGGACAACCAGATACAGATCGGCGCCGATCCTGAAGACGTCAAACCTGTTCATCGGGCCAGGGATGGTTCAGCGCCAGGTGCGACCCGGGCACACCCCTGGTCTCGATATGCTCCGCTTCGGCGCAAAGCGCGGCTTCGTGTTCGCGAAACCAGGCGGCGGCGCGGTCCGCAGGGCTTCCGGCCGCCATGTCGGCGGCGACCAGTTGCTTGATGTATTCGGTGACGCTTGTCCCCCTGAGCGCAGCCCACGCCATGAGCTTGTCTTTCTCCAGCGGATCCATGCGTATGGTAAGGTTGGACATCGGCCCTCCTTTCAGATATCGCACTAACAGGTATAAGCCAATGTTAGTGCGGCGCAAGGCTCGAATGTCAGGCCGTCGACAATATTGTCGAGCCATGCCGACCCTGGCTTCTCCCTTCTGGAATCCGCCACGTGCCTGACTGAAAAGGAATGTTATCCGCAACGCGGCCAACAAGAGCGATCATTTCAACATTTGGCGTCAGGGGCTGGGGCCCGCCGCCCGCCTTTTCTGTTGCGGTCGCCCGCTGGATGCGGCGACCGCAGCAGAAAAGGAGGAAAGACAGAAAGTAGAAGGTTTCCGGGTGATTGACGCGGCGCGATGGTCGTGCCGCATAACAAGAAGGACCATTCCCAATGTCCGAAGACACCCTTATTCCGGAAATCACCGCCGCCGAAGCCCTGATTGCGGCATCACATGCTATACCCGCTTTGCAAAAGACGGTGGCCTTGATGCCCAACCGCGACCGGCTTCTGGTCCGCGCTTGCCTGCGGGCTTGTGAAACAGGGAACCTGTTCGTGGAACGCGCGCGCTCGGACCTCGCGGTCCTGCTCGACCGCCTCGACGAGGAAATCGAAGCGGACACCGTCTGGCGTCCTGTCGCGGTGGAGGTCGGCGCGATCGGTGACGAGCCGATTTACGACGGCGTTCTCCGACCCCACCGCGGCGCACGCGCGATCTGCCTGGATACCTGCCGCGGCCAGTTGGCCGAAGTGATGCAGGCAGTCGTTCGAACGCATGCCCTTGTCGAGGCAGAGCGACGGGTCGCGGCGCTGCGCGACCGCTGAACATATGTCCCGGGTCCGGCGCTCTGCCGGGCCCGGGAGCGTGTAAAAGCGGGCCTCTGTGGGGGCGCTGGTAAATTTTCTTTCATTCTAAAACAGATACTTGGCGAAAAGTTCGTATTTTTTTCCGTCGGGAAAATTTCCGTGGATCGTCGGATCAACCCCTATCCTGTGCATGAAGACAAGACGCACAGATCCTCGCCGGACCCGTTCCCGCAACGTGACCACCAGCCTGCCGCCGGTCCCCCTGGTTGCGCTCGCCCGGCACTGGCAGCTGTCCGACGATACCACCCGTCGATTGATCAAGGAACTGAAGCTGCCTGCGCAACGCGGGCCGTGGAAACGGTCACGCTATGGCTGGATCGACATCTGGAAGGCAGAGGGTCTCAGCCTCGACGACATGCGCAACCCCGCGCAGCATGAGGCGCTGGCCGCGCCGCTACGCACCACCAAGGAGTTGGCAGAGGCCTACCAGGTCACCCCCGCGGCGATCCGCAACTGGGTCGAATCCGGCGATCTGTCCGCCATCCGGCTGGGTGCGCAATACCGGTTTCGCATGATGGATCCGGCCTGTGCGGACGCCCCCGATGAGGCGAAAGCCCCGCAGGACGAAAATATCCCCGATCCGGAAAAAGGTGAGGAGATCGCCCGGTGAACCTCATCTCTCAAGTTTCACAAGCCGCGCGCCTCACTTCCCGAGAAAAAGCCCGAACCGCGCAAGAAACACCTCATCGCGCAAATCGGATTCCCGCTTTCGCAATCGGCCGAATGGCCAATCTTCCCACCACAGAAACCAGAGAGGTTTTCATGTTCGACTCCCCCGATTCCACCATGGCCCCTGCGCTGACCCTGCAGGATTGCGTCGACCGGCTCGATGCCGGGCTCATTCCCTATTCCGCCGCCAATGCCAAGAAGGTGCGCGGCTCGGCCAACAAATGTGCCCGGCTGCCGTCCTTCAACTGCCCGATCATGCGCATCCCGGCAGATCCGGTGCGCTTTGCCAGGACGTGGCGGCCCTATGTCGAGCGTGGCGAGACGCCGGAGGGGTTCAATACCCACGCGCAGTTCAAGACCTGGTTCTCGAATGTCCATAACCTGATGCTGCATGCGACCGGCTTGCATGCGCAGCGCAAGGCCCTGGCGGCGCAGGTCGACGACTGGACCGCGCTTGAGGCCGCCTTCGAGGATCTCTTGCGGCCCGGCAAATCCGGCCTCGGGTTCCGGCAGGAGGATCTGTTTGCGTTGCACGTCCTGCGCAACGCGGCCCGAGAAGACCTTCTGCAGCCCCGCGATATCACCGCCGCCGTCATCTACCGGTTCAAGCTGGCGGCGACGACGGGTCAGAAATCCTCGCTGACTCGCGCTGGCCGCCTGCTCGACAGGTTGCGCGACTCCGGCGCGATCCCGGCTCGGCTGTTGCCCGTCCAGCCCATCGGGGCGATTCCGCGGGCCGACCATCGTCGGCAGACACCGCAGTTTTCGCCCCGGGTCGTGGCGGCCCTTGCGCGTTATCGCGAAGAGCTGGCCGAGGGGCGCCCGCTGGAGGGATTTCTCAAGGGGCTCAGGACCGAAGGGCTGTCGCCCGAAACCGTCAAGAACGAGCTTGATGGCCTGAACTGGTATTTCAGTGCCCTGATCGCGCTGGACATGCTGGAGCCGTCCGAGGATCCGGAGCCCGAGTCATTCTTCACCCTGTCGATGATCGAGGCGGTCTTTGATGCCGAGGCCGACGGCACCCTGCCGTGGAAGCCGCTGGCGCCCAGGACCGTCAAGAAGAACCTTGGCGCGGTTTTCCGATATGCCGCGCGGCTGAATCCGGATTTCCGTCTTGTGGGCCGGGTGTTCTTCAGGAAAGGGTTTTTCGACCAGTGCGACGGCATGACCGAGACGAACCGCCAGTTCTGCAAGCGCCTTCTCGAGTCCGAAGAGCGGATCTGGGGCTTTCTCAATCTCGCCTGGCGCCTCTACGAGAAGGCCGCCCCGATGATGGCGGAATATGACACGCTCAACGATTGTCAGAAGGCGCGGGCGTGCCACCTGGCGATGGCGGCGGCAGCCGCCGCGATCCTGACCTTTCTGCCGTTGCGGGCCAAGACCTTGCTGGCACTCGAGGTCGAGGGGCCGAACGCCCATGTCTTTCGCCCCCAGGGGCGGCGCGAGGTGAACCTGGTCATCCCGGGGACGCTGGTGAAGAACAAGGCCGATTTCGACCTGTCGCTGAAACGGCGCGGCAAGGTCGATCCGCGGGCCATTCTCGACTGGTGGCTGGGTGCGCCGCGCGACAGGGCGATGAATCGCATGAACGCCCCCGATCCCACGCGGTTGTTGGGCGGTGCCGGCTATTCCAGCCTGCGCCACGCCTGGCGCAATGCGACCGCCGCGGTCGACTTCTACATGCGGCTGCATCAGGTGCGCCATGGCATCGCCTCGATCCTTGTGAACCAGCCGAACGCCGATATTCTGATGATCGCGACCCTGCTGGGCGATCTGCCCAAGACGGTGGAAGAGTTCTACGGTTTCCTCGATCGTGCGAAACAGATGCAGCGGGGTCTTGATGGGTTGGCGGATGTGAACCGCGCTCTGGTTCGGAGGGTGCGGACATGAGCGCGCCCCGCTATGCAGATCTGCCGCCGCGCATGGTCGCGGCGGCAGAGGACTGGGATCGCGGCGTTACCCGCCTGACCCCGACCAACGGCAAGCCTTTCGATGCGGCGCCGGCCTTGCGCGAACTTCTGGTCGTTGCGCGTGACCAGGGTCTGCCCGAAGACCTGTCGGCCGAGACCGTCGCGGCGCTTGTTTCCAGGATAGAGGCCAGCGGCCGGGCAAAATCGGCCATCCGGGACCGCCTGCACAAGCTGCGCCGGTATGCCCGCTACACGGGCGAGGGGTTGGATTGGGCGGAGAAAAGCGGCCGATACATCTGCCGGGTGAAAGAGGCGGATCTGCCGAAATGGATGCGCGATCTCCTCAAGCGGATCGATGCCGGCCAGGATGAGGAGGGCCGCGGCCTGCAGAGCAACCGCTTGAATGTCGCCTGCATTCTGCGGATGCTGGTCGAGGTTGCGCGGGAACGCCATCTGCCCGAGCGCCTGTGCCAGCAGACAGTGGAGGCCTATTTCGAGACGCTTCGCGCGCGCGGTGTCGCGCAATCGACGCAGGACTCCCAGCTTTCGCTTCTTCGGCGGATCGCACATGTGAGCGGGGAGGGGAGCGATTGGGCGATCGGGTCCACCGGTTTCGACCGCCGGCCCATTACGCAGGTGCTGGCCGATCCGCTGTGGTCCGAACTGGGCCCTGTGGCAGAGGGTCTTCTGCAGGACGGGTACCCGCAGCGGAGGATCCGCATGGCGGACCGCTGGTTCCGGCACCGCCAGGGCCTGGGGCCGATCGACGAAGCGGATGTGCTGCGTTTCCAGAGCGGACCGGACGCGCTGAAGGAGTTGAGCGCCACGCTGGCCCTGATCGATCCCGGCAATCTGGACACGCGGATCGTGCAGAAAGCCAGCCACAAGGCCAACAAGCGGCCGCGCCCCCCGAAAAAGCCCGTGGGCCATGACCTTCCGGAGCCGTTCCTCTCCCAGATGCAGGCGATCATCGATTTGCCAGCCCATTCCCGTCCATCGAGCAGCCGGATCAAGGCCATGGTGTCGGCTCTGCGCCGCCTTCTGCGTGCTGCCGCCGATGCCGGCTTGCCCCCCGAACTGACCGAGCCGACCGCAAGCGCCTTTGCCGAGACCCTGCATGAGCATGCGGCGCGCGGAACCGGGTATGGCGGGCGGTCTTTCACCTTTGAGTCGGCCAAGGCCTATTGCGATTTCCTGAAGGAATTTGCCGACCGGGCCGGGTATCCCGAGCCGCTGGTCGAGGGGTTGCGCGCGACCTGGCGCACGTTCCGCCACATGGCGCGGGGTGAAACCGGCCGCAAGCGCCAGGCCTTGGCAAAAAGGCCGGTCTTTCTGGTCGATGTGGCCGAAAGCGCGAATGCGTTGCTGGCTCAGGCGCCGACCCTGGCCACCCATCGCAGCCGGGTCAACGCTTATCAGGTGGCCGGCGCGGCGGCGCTGCTGTCGAAACTGCCGCTGCGGGATCTCGATCTGCGGACAGGCCTTCTCGACAAGCAATTCCTGCGGGATGCGACGGGCTGGATGGCCGATATCGTGACCTCCAAGACGGGCACCAGGATAGACGGTCGCCTGCCCGATGTTCTGACCCCGTATCTTGATGCGGTGTTGTTGATGGACACGGATACGGTGCATCTCTGGCAGGTTTACGACGCCCGGCGCGGCGAGCCGCTTTTCTCCAGCCCCAACGACAGCGCGGCAGGGTGGGGACATACCTGGTTGTGGCGCAACATGACCGAATTGATCGACCACGGGCCCCATATCCTGCGGTCGCTGCTCTACGATGAATGCGAGCTCGATCCCGACCTGGACCACCGGGTCGCCGGTGCGCTGTGCGGCCATGCCGACGCGACGATGCGCCAGATCTACGAGGTCAACGCGC
>JBNGDM010000122.1:0-9302 GCA_049975105.1 Rhodovulum sp. | reverse complement strand
TCCGCTGCGAGGAACCCGTCCAACTTGCGTGTGGCCTGGGGCGTTACCTCCGGGTCGAGCTCGAAGAACCTCCGCCAGTCGATGATCCAGTTCGAAGGCAGGTGCGAGACCGGTAGGGGCGCGTTGGGCGGTTGCGGTGCCAGGTCGCCGATGATCTGCCCCGACAACCCTGTGAACCCGAACAGCAGCGAGAAATCGGCATTCGGAAAGACCCGGTTGTAGTCGTAATCCTGCCGCACCATCGAGTGGCCCAGCCGATAGGCCGCGCCGGAAAACTCCACCGGCATGTAGGGCAGCCGCTTGAAGCGATAGAACTTGCGCCCGTCATGGAGGATCCGGTCGACCGTGCCGGGTTCGGTCAGCCGTCCCAGGAAATCGTGCAGCACGATCCACTGGTAATGCCAGGTCACGGTCTGGCGGGCCTCGTGGAACAGCGCCGCGCCCTCGCTCCCCTCCGCCGCCAAGAGATCGACCACTTTGTTGTGGAATTTCATGAAGGCGAGGTGGGTCTGCGCGACGACGAGGTTCTCGTCGTTGCGATGGTCCCCGATCAGGGCCTGGCCTTCCGGGCTGCGCGGCAGGTCGTTGCGGAAATCTCCTGTCACCCCGCCGAAATCCACCGTGATGTTGCGTCCGATCAAGAGCTTCGGCGTCGGTTTGCCGGTGGCGGGATCGCGGGCGTACATGTGTGGGCTGCCATCGGGACCGCGGCCATAGATGCTGTCCAGGTCCAAGCTGGGCGAGCGAAAGTTCTGAACCCCCGTGGGATCGCGCATCTTCTCGCCCAGCGAGGTCAGGTCCAGCGTGATGTCATGGTCGACGAACTGTCCGAGATAGGTGAACCCGGCGGGGATGCGGGCGTTGTCGCCGCTCAGATCCCCCGGGTCCATCATCGATTGGGCCAACGCTTGAAGGCGTTCGTCGTCGACGTGCAGGCCAGGCAAGCCGGGGAACATGCGCCCGAATTTGCCCGGATCGTCGTGGCCCGAAAGCGTATCTAGATGGGCGCGCGTCGGGTGGCGGCCCGCGCCGCCGTGGTGGGGGTCTAGGTTAATGGCGTAAGTCAAAGCGATATTCTCCCTTGAAACGGGTGATCTGCGGATCGAAAGAACCGGATTGAAACTCGTTGGAACTATTCTCAGTTTAACACGGACCGAGCGCACGCGATGGTGCGCCTTTCCATACCCGGGCGGTGCTCGAAGGTGGGGTTTTCCGGAAGTGCGGCCAAGCCGAGCCTCGCGCCCGGGCGATCAGCCCTTGGTCGGACGTGTGTCGGGCAGCGTGATGCGTGCTACTTGTTCGGCGATCGGCGCGACCGATAGCGGGTGCGTCTCTTCCGAGTGGTCCTCTGGGTCGCCGATATCCTGCCACTGGCCGTTCTTGTAGATTTCCAGCGCCGCGAAATTCGCCTTGTAGCCCATCTTGGGGCTGCCGGGCACCCAATAGCCGAGATAGACGTAAGGCAAACCTGCCTCGCGCGCGATTTCCACGTGGTCGAGGATGACGTAGCTTCCGACCGAGGCGCGTGCACGGTCGGGTTCGTAGAAAGAATAGACCATCGACAAACCGTCATCGAGAATGTCGGTCAGGCTGACGGCGGCCAATGGGCGGTGACGGCTGCCCAGTTCGGGCGGGGCGCTGTATTCAACGACGCGCGAGCGGACCGGGGTTTCCTCGACCATCGCGGCGAACTCGAAAATGTCCATGTCCGCCATCCCGCCATTGGCGTGCCGACTGTCGAGGTAACGGCGGAACAGCGCGTATTGCTCCTCGGTCGCCCAGGGGGAACTTGCCTGCCGTTTTAGGTCGCGATTGCGGTTCCATGCCTTGCGCTGGCTGCGGCTGGGTTTGAAATCGGCAACCCGGATACGCGCGGATAGGCAAGCGTTGCAATCCGCGCAGGCCGGCCGGTACAACACGTTCTGCGATCGCCGGAAGCCCTGCTTGGACAGCGCGTCGTTCAGTGTCTCGGCAGTCTCGCCCTGCAGCGCGGTGAACAGCTTACGCTCCATCCGCCGCGGCAGATAGGGGCAGGGCTGCGGAGCCGTCACATAGAACTGCGGCGCAAGCGGAAGTGTGTGGCGCATCGGTCGGCGGCGGTTGTCCAGAGTGCTTGCATAACGCTAACACCGCTTTTGCCGCGATGCCAAGGGGGTCCGCTCAACCGTTTGTCGGCCGATTGATGGCCGCCGTGCCCAGCATCAGGTCGCCCAGCCCCTGTGCACGCGCCCCTGTCAGCATCAGGATCATCGACACGACCTGCGGGATCACGAAGGCCATCGAGGCCGAAAAGATCAGCGTGTGCAGCGCCGCGGTCATGGTGTCCAGCCGTTCGCCGCGCGCGTTGCGCAGCTCGATCGCGACGAGCCGCATCCCCCAGGTGGCCGAGCCGCGTGCCAGTGTCACGGTGCGATAGGCAAAGCCCACAAGTGCCACGAAGAAGGGCAGGAAGAACACCGCCGTGAAGGCGGTAAAGGGCAGTGCCAGCAACGCGATCAGGATCACAAGTACCGTGTCGACCACCCACGCGACCAGGCGCTTTACCGGGATATCCGCGTAGAATTCGGCATGCAGCGCGGGATCGGGCAGTCCCCAATACGGGTCGGGCTGTTGGGTCATGGCAAACATCTAGGGTCTGTCAGCGCGCGGGAAAAGGGGCCGCGCCCGGGTTTGGCCGGGCGCGGACGGGGCTGGCTCAGGCACCGGCCGGGGCCTCGGGGGCCTCGCGGGCGCGGCGCGCGCGGTCTTCCATGAACTGGTCGAACTCGACCTTGTCCTTGGCCTCACGCAGCCTTTGCAGGAACTCCTCGAAGGCCTGCTGCTCATCCTCCAGCCGGCGCAGGGTATCGGCCTTATAGGCGTCGAAGGCCGAGTTGCCAGATGACCGGAAGGCGTGGCGCGCCTGATGGAACTGGTGATGGCGGGATTTGCAACGTCCGTTGAACATGCGTTTGCTCCAGATCATGTAGGCAAGGATGGCCAGCCCGACCGGCCAAAAAAAGATGAAGGCCAGGACCATGGCGGCGATCCAGGCCCCCTTGCCGCGCTCGTCGAGCCAGCTTTCGGCCCGGCCGGGCCAGGTTGCGACAGATGACATGGGCGTTCTCCTTATTTCGGACCAATGTAAATGAATTTTACATTCCGACAGATCGGCATTGTCCGGGACCCGTTCAAGGGGGATGTAAAGGTTTTTTACATTTGCTCCGTTACAACGTGAAAGCCGCAGGCCGCGCTCCGGTCAGACCCGGCAGAACGTGGGGATCCAGCGCAAAGACATGGCGCGGCGTGCCGGCGGCTGCCCAGACCGTGTCGAATTCCAGCAGACGCGGGTCCAGGAAGGCGCGTATCGGTGTCAGGTGCCCCACCGGAGCGACGCCGCCGATGGCGAACCCGGTCTGCGCACGGATCAGGGCCGCATCGGCCTTGGCCAGCCGCTCGCCCGCCAGCGCCGATGCCTTGAGATTGCAGACCCGGTTGCCGCCCGCGGTCAGGAATAGGATCGCTGCGCCCGAAATCTCGCCCCGGAAAATGATCGACTTCGCGATCTGGTCCAGCGCGCAGCCGATTGCGGCCGCGGCGTCTTCGGCGGTGCGCGTCTGGCCCAACGCGCGGATATCGACGGCGAGTCCGGCTTCCTCCAACGCGCGCTGCACCCGCTTCAGGCTCTTGCTCATGGGATCCTCATGTCGTCGCGCAGGACTATCGGTGGGGGCGGTGCGCGTGCAACCCCGTTGACCGCCGCGCTGGCCGGCGTCATCAAGGCGCCATGAGCTTTGCCGCCCGCCTGAACCGTTCGCCGCTCCCGCACGAACCCGACCGCGCCGCAGAGGCGGCCGAGCGGTTCGCCGCCCAGCCGCCCGAGATCCGCACCCTGCTGGAAGGCACCGCAGGGTGCAGCCCCTATCTTTGGGCCCTTATGACGCGCGAGGCCGACTGGCTGGAGCCCGCGTTCGACGGCGACCCCGATGCGGTCTTTGCCGCGGTGCTGGACGATGTCCGCGCGATGTCGCTCGATGCGTTGAAATCGGGCCTGCGCCAAGCCAAGCGCCGCGCTGCCCTGTTCATCGCGCTCGCCGACCTGGGGGGCGTCTGGCCGCTCGAGCGAGTGACCGGCGCGCTGACCGATTTCGCCGATCTTTGCGTCGACACCGCGCTGAAAAGGCTGGTCGCCGCCGAGATCGCGCGCGGCAAACTGCCGGGTCTGACCGAGGACGATGCCGAGACCGCGGGCGGCATGGTCGCGCTGGCCATGGGCAAGCAGGGCGCGCACGAGCTGAATTATTCCTCGGATATCGACCTGATCATGCTGTTCGACCAGGACCGCTTCGACCCCGGCGATTTCCACGAGGTCCGCAGCGGTTTCGTCAAGATCACCCGGCGGATGACGCAACTGCTGTCCGAGATGACGGGCGAGGGCTATGTCTTTCGCACCGACCTGCGCCTGCGCCCCGATGCCAGCGTGACGCCGGTCTGCCTGTCGATGGAGGCGGCCGAACGCTATTACGAAAGCCTCGGGCGCACCTGGGAACGCGCCGCCCATATCAAGGCGCGCCCCTGTGCCGGCGACATCCAGGCGGGCTGGGCCTATCTCGACCGGTTGCGCCCCTTCGTCTGGCGCAAGCACCTGGATTTCGCGGCGATCCAGGATGCGCACGACATGCGCCTGCGCATCCGCAGCCACAAGGGCTTGCACGGCGCGCTGGCGCTGGAAGGCCACGACATGAAACTGGGGCAGGGCGGCATCCGCGAGATCGAGTTCTTTACCCAGACCCGCCAGATCATCGCCGGTGGGCGCGACCCCAACCTTCGGGTGCGCGGCACGGTCGAGGGGTTGGCGCGGCTGGCGGAAAAGGGCTGGGTGCCCGAGGACGTGGCGCGCACCCTGACCGCCGATTACCGCGCGCACCGCGAGGTCGAACATCGGTTGCAGATGGTCAACGACGCCCAGACGCACAAGCTGCCGGGCAATTCCGAGGGGCTGGACCGGATCGCGCATTTCTGTGGGGCGGGTGACGTTGCGGCGTGGCGTGCCGAACTCGTCGAACGGCTGAAACGGGTCGATGGGCTGACCGAGGGATTTTTCGCCCCCGGCAAGGCCGGGGGGGGCGAGGCCGCGCCCGACCTGCCCGACAGCGCCGTCGAGATCGTCGAGCGGTGGCCCGACTATCCCTGCCTGCGCTCGGCGCGCGCTCGCGAGATCTTCAAGCGGCTGAAACCCGACCTTCTGGCCCGCCTAACCCGGGCGCCGCGCCCGACCGAGGCGTTCTCGGCCTTCGACGGATTTCTGCGCGGGCTGCCCGCCGGGGTTCAACTGTTCTCGTTGTTCGAGGCGAACCCGCAGCTGATCGACCTCATCATCGACATCACCAGCGTGTCGCCGGAACTGGCGCAGTATCTGTCGCGCAATGCCGGTGTGCTTGACGCGGTGATCGGTGGCGATTTCTTCCGCGACTGGCCGGGTCGCGCGGCGCTGCAAGAGGCACTGGCCACGCATTTGGCCACGCTCGAAGATTATGAACGCCAGCTGGATTCGGCGCGGGCCTGGGCCAAGGAATGGCATTTCCGCATCGGTGTGCATTTCCTGCGGGGCCTGATCGACGCGGACGAGGCGGGGCGCGAATATGCCGATCTTGCCGAGGCGGTCCTTGCCGCGCTTTGGCCCCATGTCGTCGCCGGGTTCGCGGCCAAGCACGGGGCGCCGCCGGGTAAGGGCGCGGTCGTTCTGGGCATGGGATCGCTGGGCGCGGGCTCGCTGACCGCGAAATCCGATCTCGACCTGATCGTGATCTATGATGCAGACGGTGTCGAGGCGTCGGACGGGCGCCGACCGCTGGCGGCGCGCGCCTATTACGCGCGGCTTACCCAGGCGCTGGTCACCGCGCTGACCGCGCCGATGGCCGAGGGCAAGCTTTACGAGGTCGACATGCGCCTGCGCCCCTCGGGCAACCAGGGGCCGGTGGCGACCTCGCTGCAAAGCTTTCGCAACTACCAGACCGGCGAGGCCTGGACTTGGGAGCATCTCGCGCTGACCCGCGCGCGTGCCGTGGCGGGCGATCCGGCGCTGGCAGACGAGGTCGAGGCGTTCCGCCGCGCGCTGCTGGCCGAAAAGGCGGATACCGGCCGCACGCTGGCGGGCGTCGTCGACATGCGCAGGCGGCTGGCCGAGGCCAAGCCCGCGAAATCGGCATGGGACGGCAAGCAGGGCCCGGGCAGGGGGCAGGATATCGAGCTGATCGCTTCGGCCGCGGCGCTGATCGCGGCCAGCCCGGCGACGGCGGTGGCCGACCAACTGGCTGCGGGGGTCGTGGCGGACTGGCTGCGCGAAGGCGAGGCGCGGGTGCTTTGCGACAGCTACACCCTGTTGCGCAAGGTGCAGGGCGCGGCCAAGCTGATTTCCGACACGCCGCTCGACCCGGCCAAGCTGGGCGAGGGGGGGCTGACCTTTTTGTTGCGTGGGACCGGCGCCGAGGATGCCGAAGAGCTGGAGGCGCTGCAGGCGCGGGCGCGCGGCGCCGCGGCCGAGGTGATCGAGGCGGTGATTGCGCGGGGACCTGTGGAGGGTGAAGATGCGGATTGAAATGGCGGACCCCAAGTGGCTGATCCGTGAAGCCTACAGGATCGAGGGGATCGGCGAGGGCGAATGCCGCTCGATCTTTCTTGACTGGGCCCTGTCGCTGCCGGAGGGGGTCGAGACCAAGCCTGCGCTGAAGCGGTTGCTGGCCGAATATGCGGGCCCCGCGCCCGACCATCCGATGACAGACGTTCTGCGCGCGGGTCTTGACGATCAGCCTGAACCGCGCCGGCGCGGCGGGGCACGCGGACGGCGCTGCTGAGGCTGGGTCGCCGCGCCTTTCCTGCGCAGACCGGGTCCTAGGCGTGCTGTTCTTGCGCGGACAGCGTTGCGGCCTTTTGGGCCAAGACGGTAATCCCCGTCCAGTCGCCCGCCGCCACCATCGCCCGCGGCGCCACCCAGGACCCGCCGACGCAGAGCGTGTTGGGCAGAGCCAGATAGTCCGCGGCGTTGGCAGGCCCGACGCCGCCAGTCGGGCAGAAATGGATTTGCGGTAGGGGGCTTGCCAGTGCCTTTAGCGCCGCGACCCCGCCCGCGGCTTCGGCCGGGAAGAATTTCTGCACGCGATAGCCCTTTTCCAACAGCGCCATCGCCTCGGTCGCCGTCGCAGCCCCGGGCAAAAGCGGCAACTCCCCCGCCCTCGCCGCATCCAGCAGCATCGGCGTCGCGCCGGGCGACACGCCGAACCGCGCCCCGGCGGTCTGCGCGGCCTCCATGTCCTCCGGCGTGAGTAGCGTGCCCGCACCGACGATCCCGCCCTCGACGCTGGACATCTCGTGGATAGCCTCAAGCGCTGCGGGGGTGCGCAAAGTCACCTCCAGGACCGGTAGCCCGCCTGCAACCAGTGCCTCCGCCAAGGGGCGGGCGTGGCGCGCGTCCTCGATCACCAGGACAGGGATGACGGGCGCGCGGCGGCACAGCCCTTGCATGATCTCGCTGGCGGCATGGGGAGTCATCTGGGGCCTTTCGTGGCGGCGGCGGGGTGGGGTGCGCCCATTCTGAACGGCAAACGGGCCCTATACAACAAGGCTTGCCCCCGCCGTTGCCGGTCCGGCATGGGTGCGGAAGGCGGCGAAAAGCTCGCGACCCAAACCGGTCTCGTTGGCCGATAAATCGGGGACGACCGGCGCCCGGTCCAGCACGCCCTCGGTCACCACGTCCAGCCGGCCCGCGGCCGCATCCAGCCGGATCACGTCGCCGTCCCGCAGCCGCGCGAGCGGACCGCCCTCGGCCGCCTCGGGTGCGATATGGATTGCCGCGGGCACCTTGCCCGAGGCCCCCGACATGCGCCCGTCGGTCACCAGGGCCACCTTCAGCCCACGGTCCTGCAGCACCGACAGCGTGGGGGTCAGCGCGTGCAACTCCGGCATGCCGTTCGCCTCTGGCCCCTGGAACCGGACGACGACCACGGTATCGGCGGTGAATTCGCCCCGGTTGAAGGCGGCCTTGACGTCCTCCTGGTCGTGGAAGATGCGCGCCGGCGCCTCGATCAGGTGGCGCTCGGGGGCCACGGCCGACGTCTTGATGATGCCGCGGCCCAGGTTGCCCCGCAAGGCGCGCAGCCCGCCCGTGGCCTGGAACGGGTCGGAGGCGGCGCGCAGCACCTTGTCGTTCAGGCTTGCGCCGGGCCCATCGGCCCAGCTCAACGCCCCGTCGATCAGCTTCGGCTCGCGGGTATAGGCGGCCAGTCCGCCGCCTGCCACGGTCTGCGTGTCGGGGTGCAGCAGCCCGGCCTCCAGCAACTGGCCGATCATGTAGGCCAGCCCGCCAGCCGCGTGGAAATGGTTCACATCCGCCAGCCCGTTCGGATAAACCCGCGCCATCAGCGGCGTGACCGCGGACAGGCGGGCGAAATCCTCGATATCGAGGATGATCCCCGCCGCCCGCGCCATCGCGGGCAGATGCAGCACCAGGTTGGTCGATCCCCCAGTCGCCATCAGCCCGACGATCCCGTTGGCGAAGGCGCGTTCGTCGAGGATATGACCGGCGGGTGTGAACTGATTGCCCAACGCGGTGATCCCCAGCGCCCGTTTCGCCCCCGCCACGGTTAGCGCCTCGCGCAGCGGTGTGCCGGGATTGACGAAACTGGCGCCGGGCAGGTGCAGGCCCATCACCTCCATCAGCATCTGGTTTGAATTCGCCGTGCCGTAAAAGGTGCAGGTGCCTGGTCCGTGATAGGAGGCCATTTCGGCCGCCATCAATTCCTCGCGGCCGATTTCGCCCGCGGCGAATTGCTGGCGCACCTTGGCCTTTTCCTCGTTGGGCAGGCCGCTGGTCATGGGCCCGGCGGGCAGAAATACCGCAGGAATATGACCGAAACTGGCCGCCGCGATCACCAGGCCCGGCACGATCTTGTCGCAGACACCGAGGAAAACCGTGGCATCGAAGCAGTTGTGCGAAAGCGCCACGGCAGCAGCGAGCGCGATCGTATCGCGCGAGAACAGCGAGAGCTCCATTCCCGTCTGCCCCTGGGTAACGCCGTCACACATGGCCGGCACACCGCCCGCGACCTGCGCGGTGGCGCCGGCCTCTTCGGCGGCGCGCTTGATCAGGGCCGGGAAGGTCTCGAACGGCTGATGTGCCGAAAGCATGTCGTTATATGCAGTCACGATCCCGAGGTTCGGCGCGCGTCCCTCGGCCAGGCGATCCTTGGCGTTACCCATCGCGGCGTAGGCATGGGCCTGGTTGCCGCAGGAAAGGTGCGCGCGCACCGGGCCCGCCTCGGCCGCAC
>JBNGDM010000121.1:0-9381 GCA_049975105.1 Rhodovulum sp. | reverse complement strand
ACCTCGCCCTGGCGCCGGGCCGCACGGTGCTGGAGCCGCGGACCTTCGCCAAGATGCTGGAGGCGATCGACCTGGGCCCTGGCGACCTGGTGCTCGATCTGGGCTGCGGGCTCGGCTATTCGGCCGCGGTGATGGCGCGGATGGCCGATGCGGTGGTCGCCGTCGAGGAGGATGCGGCCATGGCCAAGGAGGCGCAGAGCCTTCTGGGCGAGCAGGGGGCGGACAACGTAGCCGTCGAACAGGCCCCGCTTGCCGAGGGGGCGGCCCAGCACGGGCCCTATGATGCCATCGTCGTCGAGGGTGCGGCGGAACAGATCCCGCAGGCGATCGCGGACCAGCTCAAAGAAGGCGGGCGGATCGCGGCGCTGTTCATGGAAGGCACGCTGGGCGTGGTGCGGATCGGCTGGAAGGTCGAGGGCGCGCTGAGCTGGCGGTTCCTGTTCAATGCCAGCGCGCCGGTGTTGCCGGGCTTTGCCCGGACGCCCGAGTTCGAGTTCTAGGGGCGCGGGGACGATATAACGAGAGCCGCGCGCCCGCCGCGGCCCAAACAGAGGCAAGGCAGAAAAATGAGCAGTTTCCTGAAATTCCTCACCGGTGCCGCGGCCTCCGCGGCGCTGATCGCGGGGGCCGCGTCGGCCCGGGCCGAGACCCTGACCGATGCGCTGGTCGCCGCCTACAAGAATTCGCACCTGCTGGAGCAGAACCGCGCGGTGTTGCGCGCCGCCGACGAGGACGTGGCCCAGGCCGTGGCCGCGCTGCGGCCGGTGATCAATTTCGTGCTGAACGGCAGCTGGACCGACACCAGCCCCACGTTGCAGAACCCGACCGGTGCCAGTCAGACCAGCGCCTCGGCCGAGCTGTCGGCGCAGCTGACGCTGTTCGACAACGGTCGGAACCGGCTGGCGGTCGATGCGGCCAAGGAAACCGTCCTGGCCACCCGTGCGGCCCTGCTGGGCGTCGAGCAGAACGTGCTGCTGGGTGCGGTGCAGGCCTATATGGATGTCTTCGCCGCGATCCAGAGCGTGTCGCTGGCCGAGAACAACGTGCGGCTCATCACCCAGCAGTTGCGTGCCGCCGAGGACCGGTTCGAGGTCGGCGAGGTAACGCGCACCGACGTGTCGCTGGCGCAATCCCGGTTGGCGGCATCTCGGTCGAACCTGGTGGCGGCCCAGGGCAACCTGGCCGTCGCGCGCGAGGCCTACAAGCGCGCCATCGGGCGCTATCCGGGCGCGCTCAGCGGCATCCCGCAACTGCCCGCCCTGCCGCGAAGCACCGATGCGGCGCAAGCGATCGCGGTGAAGGGCCATCCCGACATCGTCGAAGCACAGCACAACGTGACCGTGAGCGAGTTGAACCTCGCGCGGGCCAAGGCGGCGATGGGGCCGACGCTGACGGGCCGGGCCGGGATCGGCAAGACGGACGAGGGCACCGAATCCTCCAGCGTCAGCCTTGAACTGACCCAGCCGATCTATCGCGGCGGTGCGCTTTATTCGGCCGAGCGGCAGGCCCGTGCCGGGGTTCAGCAATCCCGCGCCGGGCTGTTGCAGACCGTGCGCCTGATCGAGGAAGAGGTCGGCAACGCCTGGTCGAGCCTCGCCGTCGCCCGCGCCCAGCTGGAGGCCACCGATCAGCAGATCCGCGCCGCGCAACTGGCCTTCGAGGGCACCCGCGAAGAGGCGCGCCTGGGGGCGCGCACGACGCTGGACGTGCTGGACGCCGAACAGGAATTGCTGGATGCGCGCACCGCCCGTGTCGACGCCGAGGCCAACCAGTATGTCGCGATCTACCGGCTGCTTGCCTCGATGGGCTTGCTGACGGTCGAGCACCTGGGTCTTGGGATTCCCACCTATGACCCGCGCGGCTATTACAACGCGGTGTCGAACGCACCGGCCAAAAGCCTGCAGGGCCGCAAGCTGGACAAGGTTCTGGAACGCATCGGCCGCAACTGAGCCTGCCGCGATTGTTGTCTCGCGGCCAGCATGCGGCTAGGCTTTCCCAAGAGTAGGAACGCACGCCCATGTCGGATACCGCATCCCCCCGCGAGGTCGACCAGGTGTTGTCCTCGATCCGGCGCCTTGTCAGCGACGAGGCCGCCGGCGACGGGGCTGCGCCCGCCGCCCCGAAACCCGACCGCCTGCTCCTGACGCCCGCGCTGCGGGTGGGCGGGCCCACGAAGGCCAGGCCGGCGCCCGCCAGTGGTGCGCCGGCCCCCGCAGAGGCCACACCCGGCGGGCACGGCGCGGATGTGCCGCCCGAGACGGGGCGCGCGCCGGCCGGTGCCAAGGGCGAGGCCGACGAGGCCGGGACGCTGGAACAGCGCATAGCCGAGTTGGAAGCGGCCGTAGCCGGGTGCGATGACGATTGGGAGCCCGACGGCGCCGACACATTGGCCGCGGTGACGGGCTGGGCCACGCCGCCGCGACCCCGCGCCGCCCCGGCCGACGAGGCCACGCGCCCCGGCGATACGGCCGCGGGTCCACGCGCCACCGACGCGGTGGCGTCGTCCCGGCCCACCGTGGCCGATGCCGCGCCCGAGGACGAGGCCGACCAGATGGTTCTCGACGAAGAGATGCTGCGCGAACTGGTCGCCGACATCGTGCGCGAGGAATTGCAGGGCCGGCTGGGCCAGCGGATCACGCTGAACGTGCGCAAGCTGGTCCGCCGAGAGATCAACCGCGCGCTGGCGATGCGCGACCTCGACTAGGCAGGCGCGCGATTTCCCACCAGTCCCGGAATCGAAAACGCGCCCCGAGGGGCGCGTCTTGATCGTGCCGGAGGGGCTTGCCTCAGGCGGCTTCGGCGTCCGCCTGGGCCTGGATCTGACGACGCTCGCTTTCCTCGCGGGACAGCGCCACCGAGGTACGCACGCCGCGCGAGACGAATTCCATCAGCCCCTGCACCACGCGTTCGTTCGGGTCGATCCCGGCGCAAGACAACACTTCGCGCCCGTCGCGCGACCGCGCCCAGCGGGCGATCTGCTCCGGTCCGTTACCGTATTTCTTGTCGTCCGCAATCGCGTCGTCGAGCGCAGCCAGCACCACCGCCGCGAACAGTTTTCGGGCACGGTTGCCCTGTTCGTGGTTGAATGCCGTGCCATCAACGAAATCGGCCATCTCGTCGTCCTTTTATTCTTGCTCTTGCGTTTCGGGCGTGCGGCCGAATATGACGGTTTTGCGTCGATTCGGTATTGCAGTTTTGGAATACCATCTATGCAAAAAACGCATAACGATACGGGTAACCTTACCCGATCTAGTCGTCTTGCCAGCCCCACATAGACAATATATAGCAACGCGAAAATCGCGTTCAACCATCCATTAACGGTCCAGACCATGCCCAAGATCAACGGAAACGAGATCCGGCCCGGAAACGTGCTCGAACATAACGGCGGGCTGTGGTCCGTCGTGAAGGTGGATCACGTCAAACCCGGCAAGGGCGGCGCATTCGCCCAGGTCGAACTGCGGAACCTGCGCAACGGCTCCAAGCTGAACGAACGGTTCCGCAGCGCCGACAAGGTCGAGCGGGTGCGGCTGGAACAGAAGGACCAACAGTTCCTGTACGAAGCCGACGGCAAGCTGGTCTTCATGGACATGGAGACCTACGACCAGATCGAACTGGACGCCGATATTCTGGGCGACCGCCGCCCGTTCCTGCAGGACGGGATGACAGTGGTGATCGAGTATTACGAGGCCGAGGCGCTGAACGCGACCCTGCCGCAGAAGGTGACCTGCCGGATCGTCGAGACCGAGCCGGTCGTCAAGGGCCAGACCGCGGCCAACAGCTTCAAGCCGGCGGTATTGGACAACGGGGTGCGGGTGATGGTGCCGCCGTTTGTTGGCCCGGACGAGGATATCGTGGTGAACACCGAAACCATGGAATACGCCGAACGCGCCTGAGCGCGGCGTGACGGCGGTTGGCGGGGCGGTCCGGGCGGGCCGCCCTTTCGCGTTCAGGCACCCGCGGCGCTCAGGCGGTCGTCGACCATGCCGCGATAGCCGCCGCCGAACAGCCGCAGATGCACCAGCGCGGGCCAGAGTTGGTAGATCGGCCGCCGTTCGTCCTGCCCCGGCTCGGGCGGTCCGTAGGCGTCGTGGAATGCGGAACCCGGCTGGCCGAACAGGGTCAGCATCGCAAGGTCCACCTCGGCATGGCCGTGATAGCAGGCCGGGTCGATCAACGCCGCGCCGCCCGCGGTGAACAGCACGTTGCCGCCCCACAGGTCGCCATGCAGCAGCGCGGGGTGCGGGCGGCGGGGCAAGAAGTCGGGCAGGCGCGCGGCCAGCACCTCCACCCTCCGGACGATGTCGGCGGGCAGGGCCTGCGGCCAGGCCAGAAGCCGCCGTTCGGCCCAGAATGCGGGCCAGTCCTCGCACGCCGCATTCGGCAGCCTGGCCGGTCCGAAGGCATAATCCTCCTCCCAGCCATAGGACGCGCCGCGCGCGCCGTGCAGCCGGGCCAGCGCCGTGCCCAGCGCGGCCCAGCCCGCGGGACTGGCGCGGGTTTCGTCAAGATGCTCGATCACCATCAGGCCGGGGGCAACCGCGATCAGACGCGGGCAGGGCGCGCCCGCCGCGGCCATGGCCTCCAGCATGCGGGCCTCGCGGTCGACCAGCGGGCCGGTCTTGGCCACCGCCCGGCGCCCGTCGGCCAGCGTCACCCGCACAACCTCGGAGAGCGAGCCGCCATGCAGCGGGTCGAGCGCCGCGACCGTTGCGCCCAGCGCGGCCTCGACCGCCGCGCGGTCAGCCATTCTCGCGCGTCAGGCTCGCCCCACCCGCCGTCAGCGGCCCGTCCGCCCGGTCAAAGCGCAGATAGGCGATGGCCTGCCCGCCCGATTGCGTGAACAGCGTGCCCGCGGGCTTGTCTCCGGCCATGACCGGCGTGCCGACCGGCGCCGTGCCGTCGATCCACACCGTTACCAGGCCCTTCTTCAACTCGGTCTTGTGCTTCATACGGGCGGTGACCTCTTGCCCGACATAGCAGCCCTTGTGGAAATCGACGCCGTTCAGCCGTTCGAACCCGGCTTCGAGGATGTAGGTTTCCTCGGGGATCAGCTCGATGCCGGTCTCGGGAATGCAGTGGGCCACCCGGATCCCGTCCCAGTCGGTCGCGCCCTCGGGGCCCGGGTCCGCGACGTAGGCCCGCCAGCCCAGGCCTGGCGCGCGCGGGTCGGGCAGGGCGCCCGCGGGCGGATCGCCAAGACCCCGCAGCACGTGCAGCCCCGCCGGTTCGATGCCCACCTTGGCACGCAGCTTGTACATCGACAGCCGCCGGATCAGCGCCTCGGCAAGCTCGGTCTTGACGTCGACCAGGATGGCATCCGGCGCCCCGGCCAGGAAGAAATCGGCCAGGTACTTGCCCTGCGGCGTCAGCAGCGCGGCATAGACAAGCCGCCCGTCCAGCCCCGCCACGTCGTTGGTGACCAGGCCTTGCAGGAAATGCTCCCTGTCCTCGCCGGTGATCTTGAGAACGGTCCTGTCGCTGGCGGCCTCGCCCTGCATCGCTGCTCCTTTCGTCGTCTTCTCCCCAATATGGAGCTATCAGACCTCGGTGGCGAATTGCAGCCGGTAAAGCCCGGCATAAAGCCCGTTCTTGGCCAGAAGCGCGTCATGCGTGCCTTCCTCGACCATGCGGCCCTTGTCCATCACCACGATCCGGTCGGCATCGCGCACGGTCGCCAGCCTGTGCGCGATGACCAGCGTGGTGCGGTTCTGGGCCAGCCGGGTCAGCGCCTCCTGCACGACCTTTTCCGACTGCGCGTCCAGCGCCGAGGTCGCCTCGTCCATCAAGAGGATCGGCGAATCCCGCAACAGCGCCCGCGCGATCGCCACGCGCTGACGCTGGCCGCCCGAGAGGTTCGAGCCGCGCGGGCCGGCCGGGCTGTCCAGCCCAGCGGGCAGGGCGGGCAGGAAATCGGCGATATGGGCGGCCCTGACCACCTCGTCCAGGCGCGCGTCGGACACCGTACGTCCCAGGCAGATATTGTCGCGCAGGGTCTCGTCGAACAGCGGCGCTTCCTGCGTCACCACCGAGAACAGGTCGCGCAGCTCGGTCAGCGGCAATTCGTTCACCGGCACGCCGCCGACCAGCACGCGCCCCGCCTGCGGTTCCACCAGCCGCGTCAACAGGTTGAACACGGTCGACTTGCCCGCCCCGGACGGCCCGACCAGCGCCGTCAACTCGCCCGCCTTCGCCGTCAGCGACAGCCCGTTCAGCGCGGGCGCGTCGCCATAGGCCAGGTGCACGTCCTCAAGCGCGATGTCGCAGTCTCCGCCCGGCGCGGGCAGGCTGCGGGGCCGGGCCGGCGAGAGGATCGTCGGGCGCGAGTCGAACACCGCGTGCAGCCGTTCCAGGCTGGCCAGCGCCGCCTGCCAGGCGCCGGTGACCCGGCCCAGGCGACGCAGCGGTTCGAACACCAGCGCGATGGCGGTGAAGAACGCCATGAACTCGCCCACCGTTTTTTCGCCCTCGATGATCTGCGTGCCCCCGAAGACCAGCACGCCGGCAAAGCCCAGCCCGCCCACGATGTCGATCATCGCGGGCATCCCCGCCTGACCGGCCTGAGAACGGATCTGGGCGTTCACATAGCCGTCGATCGTCTCGCCGAAGCGGACATCCTCGCGTGCCTCCAGGCGGTTCAGCTTGATCGTGGTGACGCCGTGGAAGGTTTCGTCGAGCCGGTTCGAGATCGCCGCCGCCGACTCCCGGGCCGTGCGCGCGGTGCGCCGGATCCAGCGTTGCAGCCCGGCCAGCGGCCCGAACAGCAACGGCACCCCGGCCAGCGCGATCAGCGTCCAGCGCCAGTCGATCGACACCGCCACCGCGAACAGCGAGACCAGCGAGATCAGGTCGCGCCCCGCCGCGGTAAAGACCGAGTTCCAGATATTTGCCGCCGCCCCGGTGTCGCCGCGCACCCTTTCGATCAGGTTGCCGGGGGGCGTTTTCTGGAACCAGACGCTGTCCAGTGTCAGCATGTGCCCGACCAGGTCGCGCTGAAGCGCCGCCGAAACCCGCAGCGCGACGCGGGCCATCAAAAGCCGCTGGCCGAACCCCGCCAGCGCCCGCGCGAAGAACAGCACCAGCACCCCGCCCGCCACAAGCGGGATCGCGTCGCGGTTGCCGGCGATGAAGATGTTGTCGAACAGGGGCTTGAACATGTAGGACAGTGCGCCCAGCGCGCCGCCCTCGATGCTCATCAGGCCGATGGCGATCCCGATCGGCACAATGTGATGGCGCAGGTAGCCGCGCCAAAGCCAGCGCACCACCGGACGGCTGTCGGTCGGCTGCTCCATGGCTCAGCCTTCCCCGCCGCGCCGGGCGCGGAACCGGGCCTCGATGGCCACCGGATCATAGCGGGTGGCGATCCAGTCGCGGATCGTGAGGGGGACGCGGGCCGTATCCGCCGCGTAGGCGTCCAGCATCTCGTCCAGCACCCCGCTTTCGGAATTGCGGAAATGGATGAATCGCCAGTGCAGCATGCGACGTGCCTCCTCGATCGGGCGACCTTCGACATGCATCAGATACAGCGCCGCGGCCAGCCCCGACCGGTCCGAGCCCGACTTGCAATGCATCACGAAGGGTGCCTCGATCATTTCGAACAGGTCCAGCAGGTCCAGCAGGTCGTCGCGCGGCGCGAGCTTGCGTGCATGCAGCCGCCGGGTGACCAGTGTTAGCCCCAACTCGCGGCAGGCCTCCTCCTCGAACAGGTGGTGGCTGGACGGGCCGGCGCCGCGCAGCGACAGCACGCTGCGGATTCCCATGTCGCGGAACCGCCGCAGCCGGCGCGGGTCGGGCTGGTTCGAGCGCCACACCCCCGGCGCGATCTCGTGCAGGTTGGTCCAGACCGTGCGCAGGAAGGCGTGATCCATGATCTGGAAATGCCAGAACGCCGCGCGCCGCCCGTCGGGCGTGGCAAGGCCGCCGTCGAAGGCGGTACGCATGCGGCGGTCGAACGCCTCGAGGCGGGTCTTGAGCTGGTCGAACATCGTTTCCCCGGCGCCTGGCGGCACGGAGTGGCGGGATAGCCCGAAACCCCGCCCCTGACAAGCGATTGACGCCCCGGCCGGGCGGTCCTAACAGGTGGCCATCGCCAAGCGGAGACCCCGACATGCCCCTCAGCCACGGCCGCCCCTATCTCGCGATTCCCGGCCCCTCGGTCATTCCCGACCGGGTGCTGCAGGCGATGCACCGCCCGGCGCCGGAAATCCACGGCGGCGCGATGGTCGAATTGCTGGCCGGCCTGCTGCCCGATCTCCGGGCGGTGGCGCGCACCCGGCACAAGGTGGCGATGTATATCTCGAACGGCCACGGCGCCTGGGAGGCGGCGATCGCCAACACGCTGTCGCGCGGCGACAAGGTTCTGGCGCTGGCCACGGGCCGGTTCGGCCATGGCTGGGCCGAAACCGCGCAGGCGATGGGCGTCGAGGTCGAGGTCATGGATTTCGGCAAGCGTGCCCCGGTCGATCCCGACCAGGTAGCGGCGCGGCTGGCCGAGGACCGCGCGCACGAAATCCGTGCGGTGACCCTTGTCCACGTCGACACCGCGACCAGCGTCAAGAACGACGTCGCCGCGGTGCGCGCCGCGCTGGATGCCGCGGGGCACCCGGCGCTCTTGCTGGTCGATTGCATCGCCTCGCTGGCCTGCGACCGGTTCGAGATGGACTCCTGGGGCGCCGACGTGATGATCTCGGCCTGCCAGAAGGGGCTGATGGTGCCGCCGGGCCTGGGCTTCGTCTTCTTCAACGAAAGGGCCGAGGCGGCGCGGGCGCGCGCCGACCTGGCCACCGCGTACTGGGACTGGCGGATGCGCGCCGACCCCGAGGAATTCTACCAGTATTTCTGGGGCACGGCGCCCACCCACCACCTTTACGGGCTGCGCGCCGCGCTCGACATGCTGGTCCACGAAGAGGGGATCGAGGCCGCCTGGGCGCGCCACGACCGCCTCGCCCGCGCGGTCTGGGCGGCGTTCGACGCCTGGGGGCAGGGCGGCTCGCTGGAACTCAACGTGGCCGATGCCGCGCATCGCAGCCACGCGGTCACCTCGGTGCGGATCGAGGCGCCCCACGGCACCGCGCTGCGCGAATGGCTGGCCGAAACCGCCGGTGTCACGCTGGGCATCGGCCTGGGCATGGCGCCCCCGGGCGACCCGGCCTGGCACGGCTATTTCCGCATCGCCCATATGGGGCACGTCAACGCCCACATGGTGCTGGGCGCGCTCGGTGCGATCGAGGCGGGGCTGTGCGCACTGGACCTGCCCCACGGGCCGGGCGCGCTCGAGGCCGCGGCGGCGGTGATCGCGGGGCGCTGATCCGGCCACTCGCCCGCGCCCGGTCTTCTTCTTGGGTCAAATACCCAGAATCGGGCGCGGCACGCGCCCGGAAAAAT
>JBNGDM010000120.1:0-9413 GCA_049975105.1 Rhodovulum sp. | reverse complement strand
GCCCTGGAAGCTGCACTGGCCCTGGATCGCCGAAAGCGCGCTGCGCGTCAGCCGGCTGTCGGCCATGGTCTCGATCTCGGCGGCGTCCAGCCGGTTGGGCGTGGTGAACAGGTGTTCGCGCTTGGCCGGGACCTCGGCCAGCTTGGTCGCGGTCTGGTCGCCCCATGTCAGCGCGGGCAGCGCGCCGCCCTGCCCCTCGACCGTCTCTTTCGCGGTGTCGTCCCAGCCCAGGCCGCGCGCGGTGGCATAAAGCCCCTCGGTGTTGGCGGCGGCGTCGAATTCGATGATGTCCTCGCCCAGCGTCAGCGTGAGGACGGCCGCGCCAGAGGTGTCTGGCGGGCCGGTCGTGATCTTGCCCGCGTCGACCAGCACGAGGTGGCCGTTGCGGTCGGCCAGCGCGCGCAGGAAATCCCAGTCGGTCACGTCGTGGCGCAGCTGGTCGCGGGCGCTGTCGGGCGTGGACGCGGCCTCGGCGGTCAGCCCCGCGTCCGAGGCGATCTGGGCGATGACGTCGCTGTCCTTCATCTGGGCGTAAAGCGCCGACTTGCGCCCGCGGGTCAGTGCGACGGCCTTGTCGCGGCACAGCAGTTCCAGCCGCGGCCCGCGGGGTTCGGCGATGCGCAGCCGCTGCGCGACGATGACGCCGGAGAACAGCGTGGCCGGTTCGCCGCTGCCGTAATGGGCGGCGATGGTGATGTCCTTGCCGATGGCATAGGCGGTGCCGTCCACATCGCCGAAGTCCTGCTCGGGGATCGAGCCGGTCTCGATGATGACCTGCGCCTCGGGGATGCGGTTCGCCTCGCGCCGGATGCGCACCGAGGCCACCTGCGCGGTGTCGGGGATCGCGGCACCGTCGGTCTTGATGGTGATACCGACCGGGCCTTCGGCGTCGAGGGTGGGGCTGTCGGCCATGGGTTACCTCATCGGGGGAAAGCGCAAGAGCGTGTCGGGCACCAGCGCGCGGAACCCGTCGAGATCGTTCAGCCGGGCGATTTCCAGGTACTTGCCCGCGTCGTCATAGATGCGCTGGCACAGAAGCGGCAGGGTGTCGCCCTCGACCACGCGCACGACATGGGTGAGGTCGGGCGAGTTGCGCCCGGCCTCGCGGGATTCCTGGGCCTCGGTGCGGGCATCGACGAAGGACAGCGTCACCTTGGCGCGCAGCGCGGTGCCGTCGGGGTGGAATAGCGTGTAATCGACCGACATGGAGGTGAGCCGGCCGAAGAACGCGGTCAGCCCCTTGCCCCAGACCACCTTGACCGGGTTGGGTTCGTGGGTGTCGCCGTCATATTCGTAGACGATGTCGCGCAGCTTGGCGATCTGGTCGGCGACCGTGGTCTTGCCGGTATCGGGCACGACGCCGGTGCCGTCCAGGTGAATGGTGAAGTCCAGCTTTTCCGGTTCGGTATTGGCGAAGCGCGCCACGGTGCCGGCCTTGCCCACCGGGCGATTGCCGCTTCCCTTTGAGGTGCCGGAATAGCTGAGCCCGTACTTGTGCGAATAGCTTTCGGGGTTGATCGTCGCCTCGAAGGTGTTGGCGGCGCCCTTCTGTTCGCGGATCTGGTCGTTCTGGATCTTGCAGCGGATGATCTTGAGCCTGGCCATGGCCTAGCGTTCCCTTGCCCGCCGGTCGGCCTCGGCCATCATCTCGCGCACCTCGTCGAGGATTTCCTCGCGCAGGAGGCGGAGCCGTTCCTCGGCCTCGGGGCCGTCCTGAGCGGCGGCGCGCGGCGCCGTGCCGAAGGTGCCGCGCACCACCAGGGTTCCGATCTCGATCGCCATCACAGCGTCCTTTTCAGCGTGGCATAGGCCAGTTCGACGGTTTCGACCGCCAGTTCGTTCTTCATCGCGTCGAACCCGCCCATGGACCATTTGACGGGATAGGCGCGGCCGACCGACCAGCTGGCCGCCGGCGCGCCATCTGCATCCAGCAGCGCGACCAGCAGGTCCTTGGGCTTGATTGGCTGGGCGAGGTCGGTTTCCAGCGTGGCCTTGCACCACTTCACCAGCCCGCTGGCCTGCGTGGTCAGCGCGCGCTTGAGCTTGAGCGGCGAGGATTTCGCCGGTTTCGGCAACTGGTGCACGAACCGGTTCTCGCCGCCCTCGACCACCGTTTCGGTGTCAAAGCCCGCCTCCAGCCCGCTGACCTCCTGGAAGGCCATGTCCGGCACCGCCGGATCGGCCCCCAGGAAGGTCACCGAGAAGTGGAACGCGACGGGCGGGTCGCCGAGGGCCGTCATCAGGCGTTCTCGATGGTGAAGCCCTCATGCGCGATCTCGATGCTCTCGACCGCGACCTCGTTGCCCTCGGCCTTGAGATCGGTGCCCTGGACCTTGACCGGGAAGGCGTTCTGCACCTTCCAGACCATGGTCGGGTTGCCCTCCTCGTCAAGCAGCGAGATCGTCAGCGCCTTGCGCTTGATGGTGTTCATCTTGATCTCGTTGAACCAGTCGAAGATGGCGTTGTCCTTGACGAACACGCCCTTCTTCATGGTGATGTTCGAGGATTTCAGCATCCCCGGCATCTTGACCTTCGAGAACACCTTGCTGTTGCCGGCGCGATACTCGATCGCCTCGGATTCGATGTCGAGCCCGGAGACCTCCTGAAAGGCCAGTTCGGTGTCGTCCCATTTCACCTGGAAATAGAACTTGGGTAGCGGCCATACCGTTTGCGACTGGGCGGAACCGTCATCTGCCATTGCTCAAACCTCCCTCGGGGTCAGGATTTCTGCATCTGCTGCTGGAACGTGATCTCGATGAATTCCGCGGGCCGCGTCACGGCGACGAGGACGGTGATCCGCAGGATCCCTTCGAGGATGTCGACGGGCGTCATCGTCTCGCCCAGGCCCACATGCACGCTGAAGGCGTCGGTCGGCACCGCGCCGGCCAGCCCGCCCGCCTTCCAGACCGAGGTCAGGAAGTTCTCGATCATCGAGCGCATGGTGACCCAGGTGTTCGCGGTGTTCGGTTCGAAGACATAGGCCTTGGACGCCAGGCGGATCGATTCCTCGATCATGATCATGGTCCGGCGCACGTTGATGTAGCGCCAGTCCAGGCTGTTGCCGTCCAGCGTGCGTGCGCCCCAGACCAGCGTGCCTTCGCCCACGAAGGGGCGGATGGCATTGATCGACTTGCCGGTGGTCGAGACGTTCAGGTTCTCCTGCTCCTCGTGGCTGATGTTCACCAGGGGTGAGACGACCGCGTTCAGCGAGACGTTCGCCGGGGCCTTCCAGACGCCGCGGGTGTTGTCGACCATGGTGTAGATGCCAGCCATGGCCGCGGCGGGCGGCATGGTGTTCATCAGCGACGTGATCTCGTTCATCACGTCGGTATACATCGGCACCACGGCGCGCAGCGTCTTGTCGATGGTCTCGGGCGAGGGGCCGCCCTGGCGTTCGGCGGTGGGCACGCCCGACATCAGCACGCGCAGCTCGTTCGGGGCGGTCGGTGCGCCGTTCACCTCGATGGTATAGCTGGCGCGGGTTTCCGGCCCGGCAAAGGAGGTTTCGGGGGTGAAGCTGACCTTGCCGCTCTTGGCCACCTTCCAGGTGCCGATCTCGGGCACGGTGCGGGTCTTGCCGGTGTCGTCGTCGGCATCGACCAGCTTGACCGTGGCCTTGTCGCCGTCCGGGTGATCGGCGGGCACGTCGATTTCCACCGCGGTCCGGGCGGCGACGGCGGGCGGGTCGAGCAGCGCGCCGACCACCTCGACGCCGATCTTCAGCGCGTCGGTGGCGATGTCGCTTTCGTCGGTGACGACCAGGTCGAAGCGGCCGGCGCTGGCCTGTCCGTCATGGGTGAAGCTGACCTTACCGGCCTCCAGGTCGGCCTGGGTGAAGCTTTCGGCCGCGTTGCCGTCCAGTTTGATCGTGCCGCCCATCGCGGCGGCATCGCCCTCGACCGTGTAGGTCAGGCCGGCGGCCTCGCTCTGGTCGTCGCGGGCCGAGATGTCGGCGGTGGTCACGGTGACGGTGCCGCCCTTGGGCACCGAGATGGTGAAATCGCCCGCCACGACCGGCGCGCTGATCCGGCGGATTTCCTCGGAGAGTTCCGCGACCTGCCCGACGCTGCGCTTCATCAGCGCGATCAGCTTCTGCCGGCTGTCGGGTTCGATGTTTTCATAGGTGAAATCGCGCGACTGGTAGATCGAGGTGTTGAGCCACGGGTAATAGGTCGCGCCGAAATCGAGGAAGTTGATCCCGATATCGTTGCGGAAGCGCGCCACCGGGTTGCCCAGCGGATCCTGCTGCGAGAGGTGGCCGGCGAACATGTCGAGGATGGCGAAGCGGTTCTTCATCTCCATCCCGCAATGGGTCAGCATCGCCTGCTGGACGTTCTGGCTGTTCTGCCGGGTCAGCCGGGTGGTTTCCGGGATGACCACCATGGTCGGCTCGGATTCCTTCTTCAGCCGCTGCAACGCCTGCTTCATCGTGTTCATGTCGAGGTCGTCGTCATAGCTGCCGACCGAGACGATGTAGCAGGGCCCGCCGCCGTTCTGGAAAAACAGCCGCATCGCACCGTAAAGCGCATAGGCGGTGTTGGTCTGGATCAGTTCGTATTTCTCGACACCGCGCGGGCCCTTGCTGGTGAATGTGGCACGCGGCAGTGCGGCGGGTTTGTTGGCGCCCTCTTCGGACAGGGGCGAGACCGGCGTCGCGTCGGGATCGTAGGGCACGATCTTGAACCGGGGCGTCGGGGCGCCGCCGAAATAGCTGTGGAATTCCGACATCGACGTGATGCGCCAGGGGGTCATGTGCAGCGACACGTTGCCGTTCATGGCCATCTCGGTATGGCCGATGAACGCCGGGACGGCCGTTGCGACCTGGACGACGGAATTGGGGAAGGCGTTCTTCTCGACGACGTAGACGCCCGGGGTTTTCATGACCATCAGCGGCTCTCCTCTACCACACGGTGACGAAGATGTCGGATTGCAGGCGCGCAGCGTCGCCCGGTTCTTCTGCGTGTCGGAAACTCGTCCCCGCTGCGGGAAGCACTGGTATCACCGTCTCCGGGCCGAACGGGCCGGGTCTTTGAAGCGTGAATCTCTGGGCCGGCCGTGCGCGCGCCGGGATCGCCCGGGTCGAGCGCAGCACCCGCGCCGCGGTGCCGTCGGGCAGGACGCGGGGGGGCAGTTCCTCGAAGGCGACGGCGCCCGCCTGGTCGACCACCGACAGCCCGTCGGCCACCTCTGCGCCGGTCACGACATAGGCCCAAAGCGCCTCGACCGCGTCGAAGCGAAGGGTCAGGGCGCGCGCGCCCCCGCCCGGCAGGGCGATGCGCAGCCGCGCCAGGTCGCCCCGGGGGCCGCGCGGCAGGGTTTCGGCGGCGGGCGTGTCGGCGAAGGCGACCGAGTCGATGCCGGGGCCGATCTCCAGCACCGGCACGGCGGACCAGTCGGCGCCGCGTGTCACGGCGAGGACCGCCGGGTCGTTGGGCGCCAGCGCCAGGTCGACCGCGTCGGGCCGGTCATCGCCGGTTTCCGCCAGAACGGCCGCCGTGGCGCCGGCCTGGCGCAGGATCAGGCCCGCGCGGCGGAACGCCTGCGGGTCGGTGGGGCGCAGCGCGAGCGGCGGCGGCGCGTCGC
Source organism: Rhodovulum sp. (assembly GCA_049975105.1). Lineage (GTDB taxonomy): Bacteria > Pseudomonadota > Alphaproteobacteria > Rhodobacterales > Rhodobacteraceae > Rhodovulum. The sequence continues at coordinate 3,830 of JBNGDM010000120.1, read as the reverse complement.
CATAGAAACCATGGGACAGCGTCAGCGTGAGGACCGGCGCGAACTCCATCACACTTGCTCCTTGCGCGGGGCGCTGTCGGCGCCGGGCTTGCGGATCAGCGGCACGATGCGGGTGACGGCGGCGGAATCGATCATCACCGAGCGCATCTTGAACATCACCGAGGGCACGTAGCGGCCGCCGAGATTGCCCCAGAGCTGGCCCAGTTCCTCGACACGGAGGTTGGAAATCTCGACGGAAAGCTGGCTGAGGCCCTCGGGCATCTCGGGCGTGGTCTGCGGTGTCATCACCGGGTTGGCCTGGAAGAACATCAAGGCCGCCGACATGAGCTTCAGCCCCTCGCCATAGGTGTCGGGGTCGTGCCCCGAGGCCAGCATGAAGTAGATGTCGAGATGGATCGGGTGGGTCCGTTCGACCCCGCCCCCGGCGGGGGCCAGCGGGCGGCGGGGCGTCGCGTCATGGGCGATGTTGATCAGGAACAGCGCCAGGCGGTTGCGCACCTCGGCGGCGGGCTTGCCCTCGGCATCGGCCAGCGGGCTGAGCGTCACCAGGTCATCGGACACCCGGAACCGCGCCGAAAGATGCGCGTTCAGGCGGGCGACGACCAGTCCGAGGGCGCGGTCGATCATGGCGGACCGGGGATGGCCGACGGGCGGGGCCGGCTGCCCGCGGCGTCGGGAAAGCGGCTGTTCACCGATCCCTCCCTTGTAACCGTTCTAGTTGTGCAACCAGCGTAAGAGCTCCTGATAGAAAAGCAAGAATTCGTTGTGACCCTTGGTCAGGCGGGATTGCGGCGGCGCACCGCCCACAGCGTGCCGCGCGACACCAGAAGCCCCGCGGCGATGAACCAGAGCGATACGTAAAGGTAGGTCACCAGCATGAAGACCGGCCGGTCGTCGCGGGCGATGACCATGTTGGCGCGGCCCACGATCTCGTCCACGCCGATCACGGAGGCGGTGGCCGAGGCCATGATGATGATCAGGAAATACTGGATCCAGGCCACGGTGAAGGTTTCGCCCGCCCCTGCGACGCCGTCGGCGCGCTGGCGGAAAAAGCCCAGCGACTGGTCCGAGGCGAAGCCGATGGCCGGGAAGGTCAGCGCGAGCGTGGCCTTGATCCAGACCGGCACGGCCAGGATGCGGCCCGCGATTTCCACCTCCGCGGGCAGCATGAAGGCCATGTAGTAGAGCAGCACGAAGCTGGGCACGTTGCGGCAGAGGTTGGTCAGCATCCGCTCGGACCCCAGCGTCGCGCGAAAGCGATGGAACCGCAGCCAGCCGAGCGCCGCGCCGATCAGCGTGCCCAGCCCCATCGACACCGCCGAGATCAGCAGGTTGCGGCCGAACCCGCCGGCGAGGTAGGGCGTGCGCTCGATCAAGACGTCGATCATTTCGCGGCCCCCCCGGTATGCAACCGCGCGCTGAGCCGGTTGAAGAGCCAGATCACCGCAAGGACGAAGACGAAGTAGAACACCAGAAGGCCGTTCATCAGGGTGGATGTGTCGCCGCCCTCGGACACCAGCGTGTTCACCGTCGAAACCAGTTCGGTCAGCGCGATGGCGCTGGCCATGCCGGCGGCCTTGACGATGTTCACGCAAGCCGCCACCAGCCCGTCGAAGGCGCGCCGGATCGCGCGGGGTAGCAGGGCGAGCGTCGGGGCCTCGGGCTGCGCGCGGCGTTCGTGGTCGAGCGCGTGGGACAAGAGCACCGCGTTGGTGGACCCCGCGTAGAAAGAGAGGATCACCCCCGCGGTCACGAAGCTGCCGGGCGTGACGATCCCGGCATTGGCCATCAGCCCGCCGAGGCCGAAGAACACGATGTAAAGCTGAAGGATCGGCGGCGTCATCCGGGCCAGCACGATGAACGCGCGAAGCGGCAACAGAAGCGCCCGCCCGGCAAGCCCCCGGTGCCCCAGCGCGCCCAGCGCGAGGCCGAAGCCGATGCCCACCGCCAGCGCGCCGACGATGGCAAAGGCGCTGAGCGCGAGCGTCAGGCCAAGGCCCCGCATCAGCCGCGCACGGTCATAGGCGTCGAAGAGCACGCGCAGGTCGATGCCGGTGGCCTCGCGCAGGGCGTTCGCCCAGGGGGGCATATCGACCGGGGCGGCGGCGCTGAAGCTGGCCTCGACCAGGCAATCGGGGGGGGGCTGGCCGGTTTCGGGATTGCGCGCGCAGGCCGGGCGGCCATCCTCGATGCGGGACCACTTGTCGTGCAGGGCGCGCACGAACTCGGTCTCGCCGACGCCCCACTTGCGCTGAAGTTCCGGGATGCGGCCGGTGGCGTGCCATTCGCCCACCATGTCGGACACGAAGCGGCCCCAGTCGCCGTTCCCCTCTCCCTGCGCCACGGCCATCGCCCAGGGCACGTTCAGGATGGTGGGCACGATCACGCCGAATTCGGGGTCGGGCTCGGCCAGCACCAATTGCGCCAGCGCCGTATCGTCGAAGGCCCAGCCGATGCAGCGGCCATAGCGCAGGGCGAGGCGGGCCTCGCGGTTGCCGGGGAAATACTGCCCCTTCAGCCCGTAATCGCGTTCCAGCCTGCGGTTGAAATAGGCGCCCTGGGTCAGGCATACCGGCGCGCCGCGCAGTGCGTCCCAGCCCGATAGCCCCAGGTCGGTGCGGCCATAGACCACCACGCCCGAGGAATAGTAGTTCGGCTGGATCAGGTCGGCCTGGCTGCGGCGCACCTGGGTGTCGCCCATCGTGGCGATCAGCAGATCGACCGTGCCGTCATTGACCCGCCCGATGCGGTTTCGGGCCGTGACAGAGACGAGTTGCAGGCCCACGCCCAAACGATCGGCGATGTCGCGGGCAAGGTCGGGCTCGATTCCGACGATGGTGTCCGAGGCCGGGTCGGGGTCGACCATGCCCCAGGGGGGATAGTCGGATTTCACCCCCACGATCAGCGTGCCGCGCCGCAGGATGTGGGCCAGCCGCCCCGAGGGGTCGGCGGGCAGTTCGGCGCGCAGCGCGTCGAGCGGCTGGGCGGTCGCCGTCGGCGCGGCGCACCAGACCAGCGCCAGCAGGAGGAGCGCGAGCCATCTCATGGCGCGGCCACCGCGAGGATGCCATAGCCCAGTCCCGCGGGGCAAAGCGGGGTCAGCATCCCGTCGAGCCGGCAGAGGCCCGCGTGGTTCAGAAGCCAGCTTTCGGGCAGCACGCTTTCGGGGTGCAGCGTCACATGGCCGAACCCTGCGGCGGCGAGTTCCTGTTTCAGCCGGGCGGGGTCGTAAAGCTGGTAGGGCAGCGTCACGCTGTGCGCGCCCAGCCGGCGGGTATAGCGCACCAGCCCGCCCGCGGCGGTGCCCGCGCGGGACTGTTCGCGCCCGAACCGGCGGCGGCGGTTCGGCACCGAGAGCAGCAACCGCCCGGTGCCGGGCTTCAGCGCGCCGCGCATCCGGGCCAGCGCCTGTTGCCGGGCGGCGGCCGTTTCGATATGGCCCAGCACGCCGAACAGGCACAGCACCAGGTCGGCGGGGCCGAATTCGGCCAGGTGGCGATCCAGGTCGCCCGGATCGGGGCCGAGGATCGCGAGGTCATGCCAACCCGCCGCCCCGGCCCGCGCGCGCAGCAGGTCGAGGGCACCGGGGCTGATGTCATAGCCCGCCGCGCGCCCCGCCCGGCCGTGCAGGCGCAACAGGTATCGCCCGCTGCCGCAGCCATAGTCGATCACGTGCCCGCCCGCGGGCAGATCCGCCAGCACGCGCGCCCAGGTGGCCTGGTTGGGGCCGGGATAACGCAGGTCGTAACAGCCGGAGTCGAAATATTGCTGGTAGGACGCGGCCACCGGGTCGGGCGGGTGGATGTTCCGCGTGTCCATCAGTTGGGCGC
>JBNGDM010000119.1:0-9428 GCA_049975105.1 Rhodovulum sp. | reverse complement strand
GCCCTTGCCGATGCCCTTGGAGCCGCCGGTAACGATGGTGGCCTTGCCTGCGATGGATGTCAGCATGTGGAACTCTCCTTTGTCTTTCAGGCGGCAGTCTTGCGTTTGAGGATTTTGAGTACCCAAGGCACGGTCAGCCCCAGAGCCAGCAGCGTGGCAGAGGCAGCAACCGTCAGGATGCCCACGGTCGGCACCAGCGGCGAGTAGCCCGACACCATTTTGGCATAAAGCCATTCCGGCAGGGTCGAATCCGCCCCAGTAGTGAAAAGCGACAGCGGGAAGTTGCCCCAGCTCAGCAAAAAGGCGAAAAGCCCCGCAGATACGATCCCTGGCATCAATAACGGAATCGTGACCTCGCGCAGGGTGGTCCAGGTGCCAGCGCCCATGTCGCGCGCGGCCTCTTCCAGCGCGGGGTCGAAGCTGTAAGCCCGGATCGAGATGATCAGCGTGGCGATCGGGGCGATCCAGACCATGTGCGCGATGATCGCCGTCTTCCAGCTGGGGATCACGCCGATGGCGTTGAACCACATCAATAGCGCCAGCCCCAGCACCGTCTGCGGAAAGAAGATCGGAAGCAGGATCAGCTTTTGATAAGTCTTGCGAAAGCGCCAGTTGTAGCGGGCAAAGGCCAGCGCCCCGAAAAAGCCGATCACGACCGACAGCACGGTGACGATCCCTGCGACCTTGAGCGACACGAACAGCAGGTCGCGCACCGTGTCGCTGGCCATCGCCTCACCATACCAGCCGGTGGCGTAGCGCCGGATCGGGAAAGATAGGTAGCGCCCCTTGGACACCGAGGCGAAACCGACCGAGACCAGCGGCAGGTACAGGAACGCAAGGATGGCGATCCCGTAGACCAGCAAGGCCAAGCGGGTGAATGCAGAGGGTTTCATCAGCCTTTCCTCCCGATCATGCGATCCAGATCGGCCCGGCCGATCCCCCAAATGGCCAGCCCGCCCACGATGGCGATCAGCACCATCGCCAGCGCGGCCCCCAGCGGCCAGTTCTGCCCGTAGGTAAAGGCGGTCTCGACCTCGTCGGCGATCACGATCACCGCCTGCCCGCCCAACAGCTTGCTTTCGGCGATGGCACCTGCCGAAAGCACGAAGCAGAGTAGACTGCCCACAAGGATGCCCGGGGCAGCCAGCGGCAGCTCGATCTCGCGCAGGATCTGCCAGCGCGTGGCGCCTAGGTCATAGGCCGCCTGCCGCGCATCGTCGGGAACCATGGCAATCCCTTGGGCCAAGGGGAATAGCATAAAGGGCAGGTAGACGTAGACCAGCCCAAACACGATCGACGGCACGTTGTAGAGCAACCCGTCGAAGCCGGTGCCGAACCAGTGGCGCATGTATCCCTCGATCAGCCCGCCCTTCATCAGGGTCAGAACCCAGCCGAACAGCCGGATGTTTTCCGACACGAACAGCGTCATCACAACGCCGATGGTCAGCACGAGGGTGAAGCGTTTGAACACCTTGGCCATGCCATAGGCCAAGGGCCAGCAGATCACGAACAGGATCAGCGTGGCGACCAGCGCCATGCCCAGCGACCAGGCCACGGATTTCCAGTAGCCCTGGCGCAGGAATTCCTCATAGGCGGAAAAGTCGGGCATATGCGCCAGGTCGAACACCTTGGGCGGCATGGTGGAAAACCCAGCCACCAGCAGGATCGGCGCCAGGAAGGACAGGACCAGGAAAAGCGTAAGGGGGGCTGCGTAAAGCAGGCCCAGTTGACGATCGCGGCGCTGCATATCAGGCCTCCGCGATCAGGTGACAGGCAGAGGTGTCACAACCGAGGCGAACGGGCGTGCCCGGGCCGCCGGACATTGCGCTCTCTCGCAGCACCTCGGCGATCAGAGGCTGCCCGCCTTCAAGCTTGATCGTGTATTGCACGCGCGAGCCCAGCAGGTACTCAGCCTCGATCCGGCCGGAAAAGGTCAGTTCCGCCGCTTCCTCACCTTTGAGAAAGCGCAGGCTTTCGGGCCGCACCATCAATGTGCCGGTCGCGCCGTCAAAGACACTTGCGGCGGCAGGCGACAGCGTCACATCATCGGCCTGGCCCGCGCGGATCAGGAAAAGGTTCACCTCGCCCATGAATTCGGCGACGAACCGGCTGACCGGCCGGGCATAGATTTCCTCGGCCGGGGCGATCTGCTCGAACCGGCCGGCGCGCATGATGGCGATGCGGTCAGACATCACCATCGCCTCTTCCAGGCTGTGTGTGATGTAGATGAAGGTCTTGCCCGTGCGGGCGTGCAGATCCTTCAGCTCTTTTTCCAGCGTCTTGCGCAGGCGGTAGTCCAGCGCCGACAGTGGTTCGTCGAAGAACAGGATCTCGGGATCGAAGGCCAGTGCGCGGGCCAGCGCCACCCGTTGCCGTTCACCGCCCGAACATTGGTCGATGCGCTTGGAATAATAATCCTCGGGCAGGCGCAGCAGGCCCAGCAGCTCCAGCGCGCGAGCCTTGCGCGCCTCTGGCGCAACATTGCGCAGCTTTAGGGGAAACTCGATGTTCTGCCCCACGGTCATGTGGGGAAACAGCGCCAGCGACTGGAACACCATGCAGGTGGGCCGTTTGTTCGCAGGCATTTCATCGATCCGCTGGTCTCGCAGCCAGATCGAGCCGTCGGTGGGTTCGTCCATGCCGACCAACAGCCGGATCAGCGTGGTCTTGCCGCTACCCGAGGGGCCGACGATCGCCAGGAACTCGCCGTCGTGCACCTTGAGGTCGATGGTGTTCAGCGCGGTGAAATCGTTGAACGTCTTGGTCAGGGCATTGATGCGCAAAATCGGCGTGGTATCGCTCATTCTTTTGTCTTTCGCCTGATGAAACCGGCCCCGGCGCCGGGGCGCACGGGGCCGGATTTTGGAAGGGCTCAGCCGCGCTTGGCCGCGGTGTAGATCTGCATAAGCTTGTCGTAGTCGGCGACCACGTCGTACTCGACCGACCGCTCCATTTCTTCTGGCAGGCTGTCCCACTGGATTGCGTCGCGCTCTTCGGCATCCCACAGCGCAGCAACGTCTGGGTCGCCCATCTGGGCCACCGGGTTGTAGGTGCCCTCTGCAAAACCAACGGCCTTGCAGATCTCGGGTTGCTGTACGAATTCAAGGAAATCCTCTGCCAGCGGCGAGGGATCGGGATTGTTGACCAGCGAGGTCAGCTCAATCCAGACCACGCCGCCCTTGCCGTCGATCGGGCCCGACTTCGGGGTGATGCCACGGACATTGGTCAGCCCGTCCAGACGCGCGGGGCTGGCGGTGTAGGTGCCGCCGGTGAAATAAGCGTCGATCTCCCCGTTGATCAGCGCGGTGTTCATCGCCACAAGGTCGTCCGTCAGCAGCTTGGCCCCGCCGAAGATCTGCTTGGCCACCCCGTCGAAGGTTTCGAACCCGGCCTCGTCCAGCGGCTGGAACGGGTTCAGATCGCCCGTCAGGCACATGTGGATCAGGTTCCAGTTGTCGTAGGTCAGCACGCCGTAGCGCCCGGCCATGGCGGGATCGAGGAACAGCTTCCAGCCTTGGTCCTCGGCCATTTCGCGGCTGATCTTGTCGGTGTTGACGACGAAGGAGAACGGGCCATAACGCTGCGGCATACCGATCAAGTCCCCATTATCCGCAAATGCCAGCGGATAGGGCGCCGAGAATTCCGGGGCCATGTTCTCGAAATAGGGTAGGAAACGGTCCTTTTTCAGCGGCTTGATCAGCCCCTCGGGCAGCAGCTGGCCCCGCGCCCAGGGCTGGTTGAGATTGATCAGGTCCCAGACGTTCACCTCGCCTGCGCGTAGTTTGTTGATCATGTCGGGGTCCGACGTACCGCTTTCGGCACGGACGGTGGCGCCGGGGTGCATCTCGCGGAAGGGGCTCAGAACATCGTCGGTGTTGTAGCCTTCCCAGCACAGGATGTTCAGCTCGTTCTCGCGGGAGGCCAGCGCGGGGCGGCCGGGCAACAGCGCGGCGCTGCCGGCTAGCGCGCCCAAGCTGGCGGTGAAGGCACGGCGGGTCATGGTCATGGCGATGTCCTCTTCTGTATTGGCAGGCGCTTACCGGCCGCGGCCGTCAGTTCGCCCATGTAGCGTCAGCGCGTGATTGCAGCGCAGATCCTGAGCCTGACGATTCCCGCTTTTTTGGATATTGGCAAGCAAAAATGTTGCAAGTCACAACCTCTGCGCATAGAGGTTTTGAAAGCGCAAATAAAAAGGGCAACGCAATGGCTGGTCTCTATCACAGTGATTTCGTGGATCGTCTGCAGGCAGGCGCAAAGGGGCTTTTGGGTCAATGGAACTTGGCCCCTGACACGGAAGTGCGACTGCTGAGCCTGTCGGAGAACGCGACCTTCCGGGCCGATGATCCAGGGCGCGACTCGCCCATAATTCTGCGAGTTCACAGGCCGAACTACCACAAAGAGAGTGAGATCGCCTCGGAACTCGCATGGATTGCTGCGCTGCGGCAAAACGGGGCCGTCGAGACCCCCGCGCCTCTGCCCATGGCCGATGGCAACCTGATCGCGCGTTTCGAGGATGACGGCCAGATTCGCCATGTGGTCGCCTTTGATTTCATGCCTGGCCAAGAGCCCGATCCCGAGGGCGACCTTGCCGCCGGCTTCGAAACCCTGGGCGCGATCAGCGCGCGCCTGCACGCTCATGCACGCAGTTGGACCCCGCCCGCCGGGTTCACGCGCAAGACCTGGAACCACGACACCGCCTTCGGTGATGCGCCGCTGTGGGGAGATTGGCGCGAAGCTTTGGGCCTGACGACCGAGGGGCGCAAGACGCTGGAACGGCTCAGCGATGCGCTGTGCGACAGGCTGGCCGCCTATGGCGACGGGCCCGACCGGTTCGGGCTGGTGCACGCCGATCTACGGCTGGCCAACCTGCTGGTGGACGGGGACAGGCTGGGCGTGATCGACTTTGACGATTGCGGCTTTTCCTGGTTCATCTACGATTTCGCCGCGGCCATTTCTTTCCTGGAAACCAACCCGATCGTGCCCGACCTGCAAGAGGCGTGGGTGCGGGGCTATCGCGGCGTCGCCGCGTTGTCGGACGAACATGTGGAGATGATCCCGACCTTCATCATGTTCCGCCGGCTTCTGCTAACCGCCTGGATCGCGAGCCACCGCGAAACCGAAACCGCCCGCGAGGCCGGGCTGGAGGCCTATACCGAGGGCACGCTTGATCTGGCTGAAGCCTACCTAGGCGAGGGCGCGGCATGAACGTCGATTCCAGGGGTACCGTGCGCCCGATTCTGGACATGAACGCCTTTGACAAGGCGCAGGCCGAAACCGCCGCCCCCGCCGTGGCGCGGCGGCTGGACAACCTTGGCGCGGCCTCTGTCCTGTTTTACCGCGAACCGATCCAGATGGTGTCGGCCTCGGGCGCGTGGATGACGGCGGCGGATGGCCGGAAATACCTGGATTTCTACAACAACGTGCCCTCGGTCGGGCACAGCCATCCCGAGGTGGTGCGCGCCGTGGCCGACCAGATGGCGCGGCTTAACACCAACACCCGTTATATTGTGGACGTGGTCGACGCCTACCTCGAGGCGCTGAAGGCCAAGCTTCCGGCGCCGCTGTCGAACGTGGTGCTGACCTGTTCGGGCAGCGAGGCCAACGATCTGGCCCTGCGGGTGGCGCGCAAGGCCACCGGGGGAACGGGAGTGATCGTCACCGAGAACGCCTATCACGGCAACACCGCCCTCGTGACCGAGGTTTCTCCGTCTGCGTTGAAACGGGGCAGCCTGCCGAAATACGTAGTCGCCATCCCCACCCCATCAGAGGAAAATTACGGGCCGGACATCGCCGACGGATTCACCGCCAGCCTGCGCGCGGCCATCGCCGAACTCGACAAGCGGGGGCTGAAGCCCGCCGCTCTGATCGTGGACTCGATCTTTTCCAGCGACGGGATTTTTGCCGATCCGGCAGGCTTCCTGCGCCCGTCTATCCAGGTGATCCGGGAGGCCGGCGGGCTGTTCATCGCCGACGAGGTACAACCCGGCTTTGCCCGCACGGGCGATGCCTTCTGGGGCTTTGCCCGCCACGGGGTAGAGCCCGACATCGTCACCATGGGCAAACCCATGGGCAACGGTTTTCCCATGGCGGGCATGGCAGCCCGCCCCGATCACCTGGCAGCGTTCTGCACCGATGTGGGCTATTTCAACACTTTCGGTGGCAACCCGGTGGCCGCCGCCGCCGGGGCCGCCGTGCTGCGCGTGATCGAGGACGAGGGCCTGCAAGACAACGCGCGCACCACCGGACGGCACCTGCTGGACCGTCTGTCCGAGCTGGCCGAAACCGACCCAAGGGTCGCGGCGGTGCGCGGGGCGGGCCTGTTCATCGGCGTCGATCTTTGCGATCCGTCGCGGGACATGACCCCGGACCCGGATTTCGCAGTCCAGGTGATCGACGAGTTCAAGGCGCGGGGCGTATTGATCGGGGCTGCCGGGCGATTCGGCGCCACGCTGAAGGTGCGCCCGCCGTTGTGCCTGACCCGGGACGAAGCCGATCAGTTCGCCGATACGCTCGCCGATATTCTGGCATGAGTCGTCACTTGGGCGCGACGAGCGTTTCCACCTCGGCACGTTTCAACGCCGCGGCCATCGGGCCGGTGGGCATCCGGTCGCTGGCCAGCACATCGATATTGCTCCACCGCGCGTAACGCGCGGTGGACATCCGGTCGAACTTGGTATGGTCGGCCACCACCATCCGGCGTGTGGCCTGCCGCAGCATCGCCGAGTAGACATCCGCCGCCTCGATCAGCGCATCGCTGGGGCCGTCCGGCGACAGGCCGCTGGCGCCCAGCACCGCCCAATCGGCCGTGAAGTCCGACAGGAACCGGACTGTCTGTGCGCCGTGCATCGCGCCCTCGCCCGAATGGTAAAGACCCGGCGCCATCATCACCGAAATCGTGGGGTTGAAGGCCAGCGCGGTGGCGACCCCGAAGGAGTGCGTAATCACGGTGATGTTGTTCAATTCATAGACCAGGCGGCGGGCGACATGGACCGTGGTCGCACCCGAACCGATCATGATGACCCTTGCATCCTTTAGCATCGGCACGGCGATACGCGCGATCGCCTCACGCTCTGTGACCAGTTCATTGTGGCGCTGGGTCAGGGTCGGTTCCGCCTGCTGACGCAGCATCGCGCCCCCATAGGTACGGCTGATCAGACCCTGACGGGTCAAATCGTCGAGGTCGCGCCGGATCGTTTCGGTGGTCACGCCGAGCACCTCTGACAGTGCGCTGACCCGCATCGTGGGCGTTGTCGTGAGCTCCGCCAGGATCTGCTTGTGGCGCGCCGCCTTCTTACCTGTCATTGTGTCCAGACCACGTTCCAAGATCATCGAGTTACGTCGCAGGCCAAGCGGAAGCCAAGTCGCGACGACCTTGCCGACGGAACTATATGTGCGATGGGAATACGTCGCCAGTCGTCCGCAACGCCGCATCGCGCCCGCATTCGAACAGTTCATTGGACTGACGATGGATATTTGACCCCGCCAGCGATCCGGAAGCGCGGAATTGAACCCGGCGTAGGAACGTGGGGGAATCGCCGCCTGCCCCGGCCCGAACGGAAAGCCGTCAAGGCGACATTCATCATCTCGCCCAAGAACGTCGGCGAAAGGGCCCGCGTGACCCGAAAAGGCGCTTGGTCTTGCCATCACGCCATTCGGGATTTTCCGCCGTCTTGACGGACGAGACTGTCCGAATCCTGTCGCGGATCCAGGCGGCGCCGGTCAGCGCATGTTGAATAGTCCCCGGAAGGAATCAGCGCGGCGCAGGCCGTTGGCGACCAGATCCTCGCGCAGCGCCTCGTCAAAGGCCGCCGGCCGCAAAACCACACGCTGGCCTCTTCCCAGTCGGCCAACATTTCGCGCAGGAGTGCGCCACTCGGTATGCCAGGGCCCGTTGGGATGGTTCGTCAGGCTGCCGCCCAGCGAAAGTCCGTTTCGTGTTTCCAGATCAGCCGAACGATTACCGACACGAGCGTCAGCAATCCGCAGGAAGCGGGCTTTGCTGATTTTGGCGTTATCCCGACTGCGGATTTCCATGCACAAAGCGGAGAGCATCAGGGTCGAGCTCTACGCGACAAATCTAGCCTCATGTTCAAAGTCGTGGATTGCTTGGTTTCTTGACGTGGCTTCGAGGAGACTCGGTGCTGCGACCGGCCAAGCGCGTGCCACGGCGAAGACGAGTCTTTCTTTGATCAAACAACGCACTCACCAATGATTTGGTGCCCCCACTGGATTGTCGCGTTCCGGAGTGCTCAATCGAGGCCCACCATTTAGGATGGGCGATGACGGTAAAATGACGCTCCTTCCTCATGGTTGGCAGGTCCCGATCGTTTGGGGACGAACCACAAACTGGAGGAAGAGAGATGTTCAAGAAAACCGCTATCTTCGCCTTGGCGCTTGGTCTGGCTTCGCCTGTTGCAGCGAGCGATCAAATCGCCAAGGAAATCGACGTGAACCCCGGGGACTATACACTGCACGAAATGGTGCAGATCTACACCTCGGGCGGGTTCGAACGAGGCCAGAGGGTCAAGCTGATCCACAAGGAACGCGAAGCCTTCGTGGCTGCCGTGCAGGAAGCTGCGGCCCGCGCCGGCGTTTTGTCCACCTCGGACAGTGTGCCGGCGCGCTGAACCGCCAAGAAAAACTCCCTTTCGAACAAACTCGGGGGGCTAGCCCCCCGCTTTTTGGGCTATTTCCATGCAAACGCCAAATGGGAGCTTCGCTGCGGAAGGTTTAGCCACAAGCGAGCTCGCGCAGCGGGCTGATGTCCAGCGCATCCGTACGCCGGAGAAGGCTGATCGGGTATGGCATCCTGAGCAACGAGATCTACCGCGGCGAGATCGTCTGGAACCGGGTCAAGATGATCCGGGACCCCGAAACAGGCAAGCGCGTCAGCCGACCGAATCCGGAAAGCGACTGGCAGCGGGCACCGGCCCCCCATCTGCGGATCGTGGAGCAACCGCTGTGGGACCGCGTCCAGTTGCGCCGCGTGGACCGGACGACCGGTCAGACCGGCATACGTCGCGGGCGCGGCCTCGCCAGGCCGAAGCGTCCGTTCTCAGGGCTGCTCCGCTGCGGGTGTTGTGGCGGCGGCATCGCGATCTCGAAGACCAGGGGCGAGTCCGTCTGGGGCCGCTGCTCGACCCGAACCGAGAGCGGCTCGTGCCGGAACCGCCTCGAGATGCGCATCGACCGGATCGAGGCCGCCGTCTTCGAAAGCCTCGGGCGCGAGTTGAAAGACTCTGTCTATGTCCGGACCTACCTGAAGGAATACCACGCCGAACGCATGCGCCTGCAAAGCGAGGCGCGGCGCGACCGGGCGCGGTTTGAACGCGCCGCGGCCCGGACGAAAGCGGCCTTCGACCGGGCCTTTCAGCTCTACATCAACGGCGTCACCGACGGCCCTGCCGCCGAGGCCGACATCCACCGGC
>JBNGDM010000118.1:0-9564 GCA_049975105.1 Rhodovulum sp. | reverse complement strand
TGATAGGCCCGGGTTGCCTAGGGTGCTCGTTCTGATAGCAGGGGCTTATGAACATCACCCTGCGCCAGCTGTCCTATTTCATCGCGCTTGCCGAGGCCCGCAATTTCGGCCGCGCCGCCGAAACGATGCATGTCAGCCAGCCTGCGCTGTCGGTCCAGATCCGCGAACTCGAGGCGATGCTGGGCGTCCAGTTGGTCGAGCGCAAGCCCCGCGACGTGGTGCTGACTCCGGCCGGGCACGACCTGTTGCGCCATGCCCGCAGGGTGATGGAGGAAATGCGCGCGCTCAAGGATTCCGCGCGCTGGCAAAGCGGGCTGGGCGGGCGGTTGTCCCTGGGCGTGATACCGACCGTGGCGCCCTATCTGTTGCCGGTGGCGCTACCCATGTTGCGGGCGCAGAACCTGTCCCTGGACCTCGGCATCCGCGAGGCCCTGACGGACCGTCTTCTGGTTGACCTGGCCGACGGACGGCTGGACGCGGCACTGGTGGCGGTGCCCACGGGCCGGGTCGATCTGGTAGAACGGGACCTGTTCGAAGACCGCTTCCTGCTGGCCGGCTCCGCCGCGCAGATCGCCGCGCTGGGGGCAGGGGCCGAGGGCATCCGCCCCGCAGCGCTCGACCCCGACAGGCTGCTCTTGCTGGAAGAGGGGCACTGCCTGTCCGACCAGGCGCTCGAGGTCTGCGCGATGAAGCGCGACGCGACGCGGGTCGATCTTGGTGCCTCGTCGCTGGCGACGCTGTGCGGGCTGGTAGCGGAGGGGTTCGGGTTGACCTTCCTGCCAGAGATCGCCCTGCAATCCGAGCAATCGGCCAGCCCCGGGTTGACGGTCCGGCGGTTCGGCCCGCCCGAACCCGCGCGGCGGCTTGGCCTTGTCCGACGCCGACTGTCGCGCGATGACGGTTGGTTTACGGGGCTTGTCGAACTTCTGGCCGAGGCGGGCGACCAGCTGACAGCCCATGCCCGCGCCCGTATCCCCGTCGAGGGGTTGGACAACTCGGTCCCCGGGCGTTAAGTGAACCGTGCAAGCACCGGAGGCCCCATGAGCCCGCGCGACGTCAAGATTCCCGGCCAGCGCCACCCCGAAAAGGCGCACCGCCCCGACAATGCCCAGCCGAAGAAACCAGCCTGGATCCGCGTCCGCGCCCCGGGTGGCCACGGCTATCAGGATACCCATCGGGTGATCCGCGAACACGGGCTGGCCACCGTCTGCGAAGAGGCAGGCTGCCCAAATGTCGGGGAATGCTGGGCGCATGGCCACGCCACCATGATGATCATGGGCGAAATTTGCACCCGCGGCTGCACCTTCTGCAACGTGGCGACCGGCAAACCGCAGGCCCTCGACATGTTCGAGCCGGGCCGGGTCGCCGATGCGGTGGCCAAGCTTGGCCTGAAACACGTGGTGATCACCTCGGTCGACCGCGACGACTTGGAAGATGGCGGCGCCGAGCATTTCGCGCAGACCATCCGCGCCGTCCGCCACCGCGCGCCGGACACCACGATCGAGGTGCTGACGCCGGATTTCCTGAAATGCCCGCCCGCGGCGCTGGAAACCGTGGTCGCGGCGAAACCGGACGTGTTCAACCACAACCTCGAAACCGTGCCCGGGCTGTACCCCGAGGTGCGGCCCGGCGCGCGCTATTTCCATTCCTTGCGGCTGTTGCAACGGGTCAAGGAAATCGACCCCGCGATGTTCACCAAGTCCGGCATCATGGTGGGGCTGGGCGAGGAACGCCAGGCGGTGCACCAGGTGATGGACGACCTGCGCGCAGCGGATGTGGATTTCCTGACCATTGGCCAATACCTCCAGCCCACGCCCAAGCACCACGCCGTGGCGCGGTTCGTAACGCCCGAGGAATTCGCCGCCTATGAAAAGGCGGCCTATGGCAAGGGCTTCCTGATGGTGTCCGCCACGCCATTGACCCGATCCAGCTATCACGCGGGCGAGGATTTCGCGCGCCTCAAGGCCGCCCGGCAGGTACGCCTTGCTAACATCTCCGGCACCTGACCCCCCGACGAAGGCCCGCCTCAGACGCGGGCCTCGCGCCCCGAGATCACCATCAACTCGCCGATATTCTCGCGCGTGATATAGCCGATCATCCGGCCCGAAGGCTCGACGACCGCCACCGCCGGGGCACCCGTATCCTGCAGCGCATCGAGTGCCGCATCCAGCGGTGCGGCCAGCGGCACGCTGGGTATGCCCTCGGTCATCGCCTCGGTCACTGCCCGCATCCTGTTGCCCTCGGCCAGCGCAGCAAACAGCGCGTTACGGGTCAGGAACCCGCGCAGCCCCCCGCCGGCATCGACCACGGGGAACTCGTGCTGGGTGGTGCGGATCACCGCGTTCGAGGCTACCTGCAGCGTGTCCGCGGGTTGCAGCGCCTCGAACTGGGTGATCATCGCGTCGCGCGCCCGCATGTGCCGCGCCATGTCGCGCAGGCTGACATCGGCGCTTTCGGCGCCCGCGGCCACGAAGACGAAGATCGCGATCAGCACCAGCACCGGGCTGCCCCAGGTCAGCCCGAGAAAGCCGAACACGAAGGCCAGCGCCTGGCCCGCGCGCGCGGCGAACCGGGTGGCGGCGACGCGGCCCATACCGTAGGCCAGCGCGGCCCGGAATACCCGCCCACCATCCATCGGGAAGGCCGGGATCATGTTGAACAGCACAAGGAAAAGATTGACCGCCGCCAGCTTGCCCCAGAAACCAGCGATGCCGCCCTGGTCCAGCGCAGCGAGTTTTTCCAGGTCGGTCTCGGCACCCAACGCAACCAAAATGGCCCAGATGACGACGTTGACCGCCGGACCGGCCAGCGCCACCGCGATTTCCTGGCCGGGCTTCTCCGGCATCCGGTCCAGACGCGCCAGTCCGCCGATCGGCAACAGCGTGATGTCGGGCGTGGCAATCCCGAAGCGGCGGGCCATCAGTGCGTGGCCGAATTCATGCGCCACGACACAGGCGAAGAGGGCGAGCACGAAGATCACGTTGATCAGCGCCGCCAAAGGTCCCGAAGCGATCCATGCCGCAGCACCGATCCAAGCCAACAGAAGAAAAAAGGTGGCATGCACGCGCAACTCGGACCCGAAGAGGTGGCCGATGGGAAACGACCAAGTCACCGCTCTCGCCCTTTCACGTCACGCTTTGCCACGACCTGGTGCACTCTAGAACGGGATCTCGTCGTCGAGATCGCCCGCCGGGGCGGGGCCACCCCCACCCGAGCCGCGCCCGCCGCCGAAATCGTCGTTTCGGCCCTGGTCATAGCCACCTCCGTAACTGACACCGCTGCCACCATAGCTGCCGCCCCCTTCGCCGCGGCTGTCCAGAAGCGTCAGCTCGCCGCGATACGGGCGCAGCACGACTTCGGTCGAATAACGATCCTGGCCCGATTGGTCCTGCCATTTGCGGGTCTCGAGTTGTCCCTCGATATAAACCTTGGAGCCTTTGCGCAGGTACTGCTCTGCGATCCGGACGAGCGGTTCCGAGAAAATAGCCACTGAATGCCATTCGGTTTTTTCCCGGCGTTCGCCGGTGTTTCGGTCCTTCCAGTTCTCCGAGGTCGCGAGGCGCAGGTTGCATACTTTGCCACCGTTCTGAAAGCTGCGGACCTCGGGGTCGCGGCCGAGATTGCCGATTAGAATGACCTTGTTCACCGAACCCGCCATGTGGCTGCTCCCTCTCGAATCTGATCGCCGGATGTCTCTTCGTTTACACCACCCCAAGCGGCGCAAGGGAAGGCGAATTTCCCCTTGAAGATAAAGCGCGCCGCCTCGATCGAGCCTTATGCGGCGCCGTCAGACCGCGGGGCTGGTCCAGCGCCGCGTTTTTGCCTATAGTCCGCCAGTCCGAGAAACGAACCTGAAGAGAGACAGTGGTGTTATCGAAAGCGATGGCGGCCCTGGCGCTGTTGGGGATGGCTGTAGGGTCGGTACATGCCGAGACGACCGTTTCGTCCAAGGCTCGCACAGCTCTTTTCAAGTCGCAGACGCGGGTGCTTGATGGCCGTGCGGCGCAGCAATACTCGAACTCGGTCCGGCTTCAGCCGCAGCGCGTCGTGACACCCTCGCGCGGCGGATCGCTGGCCTACACTGGCCGTTATCGCGGCGAGTTTCTCAATATCGCCAGAACGGTAGCCCGGCGCCATGGGGTGCCGGAGGATTTGTTCCTGCGGCTGGTGCAGCAGGAATCCGGATGGAATCCCGGTGCCGTGTCGCACAAGGGGGCCATCGGGCTGGCGCAACTGATGCCCGATACGGCGCGCCGCCTGGGCGTAAACCCTCGAAATCCGCGCGAAAACCTTGAGGGCGGTGCCCGCTATTTGCGGCGTCAATTCGACCGGTTTCGGTCTTGGCGATTGGCTCTGGCCGCCTACAACGCAGGCCCGGAGGCGGTAGAACGGCATGGCGGTGTTCCTCCCTATGAAGAAACCCGCGCCTACGTGCGCAAGATCTGGGGCAGCTAAAGGGCCCACGGCGCCGCTTTGATTGCTCGTTCGTTGCGCGGGTGCGCATCGCGTCGCCGCTTTGAGGGGCGGCATCGCGCCTCTTGTAAGGGTAGCGACGGATCGCAGACTCGCGGGTGAAAGACTGTCGCGTCATGCCCATCGAGCAGGTCTCGTCCATCCCCCTGTTCGCAGCGCGTCTCGAATTCGGCTTCGGGACCCTCCAAGGCGCTGCGCTCGCTCCGATCCTGACGTTGATGCGAAATGCATCGGCGCCGAGCGAGCATGCCGTCCTTAGACGTGGGTACCGGTTCACTGCATCTTGGGTACGAGGCGTGTAACACCCACCGAGGCGGCGCGTGCCAGATCGGGGTCCAGGCTCATCGGGATGTACTCGCCCCTGCGCCACAACTCGCCCAGATCGTCGTAGTGGCGGCTGAGCGGATGACCCGACTGGCCCGTGGAAAGGATGAAGACGGAACTGTCGGGATCGGCGAAATCGTAGACGCCGCGGAACCCGGCACCGTGGACATTGGCAAAGGGGAACGGGTCGGTGCCCTTGGTCAGCCCGCGGTTCAAGGTGCTGTCACCACCCGATGTCGGCTGCCGGATGTTCACGAACCATTTCAGGAACGGCACCTCGCCCAACACCGGGTGATCGTGCCAGACTTGATGCGCCGCGCCCCAGCGCAGAGATTCCAGCGAGCCGCCGTAGGTCTCGGATAACCATAGCAAGGCCTCGTCCAGCGACCGGCGGGCGATCTCGGTGCAGCTTTCCACCGCGCCCGATTGCCGAATGTCGCACCAGGCGCTTGCACCGTCGATGTCGCGGAACACCCGTTCGATGAAAAGTGGCTCGACATGGTTGAACTCGTTCGCGAGCGGGCCCAGCTCGTCGCGGATCAGCCGATCCTGCAAACGCCGCAGCCAGGCGGCATAGATCAGGGGTTCGGGCAGATGCTCGTTCATGTCGCCGTTCCAGTCGGCCAGCAGTTCCAGCGCCCGTTGCCGGCGGCGCTCGGGACTTCCGAGCGGAGCGGGTTCACCGGTGAACCACAGATTCCGCCCGATCAAAGGCAGGAGCGCGCGCGCCGTGAACGACACGGTATCTAGCTGTGCCTCGATGAAGCTCTCGCGGGTATGAACCTCACGGCTTTCCATCAATCGCTTCCAGCGTTGGATGCGCTGGGTGTCGCCCCAGTCGAAGCTGACGTGCAAAGGAAACGGACGGTCCACGGTCTTGTTGTTGGTATTACCCAGGATTCCACTTGCGGGGTCTAAGAAACGCGGGTTCGCGGCGTAGTTCAACCAACCCTGCCAGCGGTTCTCTTCCTTCCAGCCGGGCACCGGCAGGCGGCCCTTGCTCTGGTGGCCGGCCAGCCTTCGCGGCATCGCGCCGATGGTTTGCATCGCGATCTTTTCTTGATCGACCACGACCAGGTTTTGCGAGGGCGCGATGTAGAACCGTCCAGCCTCAAGCGCAGCTTGAACGTCTTGCGCCCGCATCAGTTTCAAAGCGGCGCTCATCGAAGTGTCGGCGGCGTTCAGCAGCGTCCAGCCCAAGGCGGTAACATGCCCGGGCGGCGTAATCGAGCCCAGTCCAAAATTGTCGCCCGGCAGGACGGGGCCGTTTTCGGTCCAACGCAAGGTAATCGTTTTCGGCGCGCCATCGGCGACACGGATGATCGTGCGCCGTGTGTCGAAAGAACGAAAGCCATCGGGGGTCCGGTATTCCTCGGCATTTTCGGGGTTCAGCTGTTCCAAGAACACGTCCTGATCGTCCAGATAGGAAGACGTCATTCCCCAGCCCAATCGCGCCGAGCGCCCCGCGAGGATGGCCGGCATACCGGGAATCGTGCCGCCGATCACCCCGCCCGAGGACAGTTCCAGGCGGGCAAGATACCAAATCGATGGTGCCGAGAACCCAAGATGTGGATCGCTGGCCAGCAGCGTGCCTCCTGCGGCGGATCGGCTGGGCGCGGCGGCAAAGGCGTTGGATGCCGAGGCGAAGGCACGGGGCAGGATCGGCGAGAACGGACCCAGTTCGGCCCGGTCCAGGGGTGCGGCAGAGGGGGCGATACCGGGAGCCAGCGTGGCATAGTCGGGCAAGGTGGCCATTCCGGGGCCCGGCGCATCGGGCAACAGGTCACGCACCCGCGCGTCGTCGTCCAGCAGCAAAGAAACGCGTGCGCGAAGGACCTCGGTTTCAAGGTGGGTCGCAAGCTGCAGCCCCATTAGCTTGGCGATTGCCACGGAGTCCGCCGGTTGCCAGAGTGCCACTTCCGGCGAGAAAAGAAAGAACTCGGGCGCACCACGACCGCGAGCATCGGCGTTCACCCGTGCGATCCACGCGTTCACCCCTGCCGCATAGGCCTCTAGTGCGGCCTTTGTATAAGGATCCTGTGCCTTTACCGAACTCTGCGCCAGCGCGTATATGTCCAGCCGTCGGATCAACTCGTCGAGCTTCAAAGTTCTTTCACCGAAGAGTTCCGACAGCCGGCCCTGTGCGGTGCGCCGTAACATCGTCATCTGCCACAGCCGGTCCTGCGCATGGGCAAAGCCCAGCCCGAAGAACACGTCGGTATCAGAGGCGGCGAAGATATGGGGCACGTTCGCGTTGTCGCGCACGATCTCGATCGGCGCCTCCAGCCCGGCGATCGCAAGCGTGTCGTCATAGTCGGGCAGGGACCTTGCGGCCAGGTAATATGCGGTCGTCCCGGCCAGAGCAGCCAGGATGATAGCGGCCGTGAACAGCCGCAGAAGCCAGCGGAAGAGCCCGGCCATGTCCGCCCCGTTGTTGACGCCCCGGATGGGGCCGTTAGTTAGGGGCAAACGCGGTCGACTGCAACGAGGGGGAGAGGCAATGGCGAAAGTCGCGTTTTTGGGACTGGGGGTGATGGGCGGGCCGATGGCCGGCCATCTGGCTGCCAAGGGCCACGAGGTCACCGTCTACAACCGCACCACCGCCAAGGCAGAGGCCTGGGTGGTCACCCATGGCGGCCGCTTCTCGCCCACGCCCGCCGAGGCCGCGCAGGGTGCCGATTTCGTGATGGCCTGCGTCGGCAATGACGACGACCTGCGCGCGGTCTGCACCGGGCCTGACGGCGCCTTTGCCGGGATGGCCGAGGGCACCGTCTTCGTCGATCACACCACGGTGTCGGCCAAGGTCACCGCCGAAATGCATGCCGCCGCGGGCAAACGCGGCGTGGCTTTCGTCGATGCGCCGGTTTCCGGCGGGCAGGCGGGCGCCGAGAATGGCCAGCTGGTGGTGATGTGCGGCGGCGACGCGGCGGCCTTCGCCCGCGCCGAGCCGGTGATCGCGGCCTATGGCAAGCTGTGCAAGCGGCTGGGCGACAGCGGCGCGGGCCAGTTGACCAAGATGGTCAACCAGATCTGCATCGCCGGGCTGGTGCAGGGGCTGGCCGAGGGGCTTCACTTCGCCGAGAAGGCGGGGCTTGACGGGCGCGCGGTGGTCGAGGTGATCGGCGGTGGCGCCGCGGGCAGCTGGCAGATGGTCAACCGCTACGAGACGATGATCGAGGACCAGTTCGATTTCGGCTTTGCAGTGGACTGGATGCGCAAGGACCTTGGAATTTGCCTCGCAACCGCCGACGAGAACGGCGCGAGCCTTCCGGTGACTGCGCTGGTCGACCAGTTCTACAAGGATGTTCAGAAACTCGGCGGCGGACGCTGGGATACCTCCAGTCTGATCCGGCGTCTTCGGGCCATGGGATAGCACAAACACACAGCAGGCACGCGGCATTGGTCGCGTGCCTGGACTGGATTGATCCCTAATTGGCTTGGTAGGCAGAGCCGGTCAGGGAATGATGCGGGTATATTTCGTGCCCTCCAGCGAAGCGCCAGCGATCAGGCCTTGCTGGCCGAAAACCAGCGCAATCACCGGATCGAGAGAGGTCAGCGTATCCGCCGTTACCGCGCCAGCGTCGTCCATGAAGGCGTATTCCAAATCCGCCCCGGCCGACCAGCCCGGACCAGAGCGGAATTTCCGAAGGGCCTCGGGGGTCATGAAGAACAGCGCGTGGGCGTATTGCTGGGCGCCTATCTGGGGGCCGAAACTTGCTTGGGTAGCCGAGTAGTAATCCACGGTTACGTTGTCCACACGAAGCGCGCCGCGTCCATAGGCACCGCCGAACCACAGCCCGGCCTTGGTGATCAGCGGCATCCACAGGATGCCCTGCGCTTTGTTGGCCAGGTCCATCGTGCCGGGATAGCGGCTGAACAGGTAGTCACGCGTGCCGTCCACGCGGGAATCGATCGTGGCGCCGCCCTGGCTGCCTACGCCGTTGCCGCAGGCGGCCAAGGCCGTCGTGGCGCCCATCGCGCCGATGAAACCGCGTCGGGAATACAGGCTCGTCATCTTGCCGTCTCGCATTGCTGCCATGCCTCTTGTTGTGGTCTTTTCGACCTTTGCCACAAACTATAGAGATCGACGCGCGCGCTGTCACGCCCGCAGACGCGCGCGGCGGCGATTCCTTGCCCGCGCGCGCCCCTCGCGTCTCCGGATCACGCGCCGCGCAGAACCTTGGCCGCCTCGGGGGCGAAATAGGTCAGGATGCCGTCGCAGCCCGCGCGCTTGAAACTCAGAAGGCTCTCCATCATCACCTTTTCCCGGTCCAGCCAGCCATTCTGGGCCGCCGCCATCAGCATCGCGTATTCCCCCGACACCTGGTAGGCATAGGTCGGGCATCCGAACTCGTCCTTCACCCGGCGGCAGATATCGAGATAGGGCATTCCGGGCTTGACCATGATCATGTCCGCGCCTTCCATCAGGTCGCGTTCGACCAGCCGGATCGCCTCGTCGGAATTGGCCGGGTTCATCTGATAGGTCTTCTTGTCGCCCTTCAGCGCCCCCGAGGCGCCGACCGCATCGCGGAACGGCCCGTAGAACGCGCTGGCGTATTTCGCGGTGTAGGACATGATCGTCACGTCCGAATGGCCCGCCTTTTCCAGCGCCGACCGCATCGCCCCGATCCGCCCGTCCATCATGTCGGACGGGCCCAGGATGTCGGCCCCCGCCTCGGCCTGCGCCAGTGCCATCTTGACCAGCGCCTCGACGGTTTCGTCGTTCACGATGATCCCGTCGCGCACGATCCCGTCATGGCCGTTGGC
>JBNGDM010000117.1:0-9701 GCA_049975105.1 Rhodovulum sp. | reverse complement strand
GATCAAGCTCAAGAACAAGCAGATGGAGGCGCAAAAGCATCAGGCCGACCTATGGGCGCGACAAGCCGGCGTTGTCATGGACGACCGCCAGAAGGCCCGCGACTTCATTCCGGCGGGCGGCCCGCTCACCCGGCGAATTATTGTGTTGGCCGTCCTCTTCGCCGTATTCATCGCCCCGTTTGTCCTGGCAGCATTCTTTCCGCAAACACCGGTGTTCTATGCCTATGCTGAAAAGAGTAGGGGATTCTGGTTCATCTTCGAGTCCATCGACAGAATGCGCTTCGAGCAGATGAGCGGCTATGTGATTCTCCCCGTCCACACCCAGATGGCGGCCGCGATCAGCGGATTTTATTTCGGAGGCGGGTTGGCGAAGTAGGAGATACAACGATTATCATTGCTTTATTGTGCCATCAGAGGTAGATGGAGCAATACCAAGGTGCCTAAAAAGTAGCCCCGAAAGGGTGGTGCAACGATGGACTGTCGGTCAGATGCGTCGCTGCGTCTCCATGCACGCGCCGAGCACTTCGATGAAATTCCGCGCGAGCTGCGAGCCTCCGCCCTTGCGCCAGACCGCCATCAAGTGCACGAGCAGATCGTCGCCGCTCTCCTTGATGCGTCGGTAGACGATTGTGTTGTCGCCGCGGGTGCGCATGTAGGGCAGGAGGATAGACACGCCGTGTCCTCCGGCGACCATTGCCATCAGCGACTCTAACCCGTTCACTGACTTGATCGGCCGGTGCTGAATGCCGCGCGCTGCAAATATGCCTTCCATCCACTGTTGATGCCCGGTCCGCCCGTTGTCACTCACGCCCACCACGGATTCGCCCGCCAGCTCCACTAACGAGACCGACGGCCGCGCAGCCAGCGGATGTTCGCGCGCCATTGCCACCGCGCTGCGCGAGGCGAGCACTTTGGCTGAATCGAACCCGGGCGGGAGGGCGGTCACGGGACCTGTCGTCAAAGCGATTTGGATCCGCCCAACTCGCAGTGCCTGAAGCTGATCGGAAACCGGCGCCTCGTGCAACGTTACCTCGACCTGCGGAAACTCGGCGCTGAACGCAGCCAGCGCAGGCGCGAGGAAACCCGCCGATACGCGGCCCAAGCTGCCGACCACGAGTCGCCCCGTCCGTCCGGCCTCGGTTGCCCGCGCCGCTGTAGTTGCGAATTCGACCCTTTCGAGCACGTCACGGGCGTCTTCCAGAAAGGATGCTCCCGCCGGAGTCAGCAGGACTCCGCCCGTGTTCCTGATAAATAATTGTGCGCCCAGATCATTTTCCAGATCCTTGATCTGCTTGCTGAGAGCGGGCTGCGACACGTGCAGAAGCTCGGCGGCTCGCCGGTAATTCAAGGTTTCTGCCACCGCCACGAAATATTTTAGATGCCGTAGTTCCATACCCATGCTGATAACTATTGCCTATCAATGTGCAAACCTAAAAGTCTCAGCACATACTTCTGAATGTGTTATGGTTATCGGATGCTCCTTCCACTTTGCGATCTATCATTCCGGGATGCCTTTCTGGCGATCGCCCGCCATCGCTCTCCGACGGACGAGCTAAAGTGCCGAGCGCTGCTGGATCTGCTTGAGACCTGCCAAGTGCTTGATCTAGCGCTCCGGCGTGAACTCGGGGCCAGCGGGCTCACCGAATTGGGTTTTCTGGTCCTCGCACACCTGATTCCCCATGGTTCCGAGGAGGGTGCCCACACCTGTACTGCCCAGACACTTCGGCTTTCCCGCCCTGCTTTTGCCGAAGTTCTCGGGCGGCTCGAGATCTCGGGTCTTGTCACACGGCGACGCTCGCTGAGAGATCGGGGTGATCTCGCGATCATGGCTACCGATCTCGGCCGCGAGGTCTTCTCTAACGCGCTAGCCCACTTCGTAGAAGCGTTTGTGCGAGCAGCCGAGACTCTCGACGACCGCGAAACGGCGGTTGTCGAACTTGCCGGTGTTCGCCTGCGCGAGGCCTTCGCTACTGACCCGAATTTCTGAACATTCCACTAATTCCCTTCACGATGCACCCTTCGCTCCTGCTCAAGTCCAGCTCATGCCTCCTTACGCTCACCGCCGTTTTAGCCCTGCTGGCCGCCGGCTGCTCCCGCCAAGCTCCTCCTCACCCTCCCGGCGGGCCCGTCCAGGTCGATGTTTTCGAGGTGACTCCTTCGCCAGTGGCGTTTACGCGCGAGCTGCCTGGTCGCACGGCGGCGCGACGTATTGCTCAGGTGCGGGCGCGCGTCAGCGGGATTGTTCTGAAGCGACTGTTCACGGAGGGCTCAGATGTGAAGGCGGGGGATGTGCTTTACGAAATTGATCCGGCACCTTACGAGGCGGTGCTCGCGCAGGTTCGCGCCGAGTTGCAGCGGGCCGAGGCCAACCTTGTTTCGGTCAAGCTTCAGGCCGAACGTTACAAACCCCTCGTTGCGACCAATGCCGTCAGCAGGCAGCAATACGATGACGCAGCGGCGGCGATGGGTGTCGGCGAGGCCGCTGTGGCCGCCGCCAAGGCCGCAGTCCAGGCGGCGGAGATAGACCTTGGCTACACGAAGGTGCTCTCGCCCATCAACGGCCGCATTGGCCTCGCCGAAGTCACCGAAGGTGCTTATGTGCAGGCCGTCCAAGCCACGCTACTGGCGACGGTCCAGCAGATCGATCCCATCTACGTCAATCTTGTGCAGCCCAGCTCGGAGGTGGCCCGCATCCGCCGTGAATTCGAGGAGGGACGAATGAAGCGGGATAGCCAAGGACAGCCAGAAGTGACCCTTCTCATGGAGGACGGAACTCAGTATCCCGTGCGTGGCAGGTTGGAATTTTCGGACATCACCGTGGATCGCGGTACCGGTTCCGTGATTCTGCGCGCGCTTTTCCCCAACCCCGAAGGCCGGCTACTGCCGGGCACCTTCGTACGCGCCCGCTACGAGGAAGGGTTCAACCCGGAGGCCCTGCTCGTGCCCCAACAGGGCGTCACGCGTAACTACCGCGGTGACCCCACGGCTTACGTCGTTGCCGCCAACGGCACTGCCGAATTACGAACGCTTAAAACGAGTCGAGCGTATCGCGACCAATGGGTCGTTGAGTCCGGACTCGCGGTGGGAGATCGCGTGATTGTCTCGAACCTCCAACGCATCCGCCCGGGTGTGCCCGTCCAACCCGTCGACGCGACCGCGAAGCAGCCCGCGCAGGCAGAGAAGCAGCCTGCCGCCGCAAAACAACCCGTCGACTCCAATCGCTGACGCGGGTTTGCCGTTCCAGCATCTTCCACTCGTCCCAATTTCCACATGGCCAGATTTTTCATTGACCGTCCCGTTTTTGCCTGGGTGCTTTCCCTGTTCCTTGTCGGCGCGGGCCTGCTCTCGATCCGCAACCTCCCGGTTGGGCAGTATCCGAACATCGCTCCGCCTCAGGTCGCGATCTCTGCCACCTATCCGGGTGCCTCGGCCGAAACCGTCGAGAACACTATCGCCCAAGTCATCGAGCAGAATCTCACCGGCATCGACAACGTGCTTTACATGCAGACCACGAGCGATTCTGACGGCAACGCGACAATTACCATCACGTTCCGCTCCGGCACCGATCCGGACATCGCTCAGGTGCAGGTGCAGAACAAGCTCCAGCTCGCCATCCCGCTGCTCCCGCAGGAAGTGCAGAACCTCGGCGTGAAGGTCCAGAAATCCGTCCGTAACTTCCTGGTCGTTTATTCGTTCTATTCCGAAACCGACTCGCTCACCCGCGACGACATCTCTGACTTTCTGAATTCGACTCTAAAGGAGCCGATTAGCCGAATCCCCGGTGTCGGCGAGACCGTCGTGTTCGGCAGCCAATATGCGATGCGCATATGGCTCAATGCGGACCAGATGACGAATTATGGCATCACGGTCGCAGATATCTCCAGCGCGCTCGCTGCACAAAATGCACAGGTTTCCGCCGGTCAGTTCGGCGGCAGCCCAGCTGTGCCCGGACAGCGGCTCAACGCCACAGTCACCGCGCGCAGTCGTCTGCAATCGCCCGAGGAGTTCGCCAACGTGCTGCTCCGCACGAATACGGACGGTGGTACGGTTCGATTGGGCGATGTCGCGCACATCGCTCTCGGAGCAGAGAACTACGCCATCGACGCCTTTTTCAATGGCCATACCTCGTCCGGCCTGGCCATCAGGCCGACGGTCGGCGTGAACGCGCTGGAAACCGTCCGGCAGCTCAACGCCTATCTCGCCTCGCAGGAATCGTTCTTCCCGGTCGGCCTGAAATACACTCCCGCGTTCGACACGACTCCGTTCATCCGCCTTTCCATCGAGGAGGTCGTCAAGACCCTGATCGAGGCCGTCATCCTGGTTTTTCTGGTGATGTATCTCTTCCTCCAGAATTTCCGGGCCACGCTCATTCCGTCCATCGCCGTCCCGGTCGTGCTCCTCGGCACGTTCGCCTGCATGGCCGCCTTCGGCTTCACGATCAACACGCTGACGATGTTCGGCCTGGTGCTGGCCATCGGCCTGCTCGTGGACGACGCGATCGTTGTCGTGGAAAACGTCGAGCGTCTCATGGCCGACGAGGGCCTTTCCCCGAAGGAGGCGACACGAAAATCGATGGACCAGATTACCGGCGCACTCGTCAGCATCGGCATCGTGCTCTCGGCCGTTTTCGTTCCGATGGCCTTCTTCGGCGGGGCGACGGGGATCATCTACCGGCAGTTTTCCATCACGATCGTGTCGGCCATGGCGCTGTCGGTCTTTGTCGCGTTGACGCTCACACCCGCGCTGTGCGCCACGCTGCTGAAGCCGATTCCGCAGGGCCATCACGCCGAAAAGCGTGGCTTTTTCGGCTGGTTCAACCGGGGTTTCGGCCGCGCCACCCAGACCTACGTCGGCGGCGTCAACGGGTCGGTCCGGCGCTGGGGGCGATCGCTGCTGGTCTATGCCGCCATCCTGGTCGTGATGGGCGTCGTCTACATGCGCATCCCTTCCTCGTTCCTGCCCGACGAAGACCAGGGCGTCCTCATGATGCAGGTGCTGCTTCCCGCCGGCGCCACCCAGGAGCAGACCATCACGGTTCTTAAGAAGGTAACCGATTACTTTCTGACCCAGGAGAAGGATACCGTGGAGTCGGTCTTTGCGGTCGCCGGGTTCAGCTTCGGTGGGCGTGGGCAGAATGCCGGCTTGGGGTTCGTTAAACTGAAGGACTGGGAAGAGCGGCAGTCCGACGACCAAAAAGTCATGGCGGTTGCGGGACGCGCGGCCGGTTATTTCTCGCAGTTGCGCGAAGGCCTGGTGTTCGCCTTCCCTCCGCCGGCGATCATCGAGCTCGGCACGGCCAACGGCTTCGAATACCAGCTCATCGACCGCTCGGCCCAAGGGCACGAGGCGCTGATGCAGGCCCGCGGGCAGATGCTGGGCCTCGCGGCCGCCGATCCGCGCATTGTGAACGCCCGCCCCACCGGGTTCGACGATGTCGCCCAATACGAGCTCGACATCGATGAGGAAAAGGCCTCCGCCCTCGGCGTGCCGCTCGGGCTCGTCAACCAGACGCTGGCGGCGACGTGGGGCTCCTCCTACATCGGCGATTTCAGCCACCGCGGCCGCGTGAAGCGCATTTACATGCAGGCGGACGCGCCGTTTCGCATGAATCCCGAGGACTTGAACCGATGGTATGTGCCCAATTCCGCGGGCGAATCGGTGCCGCTCACGACTTTCGTGGGCGGAAACTGGTCCTTCGGTTCGCCCCTGTTGTCGCGTTTCAACGGCCTTCCCTCCATCACGATCCAAGGGCAGGCGGCGCCGGGCCGCAGCTCGGGCGAGGCGATGACCGCGATGGAAGAACTGACCCGCCAGCTACCGCCGGGCTTCGACCTCGCGTGGACCGGCCTTTCCTACGAAGAGAAACAGTCCGGCGCCCAGGCTCCCGCGCTGTATGCCATTTCGCTGCTGGTTGTATTCCTGTGTCTCGCAGCGTTGTATGAGAGCTGGGCAGTGCCGTTTTCGGTCATGCTCGTCGTGCCGATCGGCATCCTCGGCACGGTGCTCGCGGTGGCCCTTCGCGGGCTCAGCAACGACGTGTATTTCCAAGTCGGGCTCCTCACCGTGGTGGGCCTGTCGGCCAAGAACGCCATCTTGATCGTCGAGTTTGCCCGCGATGGTTACGACCGCGGCATGAGCCTGGTGGAAGCGACGCTCCTCGCGTGTAGACAGCGTTTGCGTCCCATCATCATGACCTCGCTCGCGTTCGGCCTCGGCGTGTTGCCGCTTGCCATTGCCAGCGGCGCGGGCTCCGGCAGCCAGAACTCGGTCGGCACCGGCGTGCTGGGCGGCATGCTCGCGGCCACCTTCCTCGCGATCTTCTTGATCCCCGTGTTCTACGTCGTCGTCGTCCGGCTCTTCCGGGTGAAACCGGCCGAAAATCCCGAGCAACACTAAGATCCGGAACGCCATGACTCTGCTTCGAATCACCATCAAGTTGCTCGCCCTCGGCGGCATATTTCTCTCCGGCTGCTCACTCGCGCCGAAGTATCAGCGCCCGGAGGCTCCCGTGGCGGCGACGTTTCCTCTCGCTGCCGCGACCGAGGCCAAGCCGGCGGCCGTTCCGGCCGCCGACCTCGCCTGGCGGCAGTTCTTCGGCGACGCGCGCCTCCGCGGCATCATCCAGCTGGCGCTCGAGAACAACCGCGACCTCCGCGTCGCGGCCCTCAACGTCGAGCGTGTCCGTGCCATCTACAGCATTCAGCGCTCCGTCCTGATCCCCAGACTCGACGGCACAGGCGATGCGGTCCGCCAGCGGACTCCCGCAACCCTGAGCCCATCGGGCCAGCCAGTCACCGGTTCCGTTTATGACGTCGGGCTGCAAATTCCGTCCTACGAAGTCGACTTTTTTGGACGGATCAGGAGCCTGCGCAATCAAGCGCTGCATCAATACCTCGCGACCGAGGAGGCCCGTCGCAGCGCCCAGATCTCCCTTATCTCAGCGGTTGCCCGCCAATACCTCGCGACCTTGGCCACTGAGGAGCAACTTGCACTCGCGCGCCAGACGCTCCTAGCCGCCGAACAATCCTACGAGCTCAATCGACAGCGTTTCGAGGGCTTGGTCACCTCCGAGCTCGACTTGCGCACCGCCGAGGGCCAGCGGGAAGCCGTCCGCGCGAGCGTGGCCGCGCTTGAACAGCAAGTCGCCCAGCTCGCCAACGGACTCGTTTTGCTCGTTGGTGCGCCGCTTCCAACCAACCTTCCTCCGGTCGGTTCGCTCGCGACCCAGGTCATGGTGGAAGACCTTCCTGCGGGTCTGCCAGCCGACCTGCTTGCCCGTCGTCCCGACGTCCGTGCGGCGGAGGAAGTCCTGCAGGCCGCCAACGCCAACATCGGTGTAGCCCGGGCTGCGTTCTTTCCCTCGATCAAGCTCACGGCCTTTGGGGGTAGTGCCAGCACCGAATTGTCCGGGCTGTTCGAGAGCGGCTCCGGTCGGTGGAGCTTCGCGCCGTCGATCACACTCCCAATCTTCGCTGGGGGGCGGAACATGGCCCAACTCGACGTTGCATGGATTGAGCAGCGCATCGAGATCGCCAATTACGAGCAGGCGATTCAGAACGCATTTCGCGAAGTGGCCGACGCGCTCGCCGTCCGCAGCCTCATCGGTCGGACGATCGCCGCGCAGCAGGCGCGTGTGAACGCGGTCCGGCGCCGGTATGAGCTCACGCAGCAGCTGTTCGATGCCGGCGTCGCTCCCTATCTCACAGTGCTGCACGCCCAGCAGGAGTTGTTCGCGGCCGAGCAATCGTTCATCGACGCACGGCTCGCGCGGCTTGCCAACCTAACCGCGCTTTATTCCGCGCTCGGCGGCGGCTGGCAAAACGACACCTCAACGTCTCAACCCTGAAGTCGACCAGAAACAGGACACCTCATGAAGACGGCTACAATATGCACCCAACCACATTACAAACCGAATTGGCACGGGCCCATAGCGGACTGCTTGCGCAATGCGGGCAAGCCGCTGCCAAAGGACTGGTGGTCGGTCGAACTGCTGGCGCGGTTCGCCGCCTGCGCACGAGCCATCCACCACGGGTTCATGCGAAGCTTCGGTCCACACGGTTGGACCGATCACACTTGCAAAGTGATGGTTGTTTTGGCCCTTGATCCTGCACCCTCGCCCCCTTCGGAGCTCGCCCCATACCCCGCCATCACCCGCACATTCATGACGGATCTGCTCGATGGCCTCATACGCAACGGATGGATCTCACTATCCTCATCGTCAGCACATCCTCTATGATCACCCCGGAACTTCTGAATCGTCTTCGCCTGGCTCAACGGCGGTCAGCGCAGGAGCAGCAACTCCTCTCGGGCCGCGATTGGATTCTCGTCGCTGGCCTCGTCCAGCTTCTTAGCGGCCTCCATCCGCTCTTTGTTCTGATCAATCAGCGCGTGCTAGGCGCGCTGCCACGACCGGGAGTGACACCCGGCGTCGAATTCGGCACCGAGGTCGTGCTTGCGGCGGCCCTCGTGCTAATATGGTTTTGGGCGCGTTATGCGCCGTTCCGCGCCGCCATTACAGCCGTCGTCGCGTTCCTCCTCGTCCATGGTGCTCTTGGTCTGCTGGATCCCCACAGCCTGCTCGCAGGGGCCATCGTGAAATCGATCATTCTCGTCGGCTTGGTCCATGCCGCCAAGACCGGCTATCTCCGTCATCGCCCGCTTTGAAACCGTTACACGATGAAACCACTCAATCTTCTCACGTCCGAACCGCCCGATCCGACACCTGATATTGGCCCGCGCCACCGCAGCGGACCCCTCGCGCTATTCGTCGCAATTTTTTGCGCCTTCTCGGCGGCCGGCGGAGCCCTCATCCTCTGGCGCGAAGATCTGCGCATCTGGGCATGCCTCGTCGCGCTGCTCTTCGGTGCAGCAGCTCTCTGGGCATTATGGGCCTTGGCCGGGCGCTTCTTCTGTCACACCGCCGCGCAGCGTTCGCATGCCGTGCTCACGGACGTGCTCGGTTTCGACATCATCTGCACCTGCCGTAATGTCGCGGCCACGGTGTTTTTCGACCCGGACTCGCTCGCCCCCGGCTCGGCTACCCGGCTTCTTTTTTTTGTCGAAAACTACGCGTCCCGGAAACGCATCGTCCGATTTCGCTTCGGCCCGCATGCAGCTCTGGGGCTTGACGAAGTACAAACTTCCAGCCTGCTTCTGGCCGCCGGGCAGGCGGCCGTCTATTTACTACCTCTCGCGGTCGCATCGTCGGCGGTGCCCGGCGAGCACGATCTGCCTGTCACCCTGCGCGTCGAGACCCCGACTGGTGCCGGGCTGCGTCTGCTTGCCCGCCGCCATCACCTCCACGACCTCCGGACCGTGCACTTCGCCGCTCCTTTCACGCTGAACACCGCCTCAGCCTCCCCCGCACCCGCCGCAGTTCCCGAAGAACCGCGCTACCTCTCCCTCGCTTCGCTTAGCGAGCCCTCGCCGAGCCTCGAACTTCTCACCAGGGTGTTAGGGACAGCTCCGGCGGCGGGAATCAAGAGCAGTTCCTCCGAGCCCGCCTAAGGCTGCCCACACCATTCAATAGATGAGATTTACACCTCTCTATGGATGGGAAGGATACACCAACCTACAAGGCCAACCAAAGCCGAGCGCGTGCCAGATATACGCCGGACATTAAGAAAATGCCACTTGAACAGCTTGCCTGAGTCGGCTTTTGGATGGCAAACACAACAGGATGCGACTGAACGCTACTCTGG
>JBNGDM010000116.1:0-9760 GCA_049975105.1 Rhodovulum sp. | reverse complement strand
GGTCCTATGTGTGCCGCTACGCGATCTGGCGCATCCACCGCTATTTCAACGAACGCAGGGTCCAGCCCTACGGTGCCTTCGCGACCTCGCAGATGGCCGGCGAGGAGATGGACGAGGCGCGCATGCGCCTCGCGGCCCATCTTGGTGTTGGCCGGGATGAGGTGCATTTCGGCCCCTCGACCACGGCCAACATCTACGTGCTTTCGCAGGCGTTCCGGCAATGGCTGCCCGAGGGTGCAGCCATTGTGGTGACGAACCAGGACCACGAGGCGAATTCTGGGCCGTGGCGGCGGCTGGCCGAGGATGGCGGGGTGGAAATCCGTGAATGGCAGGTCGATCCCGAGACCGGGCATCTCGACCCCGATGCGCTGGCGGGGCTGCTGGACGAGCGGGTGCGCCTGGTCTGCTTTCCCCATGCGTCGAACATTCTGGGCGAGGTGAACGACGTGGCGGCGATCTGCCGAATGGCACGCGACGTGGGAGCGCTGAGCTGTGTCGACGGCGTCAGCTATGCGCCGCATGGTTTGCCCGATGTCGCGCGGCTGGGGGCAGATATCTACCTGTTCTCGACCTACAAGACCTATGGGCCACACCAAGGCGTGACCGTGATGCGGCGCGAACTGGCGCACCGTCTGCCGAACCAGGGGCACTGGTTCAATGCCGACGACACCGTCAAGCGGTTCAACCCCGCCGGGCCCGACCACGCGCAGGTGGCCGCTTGCGCCGGGATATCCGATTACATTGATGCACTTTACGATCACCATTTTCTGGGGGGGCGCAACGCGCTGGGCCGTGCGCAGAAGGCCGGTGAACTCATCCGGACGCAAGAGGCGCTCGTGCTGGAACCGCTGATGGCCTATCTCGCCGGGCGCCCGGCGCTGCGCGTGCTGGGCCCCAAGGACGCGCGCCGCCGGTTGCCCACCGTGTCGATCGCGCTGGACGAGCCGGGCAGCCAGGCCGCGGCGCGGCTGGCACGCTATGGCATCCTGGCGGGCGGCGGGGATTTCTACGCGGGCCGGGTGCTGGAGGCGATGAGGGTCGACCCGACGCTCGGTGTCCTGAGGCTTAGCCTGTTGCACTATACCTTGCGCGAAGAGGTTGACCGGTTGATTACCGCGCTAGATAGCGAGCTTTGAAACCGGAACGCCAATGTCTGATGCCTCTCCGATACTCTGGTGGGTCCGCCGAGACCTGCGCCTGACCGACAATCCCGCCCTGATGGCGGCCTGCGAGACGGGGCGTCCGGTGATCCCGGTCTTTATCCGCGACGAGCAGGTCGAGGTGCTTGGCGCGGCGCCCAAATGGCGTCTAGGTCTGGGTATTGAGGCCTTTGCCGAGAGCCTTGGGGCGCGCGGTTCCCGCCTGGTCCTGCGCCGTGGGCAGGCGCTTGACGTTTTGCGTGCGTTAATCGTTGAAACCCGGGCAGCGGGGGTGATCTGGACGCGGGCCTATGACCCGTGTGCCGTCGCGCGGGACAAGGCGGTCAAGGCGGCGCTGAACGAGGACGGCATCGAGGCGCGCTCGGTCGCGGGGCACCTGCTGTTCGAGCCCTGGACGGTGGAGACCGGGCAGGGGGCGTTCTACAAGGTCTACACGCCGTTCTGGAAGGCGGTGCGGGGCCGCGATGTACCTGAACCCGGGGCGGCGCCCGGCGTCATTCCGCGGCCCGAAAACTGGCCCGTTTCCGACGATTTGGACGGTTGGCGGCTTGGCTCGGCGATGCGCCGGGGGGCGGCGGTTGTGTCGCGCCATGTGACGGTGGGCGAAGAGGCCGCGCAGGGCCGGCTGGGCGCCTTTGTTGCCAACAGCATCGTCGCCTACAAGGCCGAGCGCGACTTTCCCGCGGCCGATGCCACCTCGCGGCTGTCAGAGAACCTTACCTATGGCGAAATTTCGCCCCGCGCCTGCTGGCACGCGGGGCTACGGGCGATGGACGAAGGCAAGGCGGGGGCCGAGCACTTTCTCAAGGAACTTGTCTGGCGGGAATTCGCCTGGCATCTGATGTGGCACAGCCCGCATATCGCGACAGACAATTGGCGTGAAGGCTGGGATGAATTCCCGTGGTCGACGGACGAGACTGCGCCCGAGGTGACAGCGTGGAAGCGCGGCCGCACGGGCATTCCCTTCGTCGATGCCGCCATGCGCGAGATGTACGTCACCGGCACGATGCACAATCGCAGCCGGATGATCGTCGCATCCTACCTGACCAAGCACCTGATGACCCATTGGAAGATCGGGCTGAAATGGTTCGAGGATCACCTGATCGACTGGGACCCGGCTTCGAACGCGATGGGTTGGCAGTGGGTG
The DNA here is from genome assembly GCA_049975105.1 of Rhodovulum sp. Lineage (GTDB taxonomy): Bacteria > Pseudomonadota > Alphaproteobacteria > Rhodobacterales > Rhodobacteraceae > Rhodovulum. The sequence goes on along the minus strand of JBNGDM010000116.1, from coordinate 7,453 downwards.
GCGGGTTCGGGCCCCGATGCCGCCCCCTATTTCCGCGTCTTCAACCCGGTCACGCAGGCCGAGAAGTTCGACCCCAACGGCGTCTATCTGGATGCTTGGATCGCCGAGGGCCGCCGGCAACCCAGCGGTACCGCGCTGTCCTATTTCGAGGCGGTCCCGAAATCCTGGGGCCTGGCGCCCGGCGACCGCTATCCCGATCCGGTGGTGTCGCCCCAGGTCGGCCGCGAGCGTGCGCTGGCCGCCTACGAGGCGCGGACGGGGTAGGGGCATTGCGCCGGGCGGCACGCATCTGCGAGAAACAAAAAAAGGGAACCAGGGGGCAAGAATGACGGTCCTGACAACGACGAAAGGGCAGGCCAACCTGCCACGCTATTTCGCCCAGGTCTTCGAAGTGGCCAGCAACATGGCCCATGGCCGGCTGGACTTCGTGCTGCCGGATGGACGGCGGTTCCGCGCCGAGGGCAAGGGGCCGGGGCCCGTGGCCGAACTCGATATCCGCGACCCGGAGCTGTTCGCCCGGCTGATCCGCGAGGGCGACCTGGGTTTTTGCGAGGCTTACCTGGACGAGGGCTGGACCACGCCGGACCTGATGGCATTCATGGACCTCGTCCATGCTGATAACGATGAGCTTTACGACGGTTTCCCCGGCCAGTCGCTGGTGCGGGCCTACGAGAATTTCCGCTTCTGGCTGCAGCGCAATACCAGGCGCCAAGCCAAGAAGAACATCGCCGCCCATTACGACCTGGGCAATGATTTCTACGCGCTCTGGCTGGATGAGAGCATGACCTATTCCTCGGCGCTGTTCCGTACGGGCCAGGAGAGCCTGGAACACGCGCAGGAACTGAAATACGCCTCGATGGTCGACGAGATGGGGGTGAAACCCGGCGATCACGTCCTGGAAATCGGCTGTGGCTGGGGCGGTTTCGCCGAATACGCCGCGGCCAAGCGCGGGCTGAAGGTGACAGGTCTTACGATCAGCCGGGAACAGCATGACTACGCTGTGGACCGCATCCGCCAAGCGGGGCTTCAGGACCGCGTCGAGATCAAGCTTCAGGATTACCGTGACGAGACCGGCAGCTATGACGGCATCGCCTCCATCGAGATGTTCGAGGCGGTGGGCGAGAAATACTGGCCCATCTATTTCACCAAGCTGCGTGGCTGTCTCAAGCCCGGGGCGCATGCGACGCTTCAGGTCATCACCGTGCAGGAGCGTCGGTTCGAAATCTATCGCAAGGGCGTGGATTTCATCCAGAAATACATCTTTCCGGGCGGCATGCTGCCCAGCCACACGATCCTCGGCGATCTCGCGCGCGCCGCCGATCTGGAGGTCACCCGCTCCATCGAGTTCGGCGAAAGCTATTCGCAGACGCTCCGGCGCTGGCACGAGACCTTCAACGCCCGCTGGGACGAGGTTTCGGCTCTGGGCTTCGATGCGCGGTTCCGGCGCATGTGGAACATGTACCTCACCTCTTGCGCGGCGACCTTCCACAGCGGAAACTGCGACGTGACCCAGTTCACAGTCACGAGACCCTCCTGACCCATGCCCACCGCCGCCAAGCTTGTCGCTGCCCTGCTGTATGCCGCGGTGGCATGGTTCGCCTCGGATGCCATCGTGCCGTTGTTTCCCGAGGGCACGGATCTCGGGTCGTTCGCGATGGTCAACACCGTGATCGGCGGACTGACAGGCTGGTTGGTGATGGGCGGACTGGCGGGAGAGGGCTATGGCCTTGCGGTCGCATCGGGGCTGAGGACCACGGCCGTGTTGGTGTTCTATGCGCTTTTGTTCCATGCGGTTTACGAGATGCTGCACAGGGCGACCCGGATGCGCTACGATGGCGTGATGGAGGCATTGACCGCCGTAGTGGAGTTGATGGGCAAGTACGGCCTGATGGTCGTCACCTCGCCGGTGGTGATGGGCATACTGATCGGTGGCGGTGTGTTGGCGGGCCTTGCCGTGGAATGGGCCGCGCGCCGCTGGAGATGAGGAGGCCGCCTTGGACCGGCTGTTCATTTACGGCACGCTTTGCCACGTTCCGTTGCTGTCTCGCGTTCTGGGAAAGGCGGAGTCCACGCTCAATCTGACGACCGCGCGCCTGAGGGATCACGCCGTTCACTGGGTCGATGGAGAGAGTTTTCCGATGATTAGGGCTACACCGGGCGCGGTGGCAGAGGGGCTTTGCCTTGACTGCATTGATACCGAGGCTCGCGCGCGGCTCGACTATTACGAGGGCGGGTATGGGTTCGGCCTGTCCGAAGTGACTGTCGATACGCCCGAGGGCTTGCGCGCGGCGTGCATGTATATGCCCGACGGGGTGTCTCTGCGTCCCGGGGCGATTTGGTGTCTGGCCGACTGGCAGGCTCGTTGGGGCGAGATCACGACGCTGGCTGCCGAAGAGGTGATGCTGGGCTTTCCGGGGCGTGATCCTGCCGTGAATGCAAAGCGTTATCGGATGACCCTCGCGCGGGCCGCCGCCCGCATCCGCGCCGGTGCACCGGCGCCCACCACCCTGCGCCGGGTGACACGGGCCAGCGATATCGAGGAATTTGCCCGATCCCAACCCTACGCCAATTTCTTTGCCGTAGAGGAATACGATTTCCGGCATCGCCGCTTTGACGGGGAATGGAGTCCGTCGGTGAACCGCGCGGCGTTTTTCACCTCTGACGCCGCGACCGTGTTGCCCTATGATCCGGCACGCGACGCGGTTCTGTTGATCGAACAGTTCCGCGTCGGCCCATATGGGCGGGGCGACAGCGAATGCTGGTCGCTCGAAGCGATCGCCGGGCTGGTCGATCCGGGCGAGACACCCGAGACGACCGTCCAGCGTGAGGCTATGGAGGAGGCTGGGATCACGGTGGGGCGGCTGCACCCCGTCTATGGCTATTACCCATCGCCGGGGGCCAAGACAGAGTTCATCTATTCCTATGTGGGCGAGGCCGATCTCCATGACGGTGTCGGCGGGCTTGGGGGATTGGCGGCCGAGGGAGAGGACATTCGCGCCCATGTGGTGACGTTTGACCGTGCGATGGACCTGGTCGAGACAGGCGAGATTGGCAATGCCCCTTTGATCCTGTCCCTATTGTGGCTTGCACGGAACCGTGAGCGGCTGCGGGCTTCGGGTTGAGTTCCCTCGCTGGCCCCCGTAGCACTATGGAAAACGCGGAGGCACGGCAGCATGGACATCGGCACCGACCTGGCGGCGTTGATCGGCAAAACGCCGCTTGTCCGCCTGAACGGCCCATCCGACGCAACCGGTTGCGAGATCCTAGGAAAGGCCGAGTTCATGAACCCCGGTCAGTCGGTCAAGGATCGCGCGGCGCTTTGGATCATTCGCGACGCGGTCGCGCGCGGGGTGCTTGAACCGGGTGGCACGATCGTCGAGGGCACCGCAGGCAATACCGGCATCGGACTCGCGCTGGTGGGCGCGTCGATGGGTTTTCGCACGGTGATCGTCATCCCGGAAACCCAGAGCCGGGAAAAGAAGGACATGCTGCGGCTGGCAGGCGCGGACCTCGTCGAAGTGCCGGCCGCGCCCTATTCCAACCCGAATAACTTCGTGCGTTATTCCGCCCGGCTGGCGGAGCGGCTGGCCGAAACGGAACCGAACGGCGCGGTTTGGGCAAACCAATTCGACAACACGGTGAACCGCCAGGCCCATGTCGAGACGACCGGTCCCGAGATCTGGGCGCAAACCGGGGGTAAGGTCGACGGGTTCATCTGCGCCGTGGGCTCGGGCGGCACGCTGGCCGGCGTTGCCATGGCGCTGCAACCCAAGGGTGTTCAGATCGGGTTGGCAGATCCCGAGGGCGCGGCGCTATACAGTTATTATAGGACCGGCGAGTTGAAATCCGAGGGGTCCTCGATCGCCGAAGGCATCGGGCAGGGCCGCATCACCGCCAACCTTGAGGGGCTTGCGCCGGATTTCTGCTGCCGCGTGCCCGACGCCGAAGCGCTGCCCGTTGTATTCGATCTGTTGGAAAACGAGGGTCTTTGCCTGGGCGGATCATCGGGGATCAACGTGGCGGGCGCGATGCGGATGGCGCGCGAGATGGGGCCGGGGCATACGATCGTGACCGTGCTTTGCGATTATGGCACGCGGTACCAGTCGCGGCTTTTCAACCCATCGTTCCTTCGCGAAAAGGGGTTGCCGGTGCCAGCGTGGCTGGGCCGGAGCGCACGTGTTCTGCCGGAGGTGTTCGAGGGATGAGCCTGCTGCTTCGTGTTATGGCCCTGGCGCTGGCCTTCGCGCTTGCTGCTCCGCTGTCCGCGCCGACGGCGATTGCCCAGCAGGCCACCGCAACCGATGAGAAGGCGCCTGATTTCGATACCTGGGAGCAGGTCGCGACCCGTGCCGAGGACGTGCTGGCCCAGGGCCGTGCCTCGGACGAGGCGCTGTCCGAACTGCGCGCCCAGTTGGTCGACTGGCGTACCCGGTTTCTGGATGCCCAGGGGATCAACGCCGCCCGGATCAAGACCCTGCGCGAGCAGATATCTGCGCTGGGCCCCGCGCCCGCCGAAGGTGAAACCGAACCCGATGAGATCGCCAGCCGCCGCGCGGAGTTGAACCGCCAACTGGCCGAGTTACAGGCGCCGGGATTGCAGGCGGTCGAGGCGCATAGCCGCGCCGACGGGCTGATCCGCGAACTCGACAGTGTGATCCGTGAACGCCAGGCCAGCAAGCTTCTGGAACTGGGGCCCACACCTCTGAATCCGGCGCATTGGGCGTCCGGTGCCGAGGCGCTGCGCGACACGCTGGCGCGCGCTTATCGTGAGGTGACACAGGCGTGGGCGCAGCCGTCACGGCGTGCCAGCTTTCGGCAGGATCTGCCGGCGACGATACTGTTCCTGACCATGGCGGTCGTTTTGCTGGCGCGCGGGCGCCGCTGGGTGGTGCTGCTTTCCGAGCGCCTGATCCACTCTAGCAAGCGTCGCGGCAAGACGGTGTACGCGTCCCTGGTTTCCTTGGGCCAGATCGTGGTGCCGACGCTCGGTCTCCTGCTGTTGGTTTCGGCGCTTGCCACAACGGGGCTTGCGGGCGAGCGGCTGATCGGAATCCTGTTTTCGCTGCCTGTTTTGGGTTTGACTTTCTTTTCGGCACGCTGGTTGGGAGCACGCGTTTTTGCCGAGCAATTGGTTTCGCAACGCTTGTTCGATCTGCCCTCCGAGCGTATGGCCGAGGCTAGGTTCCATGCGACGTCGATGGGCATCGTCGTGGCTTTGTCCGGCTTGTTGGGACTGGTCGCCGAATTCGGCCGTTTCGGCGATGAGGCCCGGGCGGTCCTGGGCTTTCCGTTGGTGGTGGCCGGTGGTCTGTTGCTATTACGAATGGGCCAAATCCTGATTGCACAAAGCCGCATGGAACCCGGCGCCGACCAGCAGCGCCCTTATCGTAACCGCGTGATCGGGCTTGTCGGGCGCGTGGCGATGAGCCTGGGGGTGCTGGGCCCGGTCCTCGGCGCGATCGGCTACAAGCAGGGAGCGGATTATTTTACCTATGCCCCGATCCTGACGCTGGCTCTGCTGGGCCTGCTGATGGTGCTTCAGCGATTCGTCGGTGACGTCTACGACTTTGTCACCGGCCATGGCGAGGAGGAAAGCGCCTCGGACGCGCTGATCCCGGTGCTGATTGGGCTCACGCTGGCGGTTCTGGCGTTGCCGCTGCTGGCCCTGATCTGGGGTGCGCGGGTGGCGGACCTGACCGAGATCTGGGCGCGATTCACCGCGGGCTTCAACCTTGGCGGCACGCGTATCTCGCCGGCCAACTTCCTGACCTTCGTCATCATCTTCGCGCTTGGCTACACGCTGACCCGACTTGTGCAGGGCACGCTGCGCTCCACTGTCCTGCCCAAGACCCAGATCGATCCCGGCGGCCAGACCGCGATCATCTCGGGGCTTGGCTATATCGGCATCTTCCTGGCTGCGCTTGTCGCGGTCACCACGGCTGGAATCGACCTGTCGTCGCTGGCGATCGTCGCGGGGGCGCTGTCGGTCGGGATCGGCTTTGGCCTGCAGACCATCGTTTCGAACTTCGTTTCGGGCATCATTCTGTTGATCGAACGCCCGATTAGCCAGGGCGACTGGATCGAGGTCGGCGGCGTTATGGGCACGGTGCAGGACATTTCGGTGCGCTCCACCCGGATCCAGACCTTCGACCGGACCGACGTGATCGTTCCGAACGCAGACCTGGTCTCGGGACAGGTGACGAACTGGACGAGGCAAAATCTGACCGGCCGCGTCATTCTGAGCGTCGGTGCCGCCTACGGAACCGACACCCGCAAGGTCGAGAAAATCCTGCACGAGATCGGCGAGAACCATCCTCTCGTGATGATCAACCCGCCGCCAACGGTGGTTTTCCAGGGGTTTGGAGCGGATGCGCTGGAGTTCGAATTGCGGGTCATCCTGCGCGATATCAATTATGGACTGTCGGTGCGCACCGAACTGAACCACGAAATCGCCAGCCGTTTTGCCAAGGAGGGTATCGAGATTCCGTTCGCGCAGCGCGACATCTGGTTGAGAAACCCCGAAACGCTGAGGAACGGCGGTGCAAAGCCCAGCGCTGACACAGGACCTGCCGCGCCGCCGCCACCGCGGCAGGACGATGAGCCGCAGCCAGAGCCGCACGGCGACCTGGACGGCGATGCTCCCGATGCGGAAGGAGGCGATTCCCGATGACTGCGACCCTGTTCCGCTCAGATCCCTATCTGCGTGAGGCGCCAGGGATCGTGACCGAGGTGACGCCCGAGGGTGGCGTGGTGCTCTCGGCCTCGTTGTTTTATCCGCGCGGCGGCGGCCAACCCGGCGATACCGGGCGGCTGGACTGGCCCGGCGGCGGGATGCGGGTGGCCGATACCTTGAAAGGCGAAGGCGAGGCTATCGTCCTGCTCCCGGCCGAGGGGGACCCGCGGCCCGAGGTCGGCATCCCGGTGACGCAGGCGCTGGACTGGGAGCGGCGGTATGCGCATATGCGTGCCCATACCGCGCTGCATCTGTTATCGGTGGTTATCCCGCTTCCGGTCACTGGAGGCGCGATCGGAGCAGGGAAGGGGCGGCTAGATTTCGACATGCCCGAGGCTCTAGAGGACAAGGCGGCGTTGCAAGAGGCCCTGAACGATCTGGTGTCCCGCAATCTGCCTGTCACCGAAGACTGTATCACCGACGAGGAGCTGCAGGCCAATCCCGGCCTGGTCAAGACCATTTCGGTCGCACCGCCCATGGGTGCAGGCCGGGTCCGGTTGATCCGGATCGGCGAAGGTGAGACGCAGGTCGACCTGCAGCCCTGCGGCGGAACCCATGTGCGCCAGACGGGCGAGATCGGGCCGATACGGCTTGGAAAAATCGAGAAGAAAGGCCGCCAGAACCGCCGTGTTACCCTGGAACTTGGCGGTTGATCTTGTCCGACTGGTCGGACGTTTCAAACTCGCTCTTGCATCGCGCCCCCGGCCGGGGGTAGGTACC
>JBNGDM010000115.1:0-9771 GCA_049975105.1 Rhodovulum sp. | reverse complement strand
ATGCCCAGCCGCGCCGACACCGCCTTGAGGGCCGCGACCTTGGCCTCGCGCCCTAGGATGGGTTCGGCCACCTCTCCGGTCAACTGCCCGTCCTTGACCAGCAGGGTATTGGCCTGGTGATCATCGAACCCCAGGTCTGCGGCCACACGGGCCGCGAAATTGGTGAACCCGCCCGAGACAAGGACGCAATGACCGCCATGGGCCTTCATGGTCGCGATCAATTCCCGGCCGCCCGGAGTATAGGTAATCCGGGTCGAAAGCACCCTGTCGATCACGCCCGCATCGAGCCCGGCCAAGAGCGCCACCCGTTCGCGCAGCGCCCCTTCGAAATCCAGCTCGCCGTTCATCGCGCGCGCCGTGATCTCGGCCACGCGGGGGCCGATCCCGGCCTCGGCGGCCAGTTCATCGATGCATTCCTGGCCGATCATCGTCGAATCCATGTCGGCGATCAGCAGCCGCTTGCGCCGCCCCTGGGCGGGCTGGAGCGCGAGATCGACGCTTTCACCCTGCAAATCGGCCCAGACCGACCAGAAATTCCCCGGCACCGCGTCAACCGGGAACTCGGCCGCGAGATCCGGGGCAAGCCAGGTGACCGTGCCGCCACCCCAGGCATTGCGCAGCGCATCTACAAGGGCGGGCCGAAGCCCGCCGGGTGGCGCGATCAGCGTGACGACATGCATGGGCGGACTCCGGCGGGAACTGAAACCGCGGGTCTTTAAACACGACCCGGCCGCAAGGACCAGTGCCCCCGCCTTGCCCAGGATCAAGGACAGGCGCTCGCGCCCCGGAAAGGCTGCGACCGAGACGCGCCAACCGGAGGAACCACATGGGACCGCGTCCCGACCCCGCTTCGTTCACGGACCTGGAGAGCGCCGCCGCCTGGCCGTTCCTGGGCATCACATTCGGCCTATCCTGGGGCATCCTGGCGTTATGGCTTGCGGCCGAACCGACGATGACAGCCTTGTTCGGACCACTTTCCGGCACACATCCGCTGTTCCTGCTCGCTGTCTATGCGCCCGCCATCGCCGCCGTTTTTCTGGTGCTGCGGCGGGGCGGGGCGCGCGGCCTGCGCCGGTTCCTGTCACGGCTATTTCTGTGGCGCTGTCACTGGGGCTGGTATTTCGTGTTGCTGGTCGGGCTGCCCGCGGCGTTCTACGGCGGCGCATGGGTCAAGGGCGCGCCGCTGGCCGAACCGTTCGAACTGGGCACAGGGGCCTTGCTGAGCCTGGTCGTGATCCGCACCCTGACCGGCCCCATCGAGGAGTTCGGCTGGCGGGGCGTCCTGCAGCCACTATTGCAGCGGCGCATGGCACCGCTTTGGGCGGGGCTTGTCGTCGGATTGATCTGGAGCATGTGGCACCTGCCCGCCTTTTTCCTGTCCGGCACCCCGCAAAGTGCCTGGGGGTTCCTGCCGTTTCTGGCCGGCTCCACTGCCGCCAGCGTCATCCTGAGCGGGATGTTCAACGCAGGCCGCGGCAGCCTGCTGATCCCGATCCTGTTCCACGCCCAGTTGAACAGCCCGCTCTGGCCCGACGGACAACCCTTTGACACCTTGTTCTTCGTCGCGCTGGCGGCTCTTGTCGTCGCGCTGAATTGGCGGACGATGACCGGGCGCGACAAGGGGGTCACCGCCGTGGCGGGGTGAGGTTTCCGATCGGCAACGGCGATGTCGCAAATTGCGCCCGAAGCGACGCGAGGACGCAGTTTGGCATCTTGCGCCGGGCAGGGAACAGGCGTAAGCGCGACGGTGGGACACCCCTCCCCAACGAGGGGCGAATATCTGGAAGGATACCACCAATGGTCACCGAGACTCCGGCCGCGCGGCCGGCCAATCCGCGTTTTTCCTCTGGCCCCTGTGCCAAGATTCCCACCTTCTCCCTCGACAAGCTGAATGATGCGCCGCTGGGCCGGTCGCACCGCGCCGCCGTGGGCAAGGCCAAGCTGAAGGCCGCGATCGAGACCACGCGCGAGATCCTCGGCGTGCCGGCCGATTACCGCATCGGCATCGTGCCCGCCTCGGATACCGGCGCCGTGGAAATGGCGATGTGGACGATGCTGGGCGAGCGCGGCGTGGAAATGCTGGCCTGGGAAAGCTTCGGCGCGGGCTGGGTGACGGATGTGGTCAAGCAGCTGAAGCTGGACGCAACCGTGCGCGAGGCGCCCTATGGCGAGATCGTCGATTTCGCGCAGGTCGATTTCGACAAGGACGTGGTGTTCACCTGGAACGGCACCACCAGCGGCGTGCGTGTGCCGAATGGCGACGCGATCCCGGCCGACCGCGCCGGGCTGACGATCTGCGACGCGACCAGCGCGGCCTTCGCGCAGGACCTGCCGTGGGACAAGCTGGATGTGACCACCTTCAGCTGGCAGAAGGTGATGGGCGGCGAGGCCGCGCACGGGATGCTGATCCTGTCGCCCCGCGCGGTGGAACGGCTGGAAAGCTATACGCCGAAATGGCCGCTGCCCAAGATTTTCCGCCTGACCAAGGGCGGCAAGCTGATCGAGGGCATCTTCGTGGGCGAGACGATCAACACGCCCTCGATGCTGGCGGTCGAGGATTACCTCGTCGCGCTGGACTGGGCGAAATCGATCGGCGGGCTGCCGGCGCTCATGGCACGTGCAAATGCGAATGCCGATGCCATCGCCAGGTTCGTGGACACCCATGACTGGATCGAGAACCTCGCCGTCGACCCGGCCACGCGCTCGAATACCTCGGTCTGCCTGAAATTCACCGATGCGCGCATCGCAGACGGCGCGGGTTTTGCCAAGGCGGTCGCCAAGCGGTTGGAGGCCGAGGGCGTCGCCCTCGACGTCGGCGCCTATCGCGACGCGCCCGCGGGCCTGCGCATCTGGTGCGGGGCAACGGTCGAGACCTCGGATATCGAGGCGATGCTGCCCTGGCTGGAATGGGCCTTCGAGGCCGAGATCGCAGCGCAGACCGAAGCGGCCTGATCCTATCCCGGTTTCAAAGGGGGCGCGTCCTATGCGCCCTCGCCTTCCCTATCCATCTTTGAAGGAGTGCCCTCGATGGCCCCCAAAGTTCTCGTTTCCGACAAGCTTTCCGAAACCGCCGTGCAAATCTTCCGCGACCGCGGCATCGAGGTGGATTTCCAGCCCGACCTTGGCAAGGACAAGGACAAGCTGCTGGAGGTGATCGGCCAGTATGACGGCCTGGCCATCCGGTCCGCCACGAAGGTGACCGAAAAGATCATCGAGGCCGCGACCAACCTGAAGGTCGTGGGCCGTGCCGGGATCGGCGTCGACAATGTCGACATCAACGCCGCCTCCAAGAAGGGCATCATCGTGATGAACACGCCCTTCGGCAACTCGATCACCACCGCCGAACATGCGATTTCCATGATGATGGCGGTCGCCCGCCAGATCCCCGAGGCCAACACCTCCACCCATGCCGGCAAGTGGGAAAAATCCCGCTTCATGGGGGTCGAGGTCACCGGCAAGACGCTGGGCCTGATCGGCTGCGGCAATATCGGCTCTATCGTGGCCGACCGGGCGCTGGGCCTGCGGATGAAGGTGCTGGCCTATGACCCGTTCCTCTCCGAGGAGCGCGCCGACAAGCTTGGCGTGCAGAAGGTGGAACTGGACGAGTTGCTGCCGCGTGCCGATTTCGTCACGCTGCACGTCCCGATGACCGAGAAGACGGCGAACATCCTTTCGGCCGAGAACCTGGCCAAGACCAAGAAGGGCGTGCGCATCGTCAACTGCGCCCGCGGCGGGCTGGTCGACGAGGCGGCGCTGGCCGAATTGCTGAAATCGGGCCATGTCGCGGGCGCTGCCTTCGACGTGTTCGCCGAGGAACCGGCCAAGGAAAACCCGCTGTTCAACCTGCCCAACGTCGTGGTCACGCCGCACCTGGGCGCCTCCACCACCGAGGCGCAGGAAAACGTCGCCCTTCAGGTGGCCGAGCAGATGTCGGATTACCTTCTGACCGGCGCGGTGACCAACGCGATCAACATGCCGTCCATCACCGCAGAAGAGGCCAAGGTCATGGGCCCCTGGATCGCGCTGGCGGGCCATCTGGGCGCCTTTGTCGGACAGATGACCGACGAGCCGATCAAGGCGATCAACATCCTTTATGACGGGGTCGCCGCCGACATGAACACCGCCGCCCTGAACGCCTCGGCCATCGCGGGCGTGCTGAAGCCGGCAAACCCCGAGATCAACATGGTCTCGGCCCCGGTCGTGGCCAAGGAACGCGGCATCGCCCAATCGACCACTACCCAGGGCAAGTCGGGCACCTTCGACGGCTATATCAAGCTTACTGTCGTCACCGACAAGCGGGAACGCTCGATCGCGGGCACCGTGTTCTCGGACGGTAAGCCGCGCTTCATCCAGATCAAGGGCATCAATATCGACGCCGAGATCGGCGAGCACATGCTCTACACCACCAACAAGGACGTCCCCGGCATCATCGGCGCGCTGGGGGCCACGATGGGCGCGCATGGGGTGAACATCGCGAACTTTACCCTGGGCCGGACCGGAGTCGGCGAAAGCGCCATCGCGCTGCTTTACCTCGACCAGCCGATCCCGCAACTCGTGGTCGACGAGCTGAAGAAAACCGGCCTGTTCCAAAGCGTTCGCCCGCTGGAATTCGACGCGGCCTGACCCCCGCCCTTTGACAACGCACGGGCCTTCCCCGAGATATGGGGGAGGCCTTTTTTCGTTACGACACCGGACCCCCAATGTTGCGCAGCTATGCCATCGGCGACATCCACGGCCAGCACGCCAAGCTGGTCGGCGCGCATGAATTGATCGCCGCGGACAGGGCGCGGACCGGCGACGACGAGGCCCCCGTGGTGCACCTGGGCGACTATGTCGACCGCGGCCCGGACAGCAAGGCGGTGCTGGACGTCCTCGCCAAGGGGCTGGTCGAGGAGGCGCCCTGGGTGCTGCTCAAGGGGAACCACGACGACATGATGCGCCAGTTTCTCGACCCCACGGCAAGCGACGCCGATGCGGCCTTCTGGCTTTCGGGCAATGTCGGGGGTCGTCAGACGCTGGCGTCCTACGGGGTATCGGCTGCACCGCCGAACGCGATCGGCCGCATCCGGCAGGAAACCCGTCAGGCGGTGCCCGCCAGCCACCGGGCCTTGTTGGAAACGCTGCGCCCCTGTTACCGGCGCGGCGAGGTGTTCTTCTGTCATGCGGGAATCCGGCCGGGCATTCCGCTCGATGATCAATCCGAACATGACCTGATCTGGATCCGCGATGACTTCCTGCTGGACCGGCGCGACCATGGCGCGCTGATCGTCCACGGCCACACACCGGGCGAGCGGGTCGTCCATTGCGGCAACCGCGTAAACCTCGACACGGGCGCGGGCTATGGCGGGCCGGTCTCGGCCGTGGTGATCGAGGGCCGCGCGGTCTGGCAACTGACCCCCGATGGCCGGGTTCCGGTGCGCGAGGATCGATGATCACCCGCACCCACCAGAAAGGCGATGCCGCCTCCGAGGCCATCTATTCCGACTGCGAGGCCTATCGCTATGTCTTGACCCGCACCTGGGAAACCGCCGGGCGGCGCGCGCTTTTCGTGATGCTCAACCCCTCCACCGCGACCGAGGTGCAGAACGACCCCACCGTCGAACGCTGCGAAAGGCGGGCGCGCGCGCTGGGCTTCGGGGCGTTCCGGGTGACGAACATCTTCGCCTTCCGCGCCACCGACCCAAGAGTGATGCGCGCCGCACCCGACCCGGTGGGGCCGGCCAATGACGACGCGATCCGCGACAGCGCCCCCTGGGCCGACCAGATCGTCTGTGCCTGGGGCACCCATGGCGCGCATCTGAACCGCGGCCCGGCGGTCGAGGCGCTGTTGCGTGCGACCGGCTTGCCGCTGTTCAACCTTGGCCTGACCAAGGACGGACACCCGAAACACCCGCTTTACATCGGTTACGCACAACAGCCCGAACGCTGGACCTGACCGGGCCGCGCGCCTAGACTGCATCCGGGAGGACCGCCATGACATCGGGGCTGCCGGAGTTCACCCGGGAAAGAGTCGCCACGAACGGCCTCGCGCTGTCGGTCCACCAGGCGGGACGCGGCGCGCCGCTGATCCTTTTGCACGGCTATCCGCAGAACCACATGTGCTGGCTGAACGTGGCCCCCACCTTGGCCCGTCATTTCCACGTCATCGTTCCCGATTTGCGCGGCTACGGCGACAGCGACGCGCCGCCCGACGACGCGGATCACACCGTCTATTCCAAGCGCGAGATGGCCCGCGACATTGTCGGGCTGATGGATGCGCTGGGGCTGCAACGCGCGCATGTGCTGGGCCACGACCGCGGCGCACGCGTAGCCTATCGGCTGGCGCTCGACCATCCGGCGCGCGTCGACAGGCTGGGCATCGTCGAGATCGTGCCGACGGGCGATTTCTGGGCGGCCTGGAACGCCGACCTTGCGCTCAAGGCCTATCACTGGACCTTCCTCGCCCAGCCCACCCCCTGGCCCGAGCGGATGATCGGGGCGGACCCGGTGGGGTACATCGATGATACGCTGGCCAGTTGGACACTGTCGAAATCGCTCGAGGTCTTCCCCCCCGCGGCGCTTGCCGCCTATCGCCGGCAGGCCGCCGAACCGGCGCGCATCGCCGCGATGTGCGCCGATTACCGGGCCGGGGCGACGACCGACCGGCGGATCGACGAGGCCGACCGCGCCGCCGGCGCGCGGATTGCCGCACCGTTGATGTTTCTCTGGGCCGAAACCGGGTTCCCGGCGCAGACCGGGCGACCAGCCGAATTATGGCGGCACTGGGCCGAAGACCCGCGCGACAGGTCGTGCCGGTCAGGCCATTTCGCCATGGAAGAGGCGCCAGAGGCAGTGCTCGACAGCTTCGTGCCCTTCTTCACCGCGGCTGACTGAGTCCATCGGGGCCCCGGATACCGCGTTAACCATGAAACGCGAAAGTTGAGCGCGGAAACGTTTCCCTTTATCAATGCGTTGCGCCATCCTTTGCCGTCCGCCGCCTTTCGTCAGGCCACCGCTGGCCCGGAATCGACCCCGATCCGTTTACCAGTTAACCGCACCGCCTTATTCCCGCCGTTTTACCAAGACTATTCTCGCACTCGGGTGGCGTCGTCCGTCGGACGGTGAGTGAGAAATTGCGAAGGATCGGACGATGATTACTTTTGCAAGTCTTCTGGGCCTCATGATGGTCGGCTCCAGCGTGGACTTCGGCGATGCGATGGACCGCTTGACCGGTTCGAACGACGACGACTCGCCCGAGGATGACGTCGAACCGGTCCCCGAGGAGGTGCGCGCCTTCGGCTTCGGGCTGGAACAGCTTCTCGACGGGGCCGTGCCCACCGACGACTTCTCGGAATTCGGCGACGAGATGCAAAGTTACTATGAGGACGAAGCCGCCCTCGACGCATTGGCCGACGGCACCCTGGGCGAAACCGCGGAACCGGTCGGCGCTACGCTCGACGACTGGCTGGCGATGACCGATGGCGCGCCGACCCTGATCGACGAATACGACGAAACCGAGGACGCGCTGTTCGTGGTCTACGACGCCGAGGCCCATCCCGACCCGGTGCTGTCGGTCGGCCCGTCCGACACCGGCGAGGACGACGCGACGCTGCTGCTCGACGGAATGCCGCTGGCCGTGGTCAGCGGCGGGGCAGGTCTGGACCTCGACATGGTCAACCTAGTGCCCGCGGCACAATTCCCGATGGCGCTGGCCGCGGGGGCCTGAACAGCCAAGGACGGGCTTGGCGTGCTGCATGCGCTTGTCTAGGCTGCGAGAAACCGCCCCAGACGCCGAAAGCCCCGATGCCGGACCCCTCCCCAGCCGACGACAGCCTCGCCGATCACGACACAGACCTCGCCCGCGAGATCGCAGCGCTGCGCCGCGAAGTCAAACAGCTGAACCGGCAGCGCTTCTTCGAAATCAACGGGTCGGTCTGGCGGTTGGTGAGCATCCAGTTCCTGCGGGGCCTCGCGATGGGGCTTGGAACCGTGGTGGGCGCAAGCGCCCTTGTCTCGATCATCGCCTTCTCGCTCAGCCAGATCGACTTCATTCCGGTGATCGGCGACTGGGCCAAGGAGATCGCTCGAGAGATCCAGGAAAACCCGCCGCGCTGAGCCATTCGCCTTTACAAGCGACGGGCGAATCCCCTATACGCGCCCATCCGTTCCGCCCGCGGGACGGTTTTTCTCCACGGGCCCTGCTGGACGACATCCCGGCTTGTGCCATCAACCCTTTGCAAAAGGAGACCCCGATGTCGATTACCGCCGAAGAAAAGACCAAGCTGATCAAGGAATACGGCGCCAAGGACGGCGACACCGGCTCGCCCGAGGTTCAGGTCGCGATCCTGACCAGCCGCATCTCGACCCTGACCGAGCATTTCAAGACCCACAAGAAGGACAACCATTCCCGCCGTGGGCTGCTGAAACTCGTCGCCCAGCGCCGCAAGCTGCTGGACTATCTCAAGGGCAAGGACGAGGCCCGCTATCAGGACCTTATCAAGCGCCTCGGCATCCGCCGCTAAGCGCCGCCCGCACCGGGACAGATTGGAAACCGCGCCCCACCGGGCGCGGTTTTGCTTTGCGCCAAGGTCTCAGGCCGCAACCTTCAACGACTTGAACGTACCGTCCAGCGCGAAGGCGGCCGACAGGACAGGCGCCCCCGCCTCGGCGTCGTCGATCCCGAAGTCGAGCGTCACGGTCGCGTCCTCGTCCGTCCAGACCGCCTGAAGCGCCAGCGAGGCCCAAAGCGCATCGGCGGTGACCGCCGAGGCACCCGCCATGTGCGGGAACAGCTTGCCGTAAAGTTCGGGCTCGGCGTCGAGCCGGTCCATCAACGCGCGCCGCACCGTGTCGAGATGTTTGGGCAGCGCATCGAGAAAGGCCGCCGCGGCCGCCATCGCCTCGCGGTCGCCCACCGTCGCCAGCATGTCGAGACCCGCCGGCCGCAACAGCCCCGGCCCCACAGGCAGCGTCGCTTGCCCATCCTCGAGCCGGATCGTTCCGAACGTTCTGGTTTCCATCGGGATATCTCCTCGGGTTTCTGGAAAGCATCCAATGCTGCACTGCAGCTACACCAAAAGATGTAACGAATGGCTAACCATGACCCCAGTTATTTGCCCGCATACCCGGATTGCGGAAATCGTAGGGCTGATCCGATGCGCCCTGCCGTTCCGGGCCGTTAACGACTTACTCCTTTCCAAACGGCCTGTTTTTCCTTATGTGGCGTCCATCTGAGACGTTGCGCCCGGACCCCGGCGCTCGGGAATGGATGGAAGGGGTCGGCGGCAATGGGGCCGCCAATTCAACGGGAGACCCGCAGGGGCGGGAGTGCTCCCTTACAGGATAGACGTATGTTCAACGTAACGACGAAAAGCATGCAGTGGGGGGAAGAAACCCTCACTCTCGAAACGGGCAAGGTCGCCCGTCAGGCCGACGGCTCGGTCATCGCCACGCTGGGCGAGACCTCCGTGATGGCCAACGTGACCTTCGCGAAGGAGCCCAAGCCCGGCCAGGACTTCTTTCCGCTGACGGTCCACTACCAGGAAAAATACTATGCGGCCGGCAAGGTGCCCGGCGGCTTCTTCAAGCGCGAGGCGCGCCCGACCGAAAAGGAAACGCTGACCGCCCGCCTGATAGACCGGCCGATCCGTCCGCTGTTCGTCCCGGGCTTCAAGCATGAAGTGCTCGTGATGTGCACCGTGCTGTCCCACGACCTGGTCAACGATCCCGATATCGTGGCGATGATCGCCGCCAGCGCCGCGCTGACGATTTCCGGCGTGCCCTTCATTGGGC
>JBNGDM010000114.1:0-9805 GCA_049975105.1 Rhodovulum sp. | reverse complement strand
GACCTTCGCCCTGCCCCACCCCAAGCTGGGCGAGGAAGTGGCCGCGGCGGTGGTGCTGCGCGACGGCGCGCAAGCGACCGAGCGCGAGATCCGCGATTTCGCCGCCGAGCGCGTGGCCGATTTCAAGGTGCCGCGCAAGGTGGTGATCCTGGACGAGATCCCGAAGGGGGCCACCGGCAAGATGCAGCGCATCGGCCTGGCCGAGAAGCTGGGCCTGGTCGAAGGCGCGGCCTGACGCCCTGACGAGGGGCCCGGCCTGCGGCCGGGCTGCCTTCGGCGGGGGTATTTTCCCAAGAAGAAAACCAAGGCGGCAGGCGCAGGCGCCAGTCGCGGGACGGAGGGATTTTGCGATGAAGATCTGTGTGTTCGGGGCGGGTGCCATCGGCGGCTACATGGGCGCGAAACTGGCGCAGGCGGGGGCCGAGGTGAGCCTGGTGGCGCGCGGGCCGCATCTGGCGGCGATGAAGGAGAACGGCCTGCGCCTGATCGAGGAGGAGAGCGGGACGGATGTGACCGTGCCGGTCACCGCGTCGGACAATGCCGCGGACCTGGGGCCGCAGGATTACGTGATCGTCACGCTCAAGGCGCATTCGGTGCCGCCCGTGGTGGACAAGATGCAGCCGCTGATCGGCGAGAACACCACCATCGTGTCGGGCGTGAACGGGGTGCCGTGGTGGTATTTCCACAAGATCGGCGGGCCGCTGGAGGGCACGCGGCTGGCCTCGGTCGATCCGGGCGATGCGCAGTGGAACGGGTTCGGGCCCGACCGGGTGCTGGGCTGCGTGGTCTACCCCGCGGCCGAGGTGATCGAGCCGGGCGTGGTCAAGCATATCGAGGGCAACCGGTTCTCGCTGGGCGAGCCGGACGGGTCGAAATCGGACCGCGCGATGGCCTTGTCCAAGGCGCTGTCGGCGGCGGGGCTCAAGGCGCCGGTGCGGCCCAAGCTGCGCGACGAGATCTGGGTCAAGCTGTGGGGGAACCTGTCGTTCAACCCGATCTCGGCGCTGACCCATGCGACGCTGGACGTGCTGTGCACCGACCCCGGCACGCGCGACGTGGCGCGCAACATGATGCTGGAGGCGCAGGAGATCGCCGAGAAGCTGGGCGTAAAATTCCCCATCGACGTGGACCGGCGGATCGACGGCGGCGCGGCGGTGGGGGCGCACCGGACCTCGATGCTGCAGGACCTGGACCAGGGGCGGCCGATGGAGATCGACGCGCTGGTGGGGTCGGTGCAGGAGCTGGGCCGGGTGACCGAAACGCCCACGCCCACCATCGACACGGTGCTGGCACTGATCGCGCTGCGCGGCAAGGTGGCGGGGCTGTACTGACGCCCATCCCATCGCGGCAAAAAAAGGGGCGCCCCGCGGGGCGCCCCGTTTTCGTTCCGGCCCGGTCGGGCGGTCAGTCCTCGGCCACGGACAGCGCCACGAAGCGCGGGTCGCCCTGGCGGCGGACCAGCAACAGGAGCGACTTGCGCCCGGCCTCGCGGGCCTCGTCGATCCGGTCCTCGAGGTCCTTGACCGAGGTCACCTTGCGCTGGCCGGCCTCGGTGATGACATCGCCGGCGCGCAAGCCCTTTTCATAGGCCTCGCCCATCTCGTCGATGTCCTTGACCACCAGCCCCTCGGCGTTCTTGCCGAGTTCGAGCTGGCTGCGCAGCTCGTCGTTGAGCGGCGAGAGGGTCATGCCCAGCATCTCGGTCTCGGCGGGGGCCTGGGGCGCGCCGGGGCTGGCCGCGGCGGGCACGGCCTCTTCGGCGGTTTCGCGGCGGCCCAGCGTCACGTCGAGCGTGCGGGTCGCGCCGCCGCGGTAGACGGTGACCGGAACGGTCTTGCCGACCTGGGTGTTGCCGACCTGGCGCACCAGGCCGCGGGTGTCGTCCACGTCGACCCCGTCGAAGGACAGGATCACGTCGCCGGTTTCCATGCCCGCGTCGCGCGCCGGACCCTCGGGCACGTCGCTGACCATGGCGCCGCGCGCCTGGTCGAGGCCCAGCGCCTCGGCCATTTCGTCGGTGACGTCCTGGATGCGCACGCCCAGCCAGCCGCGGCGGGTTTCGCCGTATTCCTGAAGCTGGGCGACGACGTTGGTCACCACGGAGGACGACATCGCGAAGCCGATGCCGATCGAGCCGCCATTGGGCGACAGGATCGCGGTGTTCACGCCGACCACCTCGCCCTCCATGTTGAACAGCGGCCCGCCCGAGTTGCCGCGGTTGATCGCGGCGTCTGTCTGGATGTAGTCGTCATAGGTGCCCGACAGCGCCCGGCCGCGGGCCGAGACGATGCCCGCCGAGACGGAAAAGCCCTGGCCCAGCGGGTTGCCCATGGCCATCACCCAGTCGCCGACGCGCATCTTGTCCGAATCGCCGAAGGGCACATAGGCCAGCGGGTCGTCGCTTTCGACCTTGAGAAGGGCGATGTCGGTATTCGGGTCGGTACCGACCACGGTCGCATCCAGCACCTCGCCCGAGAAGAACTCGATCTCGATCTCGTCGGCCTTTTCGATCACGTGGTTGTTGGTGACGATGAAGCCGTCGGGCGAGATCACGAAGCCCGAGCCCAGCGCCTGGCTGCGGCGCGGCGGGCGCTGGCCGTTCGGGCCGTTGGGGTTCATGAAGTCACGGAAGAAATCCTCGAAGGGCGAACCCTCGGGGACCATCGGGGTCGCGCCCGAGTGGCCCGCGATCGTGGTCGATGTCGTGATGTTGACCACCGCCGGGCTGACCTGGTCGGCGAGGTCGGCGAAACTTTCGGGCGCCGAGCGTGCCAGCGCCAGGCTTGCCTGTGCCAGCAACAAGATGACCGCCAGCGCCAGCCCCCAGACCGGGCGCAGGCGCGCCGGGTCGGGCCGGGCTGAAAGGGAAATGGCCTGCGATGTCACGAGTGATTCCTCCTGCATTCGTCCTTGGCGGACCCGGGTGCCGATCGACGGCACGGGTCCCGGCTGCCCTCGAGATATGAAACCCGGCATCCTTCGGTGCAACTCAACGCCCGTCGCGGCCCGTCAACAGGCCGTGAACCCGGCTGGGATCAGTGTTTCACCCCGCAAGGCTTTGGGCAAGCCAAACGAGGGCAGTGCCCAGCGCCACCGCGGCCAGCCCGATCAGACGGCGCGTCTCGGGCGGGATCTGCCGGATCAGTTCGACGACCTCGTCCAGACGCGAAGGGGCCAGTGCGAACACCAGCCCCTCCACCACCAGAACCAGGCCTATGGCCAGGATCACGAAGCTCATTGCGCGGGCTGGCCCCCGGCCGCCGGCACCGGCCGTTCGGCCTGCTTGAGATACTCGAAGAACTCGCTGTCGGGCGAGAGTACCATCGAGGAGTTCCCGCCCTGCAGCGCCTTGGTATAGGCGGTCAGCGAGCGGTAGAACTCGAAGAACTCCTCGTCGGCGCCATAGGCCTGGGCGAAGATGTTGTTGCGCTCGGCATCGGCCTGACCGCGGATGATCTCGGCCTCGCGGCGCGATTCCGACACCAGTTCGACCACGGTGCGGTCGGCCTGGGCGCGGACCCTCTGGGCGGCCTCTTCGCCGCGGGCGATCTCGTCGGCGGCCTCGCGCTCGCGCTCGGCGCGCATCCGGGCGAAGGTGGCGTCGAGGTTCTGCTCGGGCAGGTCGGTGCGTTTCAGGCGCACGTCGACGATTTCAAGCCCGAGGTTGCGCGCCTCGTCCGAAGCGGAGTTGCGGATGCGCAGCATCAGCGCGGCACGGTCGGTCGACAGGATGTCGTTCGAGGCGACCGAACCCAGCTCCTCGCGCGTTGCGGCGCGCAACACGCTGTCGAGGCGCGTTTCCGCGGCGGCGATGCCGCCCACGCCGACGGCCTGGCGGAAGCGGACAACGTCGGCGATGCGGTAGCGTGCGAAGGCGTCGACCACCAGGCGCCGGTCATCCAGCGGCGTCACCTCGAGCGGGTCGATGTCCCGGCTGAGGATGCGGTCGTCATAGCGCACGACCTCCTGGATCAGCGGGATCTTGAAGGCGAGGCCGGGGTCCTCCTTGACGGCCTTGACCTGGCCGAATTGCAGCACCAGCCCCTTTTCGCGCTCGTCCACGATGAACACCGAGGACAGCACCAGAAGCAGCGCCACGACGAGGATCGGAATCAGAAATGCGGTCTTCTTCATGGCTCAGTTCCCCCCGGTCTGCGTGTCCTGGCGGCGCAGCTCGTTCAGCGGCAGGTAAGGCACGACGCCGCCTGCCCCGCTGGCCCCCTCGTCGAGGATGATCTTGTCGACGTCGCCCAGCACCTGTTCCATCGTTTCCAGGTAGAGGCGCTTGCGCGTGACCTCGGGCGCCTTGCGGTATTCGTCGAGAACCGCGGTGAAGCGGCTGGCCTCACCCTGGGCCTCGTTGACGACGCGGGCGCGGTAGCCCTCGGCCTCTTCCAGAAGCTGGGCGGCCTCGCCTCGGGCGCCGGCGACGACGCGGTTGGCATAGGCATCGGCCTGTTTCTCAAGCCGGTCGCGTTCCTGTTCGGCGGCCTGCACCTCGCGGAAGGCATCGATCACCTCTTGCGGCGGGTCGGCCTTGTCGAAGTTCACGCGGACCACGTTTATGCCGGAATCATAGCTGTCGAGCGTCGACTGGATCAGGTCCTGCAGCCGCGCGGCGATCACGCCGCGGTCGCGGTTGAGGATCGGTGCCA
Source organism: Rhodovulum sp. (assembly GCA_049975105.1). Classification (GTDB taxonomy): domain Bacteria; phylum Pseudomonadota; class Alphaproteobacteria; order Rhodobacterales; family Rhodobacteraceae; genus Rhodovulum. The sequence continues at coordinate 5,150 of JBNGDM010000114.1, read as the reverse complement.
GTTCGGATTGGGCGATGATCTCGCGCATGGCCGATTCCGACACCGCGCGGATGGTCTGACGCGGGTCGCGCAGGTTGAACAGGAACTTGGCCGGGTCGTTGATGTTCCACACGACCTGGAAGTCGATATCGACGATGTTCTCGTCGCCGGTCAGCATCAGGCCGGCATCGCCGCCCACGCGCCCCACGCCGATATCCTCGGTCTGTTCGCGGGTGACCGGGATCACCTCGGCGGTGACCAGCGGCCAGGGTGCGAAGTTCAGGCCCGGCTGGCCGGTTTCGAGATAGCTGCCCAGGAACAGTTCCACCGACTGTTCCTCGGGCTTGACGGTGTAGAAGGAGGACAGCGCCCAGACCACACCCGCGGCAAGCACACCGAGCACGATGCCGCCCTTGGTCAGCTTGGGCCCGCCGCCGCCGCCGGAGCCGCCCTTGCCGCCCATCAGCACGCGCAGCTGTTCCTGCCCGCGGCGCATCAGCTCGTCGATTTCGGGGATCTGGGGCGGCTCGCCGCCCGGGCCGCGGCCGCCGCCGCCGCCCCCGCCGGAGCCGCGGTTTCCGCCGCCGCCCTGGCCCGAGCCTCCGCCCCCCCAGGGACCGCCACTATTTCCAGCCATCCAGGTCTTACCTCTTCTGTTTCTCTTCTCGCTCGGTTCGCAGAACTCGTCTGTCCTAACTGGTTGCGCGGGGATCGAATTCAACCCGTCATCCGATGGTCCGCACCGGTGCCTTCAGGGTGACCAGTTCCTCGGCCATGGTGGGATGCACCGCGACCGTGCGGTCGAAATCCTCTTTCGTGGCGCCCATCTTGATCGCGATGCCGGCCAACTGGATCATCTCGCCGGCATGGTCGGCCACGATATGGCAGCCCAGAACCTTGCGCGTCTCGGCGCAGACGATCAGCTTCATCAGCACCCGGTCGGACCGCCCGGCAAAGCCCGACTGCATGGGCCGGAAGGCGGTGGCATAGATCTCGGCGGGACCGCGGGCGGCGGCCTCTTCCTCGGTCAGGCCGACGGTGCCGAATTCGGGCCGGGTGAACACCGCGCCGGGCACCAGCGCGTGATCGGCGCGCGTCGGGTTGCCCTTGAACACGGTTTCCACGAAGGCCGCGCCCTCGCGGATCGCCACGGGGGTCAGGTTGATCCGGTCGGTCACGTCGCCCACCGCGTAGATCGAGGGCACCGAGGTCTGGGAATGGGCGTCGACCTCGACCGCGCCGTTGTCCTGCAGGCGCACGCCCGCGTGTTCCAGCCCCAGCCCGTCGGTATTGGGCACCCGGCCCGTGGCATACAGCACCTGATCATAGACCGCGTCATGGCCGTCGGTCGATTTCACCCACAGCCCCTCGTCCACCCGGTCGATCCGCTGCACGTTGCAGCCCAGCCGCAGGTCGATGCCCTGACCCTGCATTGCGCCCGCGATATGGCCGCGCGCCTCCTCGTCGAAGCCGCGCAGGATCTGCGCGCCGCGGTAATATTGCGTGACCTCGACCCCCAGCCCGTTGAGGATGCAGGCGAATTCGCAGGCGATGTAACCGCCGCCGACGATCAGGATCTTCTTCGGCAGCGCGTCGAACTTGAACACCTCGTTCGAGGTGATGACATGTTCGGAGCCCGGGAAATCGGGCACGAAGGGGCGCCCGCCCACCGCCACCAGGATATGGCGCGCGGTCTTTTCGGTGCCGTCGGCCAGCCGCACGGTATGGGCGTCGGCCACGGTGGCGCGGGTGTCGAAGATCTCGACCCCGGCCTTTTCGAGGTTGGTCCGGTAGATGCCTTCCAGCCGGGTCAGTTCGGCGTCCAGCTTGCCCCGGAAGGCCGTCCAGTCGAACCCGCCCGCCGTCACGTCCCAGCCATAGGCGCGCGCATCCTGCATCGCGTGGGCGAAGCCCGAGGCGAAGACCATCAGCTTTTTCGGCACGCAGCCGCGGATCACGCAGGTGCCGCCCATGCGGTATTCCTCGGCCAGGCCCACGCGGGCGCCGGCCTCGGACGCGGCCAGCCTTGCGGCGCGCACGCCGCCCGAGCCGCCGCCGATGACGAAAAGATCGTAGTCGAAGGCCATCGCGTTCACTCAGATATCGGAGAACAGGTTGTCGCTGTCGGCGAAGTCGATGCGGTCTTCGTCGACCGTGCCCGCGGTGATGTCGCGGATTTCCACCCGCCCGTCGCCATGGCCGATCACGACGACGTCGCAGATGTCGATGAACAGCCCGTTCTCGACCAGGCCGGGGATCTGGTTGAGCACCAGCGACAACTGGCGCGGGTTGCCGATGCGTTTCAGGTGCAGGTCCAGGATATGGTTGCCCTCGTCGGTGACGAAGGGCGCCTCGCCGTTCATCCGAAGCGCGGTTTCGCGGCCCAGCACGTCCAGCCCTTCAAGCGCCTCTTCGACCAGGGTGCGGGTGGCCTTCCAGCCGAAGGGGATGACCTCGACCGGCAGCGGGAAGGCGCCCAGATGCGCGACCTCCTTGGCGGGGTCGGCGATCACGATCATCCGGTCGGAGGCGGTGGCGACGATCTTTTCCTGCAGATGCGCGCCGCCGCCGCCCTTGATCAGGTTCAGGTCGGCGTCGAACTCGTCTGCGCCGTCGATGGTCAGGTCCAGCCAGCGCGCCTCGTCCAGCGAGATCACGTCGATCCCCACCTCGCGGGCCAGGTCGGCGGTGCGGGTCGAGGTCGGCACGCCCTTGATCCGAAGGCCTTCGTCGCGCACCCGCTCGCCCAGGCAACGCACCATCCAGGCGGCGGTCGACCCGGTGCCCAGCCCCACCTTCATGCCGCTTTCGACGAACGCGGTCGCGCGCTTGGCGGCGGCGAACTTGGCCTTGTCGATGGGGGACAACTCTCCGGTCATGGGCAGGTCTCCGTTTTCATGTCCGTGCCCTTATAGGCAAGATGGATCGAGGCCGCGAGGGGCAAATGCGCAGGCTGCGGGGGCGGCGCGTGACAGGTCGCTTTCGGGATGGAAAGCGCGCGCGGACGTGCCACCTTAGGTCAAAGGGAGGCCACCATGTACCTGTCCGTTTTCGACATCTTCAAGATCGGCATCGGGCCGTCGTCTTCGCACACGATGGGACCGATGGTGGCCGCGGCGCGGTTCCTGGGCCTGCTCGCCGCCTCGCCGTTCCACGCGCACGGGCTGCGCGCCACGCTGCACGGCTCGCTCGCGTTCACGGGGGTGGGGCACGCCACGGATCGCGCGGTGATCCTGGGGCTGGACGGGGTCACGGCGGAAACCTACGACGCCGAGGCGGCGGAGAGCGCGCTGGCCCGGATCCGGCGCGAACGGCGGGTGCGCCCGCCGGGGCTGGGGCCGCTGGCCTTCGATCCCGGCGGCGACCTGGTGTTCGACTATGAAACGCCCCTGCCCGGCCATGCCAACGGCATGGTTCTGTCGGCCACCGACGCCCAGGGCGACGTGATCCTGACCGAAACCTATTATTCCATCGGCGGCGGTTTCGTGCGCACGGCGGGCGAGTTGGCGGCGGGCGGCACCGAGGAAGAGGCCGGCGCCCCCGTCCCCTACCCGTTCCACAACGCCGCCGAGATGCTGGACATGGCGGCACGCTCGGGCAAGAGCATCGCCCAGATGAAGCGCGCGAACGAGTTGACGCTGCGCGGGCCGCGCGCGCTGGACGACGGTCTCGCGGCGATCTGGGCGGCGATGGAGGCCTGCATCGACCGGGGGCTGGCGACCGGCGGCACCCTGCCCGGCGGGCTGAACATCCGCCGCCGGGCGCATGACATACACGAACGCCTGAAGGCCGAACGCGGGCTGAACCTGACGCCGCCGCACACGATCAACGACTGGATGAGCGTTTATGCCATGGCCGTGAACGAGGAGAACGCCGCCGGCGGGCAGGTGGTGACGGCGCCCACGAACGGCGCGGCGGGCGTGGTGCCGGCGACGATCCGCTACTGGCTGGACCACGTGCCCGGCGCGCAGCCGTCCAAGGTGGGGGATTTTCTTCTGACCGCCGCGGCGATCGGCGGGATCATCAAGCGCAACGCCTCGATCTCGGGCGCGGAATGCGGCTGCCAGGCCGAGGTCGGCTCGGCCGCGGCGATGGCGGCGGGCGGGCTGGCCGCGGTGCTGGGCGGCAGCCCGGCCCACGTGGAAAACGCCGCCGAGATCGCGCTGGAACACCACTTGGGCATGACCTGCGACCCGGTGAAGGGGTTGGTGCAGGTGCCCTGCATCGAGCGCAACGGGCTGGGCGCGATCAAGGCGGTCTCGGCCGCCTCGCTGGCGTTGCGGGGGACGGGCGAACATTTCATGCCGCTGGACAACTGCATCGAGGCGATGCGCCAGACCGGCCGCGACATGAGCGAGAAATACAAGGAGACCGCGCTGGGTGGCCTCGCGGTGAACGTGCCGAATTGCTAGGCTTCGGCGGACGCTCGTGAAAAGGCGACCGGGGACAGGGGCGCGGCCCATGGAACAGGAACTGGACATCGACTGCGACCTGGCCATCGACCGCCTGGTCGAGGCGCTGCGCGCGCGGGTGGCACAGACCGGCGGCGAGGGCCTGCTGCTGGGGCTGAGCGGGGGTCTCGATTCCTCGGTGCTGGCCGCCCTTGCGGTGCGGGCGCTGGGGCCGTCGCGGGTCCATGTCGCCTATCTCTACGACCGCGACAGCGACCCTTTGATCGGGGCGCATGCGCGCGACGTGGCAGAAGGGCTGGGCCTGCGGCTGGAGCGCCGCGACATCACCGCGGCGATGCGCGCGCAGGGTATCTACAAACCGGTGTTCATACGCCTTCTGTCGCTTTGGGCGCCGCTCAACCCGCTGATCCAGCGCAGCTATGCCCTGCTCACCGGGGAAAGCGCCTTCAAGGCGACGCTGCGGGTGGGCGCGGGCGAAACCTTGCGGCCATGGCCGCGCCGGGCACTGTTCGCGGCGACGATCGCCCATGTCGACCGCGGATTTTCCGCCCGCCACGTCTTTCGCAGAACCCTTCTGGAACGGCGCGCGGCCGAAGAGCGGTTGACCCTTGTGGGCGCCGCCAACCGGTCGGAACTCGAGGTGGGATGGTTCGTCAAGGGCGGGATCGACGACCTGCCGTTCCAGCCGATGACCGGCCTGTTCAAGACTCAGGTGCGGCAACTGGCCTTCGCGCTCGGCCTGCCGGACCGGGTCTGCCG
>JBNGDM010000113.1:0-9889 GCA_049975105.1 Rhodovulum sp. | reverse complement strand
GCCCGAGCGGATCGAAGAGATATTCTCCGATTTCGCGCAATTGGTGCCCGCCGCCATGACCCATTGGCAAAATCTCCGGTTTTTCGCCTATTTCCCCGCGAATGCGGCACCTGCTTCCATGCCGGCCGAGCAATTGGCCAATGCCATGGCCGCCCAGTGCATGTTTTGGCAGACCGCGTCAGCGGCAAACGAGACCGAACAGGTCATGGTTTCGCAGGCCAGGCAGAAGGTGGGCTTGGCCCGTACTTCACCGGCACGATCCACGCCACCACGACCAAGGCAACACTTTGGGCGGTGCTGACGATGCGTGAACTCGCGCTTGGCTGGGCGGGCGCCCCCCCCCAAATCTCTCCGCAGAGCGCTTACGTCAGACAAGGCTTACGTACCCGCATCCGCAAGAATGTGCGCTGGGCGCGCGAGGCGCGAGGCCCGTGACGCCATCGCCGCTTTCCCCGGTTTCCAGGTTGTAACAGAACCCCGACCACCGCTTTTAACGTTCGAGTGACGCGATGATGCCGCGACGGAGGCGTTGCTGAGCCGAGTAAACCGGGACGGACGGGTCTATCTGACACCGACCCGCCACCGGGGGCAGTTGGTGGTCCGGGTGCAAAATGAGCCAGTTCGACTGCAAGCGCGACGATGTCATGATGGTATCGCCCGTTCTTGCAGAACCGACCGGGGCCGCCTGAACAGGACGCCCCCGGTCATTTTCAGATCAGAATCGGAAAGATGCGCGCAAGGTTGCCGTTGTGGCGTTCGCGCCCACGCCGGACGAGCCGAACTCGTCGAAATCGTGGTAGAGCACCTCGCCGCCAATGACCCACGAGGGCGACACAGCCCATGCCAGCCCGGCGCCGGCCACCCAGCCGGTTTCATCCCCCAGATCAGTATCGCCATTGGCCACGCCCGCCGTCGCATAAAGCAGCGTCTGCCCCATGTCGTATCCGACCTGGCCTTTCAGCCGGGTGACACCGTCAAGCTCGGCCGCACCGTTGCCTATGTCGATATCGGCCCGATCATGGTCCAACTCGACGCCGTAGACCAGGGTCCCCATGTCCCAGCGATAGCCGGCATGAAGGCCGTAGATTTCGCCATCGCCATCCAACCCGCCATCGGCACTGACATCGCCATACCCGAGTTGAACACCGGCGTAGCCGCCGTTCCAGTCGCCACCAGCCAACAACGCAGGGGCCGCGGGCATCACCTGGACGGGTTCTGGCGCCGCCTCATACCCACCGGCCAGCGCCGGGGAGGCGACAGCCATCGTAACGGTGAGCGGAAGAGTAAAGCGAAATCGTTTCATGGAGCGTCTCCTTGCCTCTTGTCGAACATTTTGGTTCAGCGGTTTGTCGCACCGAACCACGGCTGGTCATGCTTTAAAAAAAGAACGGCCAGTCCCCATGCAAAGGGGACAACACGCTGATGTGAGGACCCATCGCCACCAGAGCACTGCCCCGGCATTTTCCCGCCGGCCCCATGACTGAACTCGGCAATACCCTGCCACTCACCACGCGGCGGCTCGGCATCTCCGAGCCGCATAGCCGCATGGACAATCCGCCGCGGACCGGGCTAGCTGTGGGCCAAGACAAAGTGCAGTGCGAGGAGACGGGCATGCGCATCGGCGATACTAAAGCCATCGTCACGGGGGGCGCCTCAGGCTTGGGCGCATCGGCGGCCCGCACGCTTTGCGCCAATGAAGCCGCCGTTACAATCCTCGACCGCGACACCGAGCGCGGCATGGCTTTGGCCGCGGAGATCGGCGCTGGCTTTCAACCGGTCGACGTCACCGACGAGGTGTCCGTGGCCCAAGCCATCGGCGAAGCATCCGCACAGATGGGCGGAATCACCGCCTGCGTTAACTGCGCCGGCATCGCCACCGCCGAACGCACGCTGGGCAAGGCGGGTCCGCACGCATTGGACAGCTTTCGCCGCACCGTCGAGATCAACTTGGTGGGCAGTTTCAACGTCCTGCGCTTGGCCGCCGCCGAAATGGTCGGTAACGATTTCGAGGCCGACGGCTGCCGTGGTGTGATCGTCAACACCGCATCGATCGCCGCGTTCGACGGGCAGAAAGGCCAGGCTGCCTACGCTGCATCAAAGGGCGGGATCGCAGCGATGACACTCCCGCTTGCCCGCGACTTGGCCAGCCTGCGAATCCGGGTAATGGGCATTGCGCCCGGTGTATTCAGGACCCCCATGCTGGAAAGCCTGGGCCCCGAAGTGATGGAAACGCTGGCCGTCGACGTTCCGAACCCGCCGCGACTGGGCGAGCCCGCAGAGTTCGCTGAGTTAGTCTGCCATATCATCGAGAACTGCTACCTCAACGGCGAAGTGATCCGGCTCGACGGCGCGCTGCGGATGAAATGACGCCTGTTCAACCTTTAAAGGACCCCGATTAAGGTAAATGGTCTTACTGACGCATTCGACCGGTATTCGAATGCGCGGGGACACGTGTCGCCGAGAAGGAGGCAGACGTTTCGCAGGGGCGCCACGCCTCGCACTGATGCCATCAGATACACGGTCGACGCATTAGTCAACTGGACCCTTGTATCGGGCTGGTAGGTGCCGGCGGTATTTCTCTAGACGTGCTTTGGACCGATCAGCCTTGTGCCTACATGCTTGGGCCAGCTAGCCACGCTCGTGGCCAGCGCGGCGGCGGCGACCGCAATCTCTGGATCGCCTAGTATGAACGAACCATTCATCACCGCGCAGCTTGTGCAGCCATCCCTATCAGTTCACCGACCCCTCGGCTTTTTCGGCCAGGGCAAGCCATTCCTCCTCGGCCGCGCTCAAAGCAGACTGCCGCGCCACCAGCGCCTCAGTCGCCTTGCGAAACTTCACCGGCTCTCGCGTGAACAGATCCGCGTCGGTCAACAACTCCTCAAGCTTGCTAATCTCAACCTCAAGCCGCTCGATTTCGCCGGGCAGTTCCTCGAGCCGGTGCTTTTCGGTGAAGGTCAGTCCGCTGGAGACCTCTTTCACCTTGGGCGTATCAGGTTTCGGGGACGGGGGTGGTTTCCGAGGCTCCGACGTGCCGCCGTCGCGCTCATTGCCCCGCTGCGCCTGATAATCCGACCAGCCTCCAGCATATACCACCAGCCGCCCCTCACCTTCCAAAGCGATCGTGGTAGAAGCGACGCGGTCGAGGAAGTCCCGGTCATGGCTGACCAGCAGAACGGTACCGTCGTAGTCAGACAACAACTCCTGCAAAAGGTCTAGGGTTTCCACGTCCAGGTCGTTCGTCGGTTCGTCCATCACCAAAAGGTTCGAGTCGCGCGCCATGATCCGCGCTAGCAACAGCCGTGCCCGTTCGCCCCCCGATAGCGACCGGACCGGGGCTCGGGCCTGTGCTTCGTCGAAAAGAAATTCCTTCAGATACCCCACAACATGTTTCGGCTGACCGCGTACCAGAACCTGGTCGGCCTTGCCCGACACGCGCATATCCGCATCGCCAGTCAAGCTTTCCCATAGTGTCATGTCGGGGTCGAGCGCGGCACGGTTCTGATCGAATATGGCCATCTGAAGATTCGAGCCCAGGATCACCTCGCCGGTGTCTGGGGGGATTTCACCGATAAGCATCTTCAAAAGCGTTGTCTTGCCGCAGCCATTTGGGCCAACCAGCGCCACACGCTCACCCCGATTTATGCGCAGAGAAAAACCGCGCGCGATCACCCGGTCGCCGAACCGCTTCGAGATCGCACGCGCTTCGATAACGCGTTTTCCCGATCTGGGCCCGGACTCGAGCGCCATCGCTGCCACGCCTTGTCGACGGATCATGGCCGCGCGCTCCTCACGTAGCGCCTGAAGTGCGCGCACACGGCCCTGATTGCGTTTTCGCCTCGCCGAAATGCCCTCGACCGCCCAGCGGCTCTCGGCCTTAATCTTGCGCTCCAGCTTGTGGCGGGCCTCGTCCTCCTCGGCCCATATCTTGTCGCGCCACTCCTCGAAACCGGCAAAGCCACGTTCCCGCCGGCAGACCTTACCGCGGTCGATCCACAGCGTCGCTCTTGTCACCGCTCTTAGGAACGCACGGTCGTGCGAGATCAACACGAAGGCACAGCGCGTCTCCGCCAATTGCGATTCCAGCCAGCCGATCGCCTGAATATCCAGATGGTTCGTCGGCTCGTCCAGCAGCATCAGGTCGGGAGCCTCTGCCAGCAGCTTGGCCAGCGCCGCCCGACGTCGCTCGCCCCCCGAAGCCGTCACGACAGGCATGGCGGGATCGAACTTCAACCCTTCCGCCACCATTTCAACACGATAGGCCTCGCCGTCATCTAGCCCGCTGGCCGCGAAATCGCCAAGCGTCGCAAACCCTGCAAGCTCGGGGTCCTGCTCCATGTACCCAACCGAAGTACCGGGCGATGCGACCCGCACGCCGGTGTCGGGTTCGACCAACCCGGCCATCACCTTCATCAGCGTAGACTTACCCGACCCGTTGCGGCCGACCAGTGCCACCCGGTCACCAGGCTGAATCACCAGGTCAAGGCCGTCAAAAACAGGCGTACCGCCGTAGCCCAGCGAAACATCGGACAATTGCAGAATGGGAGCGCGCGCCATGGCCGGTGGCTACTGTGCGGACGATGCGTGGTCAAGCGGACGCGGAGAGCCGACTGACCGGTTCCATAAGCGCGCAACTCGCAAGAAGGTGACCCCGACCAGTATAGTGAAGAAAAACCCGCCGGGTCGCGCCGGCGGGCCTCAGGAACCTATACGGCAGTTAAGGCGTATAGGATCACGCTTCCATCACGTCATCGTCGCCGCCGTCATCATCAACCCCCATGTGGAAGTCGAGCCCATGGGCCGCTCGGATCTTGTCTTCGATCGAAAAAGCGACATCGGGATTGTCCTTCAAGAAATTCTTGGCGTTTTCGCGCCCCTGCCCAATCCGCTCATCTCCGTAGGAAAACCAGGAGCCGGATTTCTCCACCACGCCCGCCTTGACGCCAAGGTCGATCAATTCACCGGTCTTCGAGATGCCTTCGCCGTACATGATGTCGAACTCGACCTGCTTGAACGGCGGCGCAACCTTGTTTTTGACCACCTTAACGCGGGTGGAGTTGCCCACAACCTCATCACGATCCTTGATCGCACCTATTCTGCGAATGTCCAACCGGACGGAAGAATAAAATTTAAGCGCATTGCCGCCCGTGGTCGTTTCGGGGCTCCCGAACATCACGCCGATCTTCATGCGGATCTGGTTGATGAAGATCACAGTGCATTTCGACCGGCTGATCGATCCCGTCAGCTTTCGCATCGCTTGGCTCATCAAGCGCGCCTGCACACCAACCGAACTGTCGCCCATATCGCCTTCGAGTTCCGATTTCGGCGTCAAAGCGGCAACCGAGTCGACCACAACCATCGATACCGCGCCGGAGCGCACCAGCGTATCGGTGATTTCCAGGGCCTGTTCGCCAGTGTCAGGCTGCGAAATCAGCAGTTCGTCAAGATCGACGCCCAGTTTCTTGGCATATTGCGGGTCCAGCGCGTGTTCCGCATCGACAAACGCACAAACGCCGCCCTTTTTTTGTTCCTCGGCGACGCAGTGTAGCGTCAGGGTTGTTTTACCCGAACTTTCGGGACCATAGATCTCGATGATGCGTCCCTTGGGCAGCCCGCCGATACCGAGCGCGATGTCCAAGCCGAGCGAGCCGGTCGATGTCGCTTCGATCTCCTGCACCGGGTTGTCGGCGCCGAGCTTCATGATCGAACCCTTGCCGAATTGCCGCTCAATCTGCGCAAGCGCGGAGTCGAGGGCTTTCTGCTTGTCGGAGTTGCGCTTGTCTACCATGTCCAGAAGGTTCGTTGTGCCCATGTTTTCCATCCTTATTCCACAGCCGGGAGCGCGCGGCAATCGCCGCTTTTGTTCTCCTCTTGTTCTCAACATATGAGATCAAAAAGAGAACATTACAAGTCAAATTCTCGCTTTCCCAGCATTTGCGGAAACGGTTAAGGATTGGTTCACGCGCCTAGGCAAAAGATGCCGAAGGCCAAGGGAGCATGACGTTGCTGTTGTTCGCGCGCGAGAGGCTGGCACTTTTAGCCGTGCCGAAAACGGGATCGACTGCCTGGGCGGCGGCGCTTGGGCCTCGGGCGGACATGGTGATGCGCGCCCCTCCGCCTCTAAAGCACATGACGCTGCGACGGTTCCGCAACCGATTATTGCCGCTGCTGGAACAGGCTGGCGTGACCGACGTCGAAACGGTTGCCGTGGTCCGTCAGCCCGAGGATTGGCTGGGCAGCTGGTATCGCTACCGTGCGCGTCCCGCATTGAACGGACGTGACACCAGCACGCTCGGCATAAGCTTCGACGACTTCGTCAATGCCTATCTCGGCACTGACCGGCCAGCCTATGCCAGGCTGGGTTCCCAGGCCCGCTTCGTCGCGCCGGCAAAAGACGGCCGGAAGGTCGATCACCTGTTCCGATACGAAGACCAAGAAAGGTTGGTAGAGTTCATGCAGGCGCGCCTTGGCGTGCCTGTGGACCTGCCCCGGCGTAACGCCTCGCGGCCCGCAGCACTTGATTTGTCCGAAGCAACCCGCGCGCGGCTGCGCCGACAGAGGAGCGAGGATTTCGCGCTTTACGAAGAGCTTGCTGTGTCCTAGGGCGACGAGACGGCGGATGCCGGTTTGGTAGGGGCGCGAAGCTGACGTTGCACCGTCGTGGTCAAGTCTGAGAGAGAGAACGGCTTCGGCAAGTAGACCGAATTCGGAATGCGTCCGCGGATTTCGCCAAAACTGTCCTCTGCATAGCCCGAAACGAATACGACGCGGGTGCCTGGCCGGTCTTTCAGCGCCTCGGCAACCCAACCGGGCCCGTCAAGCCCGGGCATCACCACATCCGTCACGAATACGTCGACCTTCAAGCCCGGATCCGAGAGGATTTCCAATGCCTGCTCTCCGCTCTCGGCCTCGAGAACGGTATGGCCCCGCATGTTCATAGCACGTGCCGCAAAAGAGCGCACAGGGGCTTCATCCTCGACCAGCAGTACCACGCCGGTGCCGGGCGCCTCGTACTCGCCGTCGGCCTCGCCAAGTGCATCGGCTTCGCCCCCCCCACGATAAGCGGGAAGATAGAGCGTGAAGGTGCTTCCCTCCCCCGGCGCGCTGTCTACGAAAATAAATCCGCCCGTTTGCTTGACGATTCCATATACGGTCGAGAGGCCCAGGCCCGTTCCCTCCCCCGGACGTTTGGTGGTGAAGAACGGCTCGAAAATCTTGGTCAGCCGGTCGGGCGGGATCCCTTCGCCCTCGTCCCGCACGCGAACCACGGCATAGGTTCCAGCCGGAACGACCGCACGATCGCGCCTCATTTCGGTCGTTAGCTCGAGCGCTGCGGTCTCCAGCTTTATTTCACCGCCAGAAGCCATTGCGTCTCGGGCGTTCACCACCAGATTCATGACAACCTGCTCAAGCTTGCGCTTGTCGGCGCGGATCGGCGGCAGGTTATCGCCGTGGCGGATGCGTAGCTTGACCCGCTCGCCAACCAGCCGGTCAAGCAGATGGGCCAACTCGCCCATCGTGTCGCGCAAATCCAGCACCTCAGGACTGAGTGTCTGCTTGCGTGAAAACGCCAGCAACTGTCCGACCAGCGACGCTGCGCGATTGGCGTTCTGGTGGATCTGCACGAGGTCACCGTAGTCGGGGTCACCCGCATCGTGGCGCAGCATCAACAGGTCGCAATGACCCGAGATCGCCGTCAACAGGTTATTGAAATCATGCGCCACGCCACCGGCCAATTGGCCGATCGCCTGCATCTTCTGGCTTTGCGTGAACTGGGCCTCCAAGGTTTTCATCTCAGTGACATCATGCAGAACCGCGACAAGCCCGCGACCCTCCATCCGCGCAAGGGCGACCTGTACGAAAAGCTCGCAATCGGAACGCGCAACGCGCAAAACCTCGGCCATGTTGCTTGCGCGCCCCTCGGCAGCTTCCGCTAGCCAATCGCTTACCGGACGGCCCAGCCCCTCTAGGCGATCGCAAAGGTTCAGCGGCTGATCGGGTTCTCCCCCCAGGAATTGGCGCGCGCGAACATTGGCAAGCCGCACCGTGCCATCGATGTCCAGTTGCAGGATCGCGACGGGCAATGCGTCGAGCAGGCCCTCGGGCGGGCGCGTCTCGCCCACGGCAGAGCCAGGCGGAAGGATGTAAAGCTCGCTTGTTCCGTCGTGCCCGGGAAGCGACATCAGTCGGCGCCGTGCCGGCCCCTTGCGTGTGTCAATCTCGATCTCATCGCCGACGACATGCGCCGGCACTTGCGCACCCCGACGCAATTCAGACAGAGTCGCCGGAGTGCGGCCCAACAAAGCACGAGCCGCCGCATTTAGTGTAAGAACCTTGCCCTCTCCATCAAGCCGAAGCATCGGCAGGGCACTGTCGGGCGCAGGCTGTTCGCCGCCATCGACATGCCACATGAACACGCCCGGTGCGGCGCGCTCCACGCTCAATCGCAAGTTGCCCTCGGAGCCGGGCCGGACATGGGTTGCGCTTTCGCCGCGGGCCGCGGCCGAAAGCAGACCGGCAACCGCGCGCTCGGGATCGGCGAAAACCGCGGACAAAGCCGCGGCGACCGGTTGGCCGCGCGCGGCCGGAACGCGGCGCAGCGCAGTAGTGTTGGCCATGAGAACCCGGCCTCGACGGTCGGTCAGGACGCAGGCACCCGGCGCGCCCGAACACAAGCGGCGCAGACGGCCTGCAGGCAGGCGGCGGCCCCAAAGGTCCGCAAGCCGAAGCACTGTCGCCAACGCCGCCAGAGTTCCGGCCGCGGACAGCAACAATACCGCCAGCCAATGCATGGGCGTGGCGCGCGCAATCAGAGCAAGCGCGATCCCGCAGAGAAGGATCGCCCATGCGCGCTCGGCATAGAATGCCGCAGTCTGACTGACGTTTGAAATCGCAGGGGAAAGTCGCGGCAAATCGACGGGCTCCGGACGGATTCGGATCGTAAGCCCAGTTTGTGCCGCGTGCGGTTAACCATGTGTTAACGCCCCGTCCTACCGGCGCTTGATCGCCTAGACGCGGCGCAAGACCGCGGCGTAAAATCCGTCGCCACCGTCTAACGGAGTAAGGCAGCGCTCATCAACCATCCGCCAACTCGGATTACCGTCCAGAAAGGCCATGACACGGTCGCCGTTTTCGGCCGCGATCAGCGAGCAGGTCGCATAGCCAAGGGCCCCACCGGGCGCGACCAACCTTGCCGCAGTCGAAAGGATCGAGTCCTGTTCGGCCATCAGACGAGCAAGGTCCCTGGCCGAGGTTCGCCATTTCGCCTCGGGACTACGCCGCCATGCGCCGCTGCCCGAACAAGGCACATCGCACAAAACGAGGTCGAAAGGTGCGGCGTCAGCAAGGTCCGCGGTGGTCAGACCGTGTACTTCGACGCCCGCGCGCGAAGCGCGCACCGGCAGGTCGCGCATCCTTTCGGGCGCCACATCATGCGCGTGAAACCGCGCCCTCGCTCGGCCGGCAAGCGCCAACGTCTTGCCGCCGCCACCAGCGCAGAAATCCAGCACCCGTCCACCGGGCGTGACAGGCATCAAGTCGGCCACCGCCTGGCTTGCCGCGTCCTGCAACTCGATCAATCCGCCATGATAGGCGTCGCTCCGCTGCACCAGCCGAGCATTTTCCGTGATCTCGAGCGCGCTTGGCGACAACGGGTGCGGCCGTGTCGCGATACCCTCTTCGGCTAACGCTGCAGCGGCTGCCTCGCGCGTCGTAACGAGGGTATTCACCCGCACAAAAACCGGTGCGCGACGGCGTAAGGCCTGCATCACGGGGCGGAATGCGCCCCCCAGACTGTCGCGCAGAACCTGGGCCAGCGCCTGCGGGCAATCGCAGGCCACCTCCTCGGGGAGGTCGGCCATCCGAGGTGGCGGGACACGCTCCTCCTCTG
>JBNGDM010000112.1:0-9893 GCA_049975105.1 Rhodovulum sp. | reverse complement strand
GGCCGACCGCCATGCGCACCGCATCGATCAGCGCGCCCTGCCCCGCCTCGGTCGCCTGCAGGAAGGCACCTGGCGGCGGCACCACAAGCGCCTTGCCCATCCGCTGGCGCGGCGGGCGTCGCGCAGCCACGATGTCGCCGTCCCACGAGAGCCGCGCCAGGTCGTGACGCTCGGCAAGATCGCCCAGCGCGCCCCGCAGCGGCCCGTCCAGCGCCTTGACCCCGCTAACGGCGACATCCACGCCGTCTTCCGACCGGGTCAGCGCCAGCGCCACCTCGCCCTTGCGCGAGGCCCCGAGCGCCGTCAGCGCCTCGCAGGCGGGCAAACAGGCCATCAGGTCGGGATGCAGCAGCCGGCAATCGGGAATCGCCACGATCTGACGGGAGGCCCGCGCGCGGAACCCCACGAGGACGCCCTTCTTCGTGCGCCGCCCGGCCAGCGTCGCACGCCGACGTGATGCCGGGGGCGAGGTATGGAGCCCCCGGATCGGCGCATCGAGCCCCTGTGCAGCCAACGCGCGGTCGACGACCTGTCGCTTCCAGCCTGCGACGAAACCATCCGAAGCATGTTGAAGCGCACAACCGCCGCAGACCTGGAAATGTAGACAGGGCGCGCGGACACGGTCCGGCGACGGGGTCAGGATGCGCGGGCGTGAAATGCGGCCATCGGCCACGTTACCCTGCACCGTTTCGCCGGGCAGCGCCAGCGCCACGGTCAGTCCGTCCGCAGTCACGGCTTCGCCGCGCAGGTTCAGACGCTCGACCAGATGGCTCACTCGGCCGCCTCCGTCCCGATGAAGCCGCCCGACTGCCGCGCCCAGAATCGCGCATACAACCCATTGCGCCCCAAAAGCTGGGAATGCGTGCCCTCTTCGGCGATCCGGCCCGCGTCCAGCACCACGATCCTGTCCATATGCGCTATCGTCGACAAGCGGTGCGCGATCGCGATCACCGTCTTGCCCTCCATCACGCCGTATAGCGTTTCCTGGATCGCCGCCTCGACCTCGGAGTCGAGCGCTGAGGTCGCCTCGTCCAGCACCAGGATCGGCGCATCCTTCAGGATCACGCGGGCCAGCGCCACCCGCTGTCGTTGTCCGCCCGACAGCTTGACGCCGCGTTCGCCGACCCGCGCATCATAGCCCGTCCGGCTCTCGGCGTCCTGCAAATCAAGTATGAATTCGTGCGCCTCGGCCCGCTTCGTCGCCGCGATCATCTCGGCTTCGCTTGCCTCTGGGCGGCCATACAGGATGTTGTCGCGCACCGAGCGGTGCATCAAGGTCGCATCCTGGCTTACCATTCCGATATGGCGGCGCAGGCTTTCCTGCGTGACCGCGCCGATATCCTGCCCGTCGATCAGGATGCGCCCATCCTCGGGATCGTAGAACCGCAAGAGCAGCTTGACGAGCGTCGATTTGCCCGCGCCCGAGCGCCCGACAAGACCGACCTTTTCGCCGGGACGGATCACCAGGTCGACATGGTCAAGGCCGCCAGAACCGCGCCCGTAATGGTGAGTCATAGACTGGATCGCGATCTCTCCTGTCTTCAGCTCCAAAGGTTTGGCGCCCGGCGCATCAGTCAGGGCGATCGGCTGCGCGATCGTCTCCATACCCTCGGCCACCACACCGAGCGAGCGGAAGAAGCTGGAGAGCGCCCACATGATCCAGCCGGTCATCGCATTCAGCCTGAGCGTCAGCGCGGTAGCCGCTGCGACCACACCCACGCTGGCCACACCCTGCATCCACAACAGGATCGCCCAGCCCACAACCCCGACGATCAGGAAACCGTTCAGCGCCGTCAGCGCGACATCCATCTTGGTGAAGATACGCATCTCGGCGGCAAAGGTCCGGCGCGCCTCGTCGATCGCCTCTTTCGCGTAGGCCAGTTCGCGGTCGTGATGGGCGAACAGTTTGACCGCGTGAATGTTCGTATAGGCATCGACCACCCGGCCGGTGACGGCACTGCGCGCGTCCGAAGCTGCCTTGGATGCCGGGCCGACACGCTTCATCGTCCAACGCACCAAAAGCGCATAAAGTATCAGCCAAGCCACCAGCGGCAGCGCCAGCCGCGGGTCGGCATCGGTCAACAGGATCAGCGCCCCGACCGCATAAGCGAGCGCGAAGGTGATCGCGTCGAACACCTGAAACACCGCTTCGCCCGCGGCGGGTGGCGTTTGCATGATCCGGTTGGCGATGCGGCCGGCGAAGTCATTCTCGAACCATCCGACGGACTGACGCAACACTTGCGCATGCGCCCGCCAGCGGATCAGGGTGCCGAAATTCGGCATGATTCCATTGTTCAGGATCGCCACATCCAGCCCCTGCAGGATGGGACGGACCACCAGAATAAATACGCCCAGCCCGATCAAAAACAGCCCATAGTCATCCCAGACCTGGTTCGGTGTTCCTGAGGACAGGATATCGACCACCCGGCCCATTGCATGAATAAGCCAAACCTCGACCGCGGCCACAATCACGGCAAGAACGACGGCAACCGCAAAAACCCGTCGGAACGGCCGCGCATAAGCCCATATGAACGGCCCAAGCCGTTGGGGCGGGGTATCGGTCTGGTCGTATGCCGCATAGGGGTCGACCAGGTTTTCGAAGAAACGGAACACGTGTGGAAGGGCCTTCGCGCGGAAACGACCAGGATAATAGACCGGTCTCGATCAGAGAACCACCATCCCCGCCGAAGCCGCAAGAGCAAGCGCCATGCTGGCCATGAAGATACGCCATGCGCGTTCGCTGGTCAGCAGGATCGTCAGAAGAGAGCCTGCGTAGGACCAGAACAAGCAGACAAAAAGATTGATCCCGGCAAAGGCCGAGGCCAGTCGCAATGCCTCACCCCATGGGCCCAGTCCCGCGCCGTAACCCGAGGCCGCCGCCAGTGCGATCGCCCAGACCTTGGGATTGACCCATTGGAACAGCACCGCCTCGAAGAAGGTGAACGGCCGATGCCCGGCTTCTGCCCGAGGCTGCCTTGCCGCAGTCAGAAGCGTCCACGCCATCCAAAGGATCCATACCCCGGCCACCAGGCGCAACAGCGTCGAAAGCGTGGGCTGCGCAAGAAGTAACCCCCCGATACCAAGTGCGGTCAGCCCCGAGGTGATGCCCACGCCGAGAACCACGCCTGCCACGTGTGGCAACGTGCGCCGAAACCCGAAGTGCGCGCCCGAGGCGGTCAGAAGGATCACGTTCGGTCCGGGCGAGAAGAGGCCGGCGAACACAAAAAGGTATAACGGATCGAGCGTCATGCGTCTCTGTTCCGGCCCGGAACCGCGATCTGATTATTCAAGCAACTGCTGCCGGCTCAGCCGGAACCCCGACGCGATCCAGCGCGACTCGAGCTCTTTCAGTCGCGCGCCAAGAGCGGGACCGGAATAGCCGGGCATTAGGTCTATTGCGCTCAGCGGAAATTCGGCCGCGGCGCCCTCGGCAATCCGGTCACGCGCATCCTTGGCCGGGGCAGTTCCGCTCGCCGCGGCCCGCAAGAGAAGGACGTCGCACGCTTCTTCGACGCCCATTCGATAGCCCAGTTCAGCGGCATCGCCGGATCCCGACATCGCGTTGTGCAGCCTGTCCAATCTGCGGGCGTCGGCCTTGCTTAGGCGCAGCCGCTCTGCATGGTCGTGTCCCCCAAGAGCGGCAAGCCGACGGATCGGATCAGGCGCAAGACCCCAATTCTGCTCCAGGTGCACCAGTATCGGAAGCTGGCGCGCAACAGCCCCGGGCAGCGTATGGGCCAGAACGCCACTTTGCGACATCGCCGCGACGCTCTGTCCGGGATCGGGGGCAGAAAGCAGTTTCCTGACCTCGGCCCCCACACGTTCCCGCGACAGCTTTTCCAGCCCATGGGTATTCGCGGCGCAGGCGGCCAAGCCCTGTGCGTCGAGTGCACCCTCGGGATCCCCATACCAGGCGTGAAAGCGGAAGAACCTGAGGATTCGCAGATAGTCCTCGCGAATGCGCGCATGGGCATCGTCGATGAAACGAACCCGCCGGGCGACAAGGTCGGGCAGCCCGCCGAGGGGGTCGATCACTTCGCCCGCGGGGGTCGCGTAAAGCGCGTTCATCGTGAAATCGCGCCGGTGGGCGTCTTCCTCGACGGTGTCGGCGAAAGCCACCACGGCATGGCGCCCGAACGTCTCGACATCCCGGCGGAAGGTCGTGACCTCGTGCGGCAGGTGGCCCGCGACGACGGTAACGGTGCCATGGTCAAAGCCGGTCGGAACGGGCTTCAGCCCGGCAGCCTCCGCCAGTTCCATCACCCGATCGGGGCGGGCGTCGGTCGCAATGTCGATATCGGTTACCGGCGCCCCCAAGAGCGCGTTGCGCACGCAACCGCCAACGAACAACGCCTGGTACCCGCCCCCGGTGAGCGCACGGCACACTGCCTGGGTATGATCGGCAAAGAACCAGTCGCCCCGTACCCGCATCATGGCACCATCCGGTCGGCCAGCGCGCGCAGGATACGCGCGGTCGCGCCCCAGATGTAGTATGGGCCATAGGGTACCGTGTAATAGTACCGCCGTTGCCCGCGCCAGAACCGTGACTGAACCGAGAAAGCCGCCGGGTTCAACACGTGGTCGAACGGAACCTCGAACACTTCGTCCACCTCGCCGGTCTCGGGCACCGGGTCGAATGCACCCCGAACGCTACCGAGCACCGGAGTCACCGTAAAGCCGGTAACGGTTTCATGGGCGGGCAGCGTGCCGAGAACCTCCACCGAGCGCTCAGGAAGGCCGATCTCCTCGTGCGATTCCCTCAGCGCGGCCGCCACCGGGCCGTTGTCCCCCTCGTCCAGCTTGCCGCCGGGAAATGCGATCTGACCGGGATGATGTTTCAACCGCGAGGATCGCTTTGTCAGGATTACCTTCAGTCCCGTTTCCATCTGGCGAAGCGGTACCAGAACCGCTGCCGGACGCAGCACGCGGCCCTCGGGCATGACGAAATCGGGGTTCAGGTCATGATCCGAGGTTTCCGGCCCGGGACGCGCCAGCGCAGCGCGCACAGGGTCGAACGGATCATTCGCCGGCATCAGGGTCCCTCTCCGCCTCGAAGCCCAGAGTCGCGGGGTCCAGCTCGTAATGGGCGCCGCAGAACTGGCAATCGGCAGTGACAATTCCTTCATCCGTCGTCATGTGACCGATGTCCTTGGCCGAGTAGATGGACAGGCTTTGTCTGACCCGGTCCTCAGAACAGGTGCAGCCAAACTGCACAGGTTGCGCGTCGAAGACACGCGGATGTTCCTCGTGGAACAGCCGCACCAGCAATTCCGTCGGTTGCACCGACGGGCCGATCAGTTCCGCGTCCTCTACCGTGTCGAGCAGGGTATTGGCGCGGGTCCAGTCCTCGGCCTCGTCACCGTCGAGAATGTCGTCGGCTTGCAACAGGCCGTCATCACCGCTGCCGCCCTCGACCGCCGAGGATATGGACGCCTCGGGCATGAGCTGCAGCATCATGCCCCCCGCACGCCACTGACCGGCCTGGCCCGGTGCCTGACTGCGGCCGAAGCTGAGCGCGAAGCGGGTGGGCAACTGTTCGGACTGCGCGAAATAAGTCTCTGCACAGGCGGAAAGCGACCCTCCGGCAATCGGGGTGATCCCTTGGTAGGGGACCATGTCCCGCCCTTGGTCGATCAGCAGCGCGAAATAGCCTTGGCCAATTTGGCCGAAGGGCTCTTGACCGGGCACCAGCCGATCGGCGTCAAAGCTGGCATATGCGCGGATCCAGGCTGACGCGCCGTCTTCGGCGGGCGCAAAGTAATCGGTCGCGATCAACCGTGCCGGGCCATCGCCCCGGATTTGTAAAGACAGCTTCCAGCGCAGCTTGATGGTTTGACCGATCAGCGCAGTCAGCAACGCCGCCTCGGCGACGAGCGCCTCGATTTCTGGCGGGTAGTTGTGCTGCGCCAGCACTTGGTTCAGCACGCCATCCAGGCGTGCGACGCGCCCACGGACGGCGCTGCGGTCAAGCTGAAAAGGCAGGACGGTGTCGTCCCAGGCGATCTTGGATCCGAGTGACATGGGGTTCTCTTGGCTCTGGGCCTTGGCTTACGCGCCTTATATAGAGACCGCGATCCGAGCACAAAGGGGGTAGGCATGATCAGGCGATTCGGTGAACCGGTCCGACCCGACCAGCGCTACCGCATCCGGCCGGGGACCTATGCGGTTCTGGAACGCGACGGCGCACTGCTGCTCACACACCAGGCCGAACCAGTGCCGGAATACCAGTTGCCAGGGGGCGGAATCGATTCGGGCGAAGGGCCCCTTTCGGCTTTGCATCGCGAGGTGTTCGAGGAAACCGGCTGGCGAATCGACGTTCGACGCAGACTGGGGGCATTCCGCCGGTTCACGTTCATGCCGGAATACGATCTTTGGGCCGAAAAGCTGTGCTCGGTCTACCTCGCGCGGCCGGTGCGCCCCCATGGCAAGCCGCAAGAACCCGGACACACCGCGCTGTGGATGCCTGTCGAGGAAGCGGTACAGCGGCTGGACAACGCGGGGGACCGGCATTTCGTAGCGCGGTTCCTTGGCTTGGTGCGTTAACCGAACTCGAACAGCACACCTGAAATGTCATCCGGCAGATCGGGGCCGCCAGCATAGTCTATGACGTCTGCCAACAACGCCTCGAAGAACGCCTCGCCGCGGATCCCGGCGCGCTTTTCCATGAGACGGCAAAGCCCTTCCTCGCCCAACTGCTCGTCGGTGGGCGAGGGACATTCCGTGATGCCGTCAGAGGCCAAGAGCACCCGGTCACCGGGAAAAAGGCGCGCCTCGCCCGCTTCGAAACCGGCACCGGGAATGAGCCCGACGGGCAAACCGCCGGCCCCCAGGTATTCGATTGCCCCGTCGGCGCGCTGGATCGCCGGGTAGGGATGCCCGGCCTGCACAAAACGCATCTCACCGGTGTCCAGCGTGACCAGCGCGAGAAGAATCGTGAAGTAATGCTCCGTGTCAAGCTCTTCGAGGAACAGCCGGTTAAGGTGCTCCACCACCTCCTCGGGCGGGCGGGCATGGATGGTTCCCTCGGCATCCTCATCGAGAGCCAGGTTCTGATCGGCCGAGGACGAGGCCAGCAACCCGGCAAGCCGCGCCGTCACCATCGCGGAACTGATCCCGTGGCCCGAAACATCGACCGAGAACAGTCCCACTTTGCCATCGCCCGC
The DNA here is from genome assembly GCA_049975105.1 of Rhodovulum sp. Lineage (GTDB taxonomy): Bacteria > Pseudomonadota > Alphaproteobacteria > Rhodobacterales > Rhodobacteraceae > Rhodovulum. The sequence continues at coordinate 2,730 of JBNGDM010000112.1, read as the reverse complement.
CGGGAAGAACCCGACGAGGTCGCCACCCACATGGCCACAGGGGCGAAGCAATAGCGACACCTCGGAGGCACCGAAGCGACGGGATCGTTCGCGGACCAGAGATTGCTGCAGCTTGCGGGCTTCGACCAGATCGCGATCGATCGCATCGTACAACGTGCGCAATTCGCCGAGGGTCGAGCTGAGCAGCCTGTTCTGTTCGCGCAACTGGTATTCCATGCGCAGGATGCGTTCGCCCGAAGCGATCCGGGCACGCAGTTCGTTGGCGTTCACCGGCTTGGTCAGGAACTCGTCCGCCCCTACATCCAGCCCATGCACCATTTCGCCGGTTTCCGATTTCGACGTCAGGAGAATGAAATAGCCGTAGCTGTCACGCGGCAATTCACGGAATGCGCGACAGAACTCCGGGCCATTCATGCCCGGCATCATCCAGTCGCTGATGATCAGGTCGACCGGACGATCGCGACAAATCTCCAGGGCCTCTTCGGCCGAACCGCATTCGACAACCTCGTAGCCCCAGCGTTCCAACGAGGCACGCAGGATTCGCCGTTGAAGGCGGCTGTCGTCCACCAGCAGGACCAGCCGCACCAAAGCGGGCGTTTCCTGCCGCAACTCTTGCTGATCGGTATCGACGTTCACGGGCGTCCTTGCACTTGTCCGCAACCCGCTTAGACCGGGCCGCCTTAACGCCGGGTGAAAGATCGCTTTCGAGCTATTTTGCCCCTTGGGACAAACCTGCCGTTAAATCCTCGACCCTAGCGTCAGAGGCGCGGCGGGGGCCTGTCAGAAGTGACAAATGCGATGATCGACTGGACCAGAGTTGAAGAATTGCGCAGCGAAGTTGGCGAAGACGCCTTCGACGAGGTGCTCGACCTGTTCCTCGAGGAGGTGGACGAAGTCATGAACCGCCTGCGCGAAAAGCCCGATCCGGGCTGTCTGCAGGCGGACCTGCATTTCGTGCGCGGTTCTGCGTTGAACCTGGGACTAAAGGAGTTCTGCACAATCTGCCAGGGAATAGAGCATCGGCTGACGCGCGGCGACTCGGTCGAACTGAGCACGTTGCTGGACTGCTATGCCGAATCCAAGGCGATCCTGATTGCGGAGGGCCGGTCGGACACGAAGGTCGCCTAGATCAGGAACTCCGACAGGACGACATCATCGGTTATATCCCGATGAACGAGCCCCTGCGCGTCCATACGGGCGAACAGCGCAGGGAAATTGTCCGCGTGCGAGGTCTCTATACCGATCAGAACGGTGCCGAAATTGCGCGCCGATTTCTTGAGGTATTCGAACCGCGCGATGTCATCTTCCGGCCCAAGCAGGTCCAGGAAATCGCGCAAGGCGCCCGGCCGCTGGGGCAGGCGTAGGATGAAATATTTCTTCACCCCCGAATAGCGTTGGGCGCGCTCCTTCACCTCGGGAAGACGCTCGAAGTCGAAATTTCCACCCGAGGTGACACACACCACCCGCTTACCCTTAATCTGATCCGCCAGCACGGGCAGCACATCGACGGCCAGCGCACCCGCGGGTTCCAAAACAAGCCCCTCGACGTTCAGCATCTCCAGCATGGTGGCGCAGATCCGGTCCTCGGGCGCGGCCAAGACCGACGCCGGATCGATCTCGGCCAACGCGGCAAATGTCTTTTCCCCAATCCGCGCCACCGCCGCACCATCAACGAAACTATCGATCTTGGGCAAAGTGACCGGGCCACCCGCTGCCACCGCAGCCGCAAGCGACGCCCCACCGGCGGGCTCGACGAAGACCACTTTGGTGTCGGGCGACGCGACCCGCAGGACCGACACGGCACCGGCCGCCAACCCGCCCCCGCCCACCGGTAGGATCACCATGTCCGGCGGCGCTTCCATTGCATCGAGCATTTCCACCGCGACCGAGGCCTGGCCCTCTATCACGTCCGAATCGTCGAAGGGCGCCAGGAAGTGCCCGCCCGCCTCGGCGCAATACGCCTGGGCCGATTTGAGCGTATCGTCGAAATAGTCGCCGATCAGCCGGATCTCGATATTGTCGCCGCCGAAGGTACGGGTCTTGTCGATCTTCTGGCGCGGTGTCGTCACCGGCATGAATACCACGCCATTCACACCGAAATGGCGGCAAACATAGGCCACGCCCTGCGCATGGTTTCCGGCACTTGCGCAGACGAACAGCCTCTGACCGGGCCGTTCGCCCAGAACCTTGCGCATGGCATTGAACGCGCCGCGCAGTTTGTAGGACCGCACGGGAGTCAGGTCCTCGCGCTTGAGCAGGACGTCCGCGCCAAAGCGCTCGGACAGGTGCAGGTTCGACTGCAGAGGGGTTGGCGGGAACAGAACGCGCAACGCGGATTCGGCGGCGCGAGCCCTGGAAAGAAAGTCTTGCATGGCTCCGTTTCGCTCGAAATCGCTCTGGAATGCAAGCTTTTGCACGTGAGTCACCGGTGCCGCGCCGATTGTTTCCAACTCTTTTTTACGTTGCGTCAAACATTTGCCCCAAAGGCCTCCTAGCTGTTGAGCCAAGCAAAGATGCTGTCCCGCTGGGACGCACGGAGGTCACTATGAAAAAATTTCTAACCCGCACGTTGTCTACACTTGCGATTGCGGCCCTGACGACCGCCCCCCTTTCCATGGGACTCGTCACACTTTCGGCCGATACCGTCTTTGCGAAAGGCGGAAACGGCGGCGGCAACGGTGGTGGAAACGGTGGTGGAAACGGTGGTGGAAACGGTGGCGGCAACGGTGG
>JBNGDM010000111.1:0-9943 GCA_049975105.1 Rhodovulum sp. | reverse complement strand
CGCGCGCGGCCTCCAGCGTCACCGGGAACTCGCTGACCGTGGCGCCCAGGTCCGCCATAAGCGCGACCTTCTCGACGGTGTCGTCATCATGGCTGGCCAGCACGATGCCGTGTTCCGCGCACAGCGCTGAAACGGCCGCCAGCTGTCCGGCCACCTCGCCCGCGTGGCGCTGTTTCTCGGCGATCCGGGCCCGCACAGTGCGCGCGGCCTCCTCCTGGCTCAGCCCCTTCTCGGCCGCGGTCTTCCGCGCCAGCCGTTCCAGGTCGCGATACTGGCCCTGTCCCGGCGTATGGTCGGTCAGCGAGACCAGGTCGGCGGTGCCTTCGGCGATCAGCTCGCGCACCACCTCCAGCGCCTGGGGGTTATTGATTTCCAGCCGCGCATGCACCCGGTGATCGACCTTCAGCATCGGGCGCATCTTCTTCAGCGCGCGAAGCATCGCCTTGGAATGCTCGATGCTGCGCAGGTGCCCATAGGCCGATTTCGGGTTGAAGCTGACCGCGGCATAGGCCGTCGTCACGCCCGCCACCTTCAGGCGGTGGTCCAGGTCGCGCAGGCCCAGTTCCATGGGCATGCGCACGTTGGGCCGGGGTTCCACCTCGCGCTCGATCATGTCGCCATGCATGTCGACGAATCCCGGCATCAGGATCAGCCCGTCGCCACTCAGCGCGGCGCCCGGTACGGGCCGGTCGGCGACCTCGGCGATCCGGCCGCCCGCAAGCAGGACCGACCCGCGCGGCAGAACCCTGTCGGGCAGGACCACCCGGAAATCACTCAGCCACATCGGGGCGCCTCCTTCCTGTTCGGCCGGGGCACGGGCGCGGCGTGCCCTTTGTGCCCGGATGGTCGAAAACGGGAGCGATGGCAACGGTCTTGTGGCGCCGCCTCTCCGGGTCGGGTCAGGCCACGATCCGCACCGGGCGGCGCTTGCGTCCCCAGGTTCCGGGCCGCCCCTCGATCACGCCGGGGAACCGCGTCCCGCAGGCCAGGCAATCGCCCGTGGCCGACAGGCGCCAGTCCGACAACTCGTGCCAGTCGCGCCCGATCACCCGCGCCCCGCAGCCCGCGCAATAGCTCGATTGCGCCGCCGCGTCGTGGACGTTGCCGACATAAACATGGTGTAGGCCCAGCGCCCGCGCCCGCGCCGCCAGCAGGGTCGCGGGCGGCGTGGCGGGCACGTCCCGCATCCGGTGATCGGGGTGAAAGGCCGTGAAATGCAGCGGCACGTCCGGCCCCAGCCGGTCCAGGATCCAGCCGCACATCGCCTCGATCTCGGCCGGCGAGTCGTTCTGCCCCGGGATCAGCAGCGTGGTCAGTTCCACCCAGCAGGGCGTTTCGTTCACCGCGTAGTCGATGGTTTCCAGCACCGGGGCCAGGCGCGCGGCGGTCAGCTTGAAATAGAAGTCCTCGGTAAACGCCTTTAGGTCGATATTCGCGGCATCCATTACCGCGAAGAACTCTTCCCGCGGCTTCGGCATGACATACCCGGCGGTCACCGCGACCGACCGCACGCCCCGTTCGCGCGCGGCCAGCGCCGTGTCGATGGCGTATTCGTGGAAGATGACGGGATCGTTGTAGGTGAACGCGATCGACGCCGCGCCCGCGTTGCGCGCGGCGTTCGCGATCATCTCGGGGCTGGCCGCGTGGGCCAGCGCGTCGACTTCGCGGCTTTTCGATATTTCGTGGTTCTGGCAGAACTTGCAGGCCAGGTTGCAGCCCGCCGTGCCGAAGGACAGCACCGGTGTGCCGGGCAGGAAGTGGTTCAGCGGCTTCTTCTCGATCGGGTCGATGCAGAACCCCGACGACCGGCCATAGGTGTCCAGCACGATCCGGTCGCCCTCGCGCCGGCGGACGAAACACAGCCCGCGCTGACCCGGCCCCAACTCGCACAGACGCGGGCACAGCTCGCAGACCAGGCGGTCCGTGCCGGGTTTCGCGGTCCAGTGGCGGGCGGTCGTCACTCGGTGTCCTTCGCAGGTGCGGCGCCCCCCTGGGCGTTGCACCGGACGAAGATGGGATTAGATAGGGCGAGGTTCAATCGGAGCGTGCAGCCCATGGCCGAAGCCCTGCGCCCCCTGCGTTTCGCCGGCGCCTTCTTTCCCGCCGGGGCCGAGGCGCTGCGCGCCGAGGTCGCGCGCCACTTGGCAGGTGCCGAGGGTGCGACGGCGGGCGCGATGCCCCGGGCCATCGTCGCGGCGCACGCGGGCTATCGCTACTCGGGGCGGTTCGCGGGGCTGTCGCACGGCGTTGCGACCGCGCGGCCGGGCCGCGTCGCGATCCTGTCGCCCTCGCACCGCCTGGCCTTTCGCGGCATCGCCTTTCCCACGCAGGCGGGGTTCGCCACGCCGCTGGGTGATCTGCCCATCGACCGGGTGGCCTGCGAAACGCTCGCACACGCAGGGCTGGCACGCGCCCTCGACGCCGCCCATGACGACGAGCACGGGATCGAGACGCAGCTTCCGTTCCTCGCCCATCTGTGGCCGGGCGTGCCGGTTGTGCCGCTGGTCATCGGCGACGCCAGCGCGGCCGAGGTCGCCGCCGCCATCGACGCGCTGGACGACGGCGACACGTTCTTCGTGCTGTCCTCGGACCTCAGCCATTTCCTGGACGACCGGACCGCCCGCAAGCGGGATGCCGAAACCGCCGCGATGATCGAACGGGCCGAGACAGGCCTCATCGACGGCGCGCATGCCTGCGGCGCGCGGGCCATCGCGGGCTGGCTGACGTCCCGGGCAGGACGGGCCAGCAAGCCGCTCAGGCTCGCGATGGGCAACAGCGGGGCGGCCAGCGGCGACATGGCTCGCGTGGTGGGCTACGGCGCCTGGGCGTTCTTCCCGGTCGATGCGCCGATGTTGGGCGAGGGGGCGCGGGCGACGCTCTTGCGCACCGCGCGCCAGGCCATCGAGATCCGGCAGCGGACAGGCAAGGTCCCGGCCATCGCCGCCGACACCTTCGCGCCCCAGTTGGCCACCGAGGCGGCCAGTTTCGTGACCCTGACGCAGGACGGGCGGCTTCGGGGCTGCGTGGGCTCGCTCGCTCCGCAGCGGGCGCTGTTCTCGGACGTTGCCGCGAACGCGCAAAAGGCCGCACTGTCCGACCCGCGTTTCCCGCCGCTCCCGCGCGAAGACCTTGCCGGTGCGCGGCTCAAGATCGCCGTGCTGTCACGCCCCGCGCCGCTGGATTTCGCCGACGAGGCCGACGCGCTGGCGAAGATCACGCCGGGCGAGGACGGGCTGATCCTGACCGCGGGCCGGCACAAGGGCACCTTCCTGCCGCAGGTCTGGGAGCAGGCGCCCGACCCCACCCGGTTCCTGCGCGCCCTGAAACGCAAGGCCGGGCTGCCCGAGGATCACTGGTCCCCCGGCCTCACGCTTGATCGTTTCCGGGCCGAAAGCTTTGCCGAGGATGGCGCCTGAGGCGCGTCAGCCCGGCGCCAGCCGCTGGCGCACCAGCGTCGTCCAGTAGGAACAGCCCCAGGCGATCACCTCGTCGTTGAAATCGTATTCCGGGTGATGCAGGCCCGCCGACGGCCCGTTGCCCACGTTGATCATCGCGCCCGGCACCTCGTTCAGCATGAACGAGAAATCCTCGCCCCCCAGCGTCGGCGGCATGTCCAGGTGCACGTGATCCGCGCCCGCCACCTCCTGCGCGGCGCGCGCGGCAAGGTCCGTCTCGCGGGCATGGTTCACGGTCACCGGATAGTGGCGGATGTAGTCCAGATGCCCGACCGCGCCGAACCCCGCGGCGATGCTGTCGACCAGCCGGCCCAGCGTGGCCTCGACATGATCGCGCACCTCTTCGCGCAGCGTCCGCACCGTGCCGGTCAGGTCGACCGTCTGCGGGATCACGTTGAAGGCATTGCCGCCCTGGATCGTGCACAGCGACACCGCCGCCGAATCCAGCGGGTCCACGCCCCGTGAGATGATGGTTTGCACCGCCTGGATCAGCGCCGCAGCCGCGGGCAGCGGATCGACCGCGCGATGCGGCATCGCCGCGTGCCCGCCCTTGCCCGTCAGCGTGATGCGGATCTCGTCCACCGCGCCCATGATCGGCCCCGGCGCGATGGTGAACTCGCCCACGGGCAGGTTGGGCCGGTTGTGCATCCCGTAGACCTCGTCCACCGGCCAGCGGTCGAACAACCCGTCCTCGATCATCGCGCGCGCGCCCGCGCCGCCCTCTTCGGCGGGCTGGAAGATCACGATCACCGTGCCGTCAAAGGCGCGCGTCTCGGCCAGGTGTTTCGCCGCGCCCAGCAGCATCGTGGTATGCCCGTCATGGCCGCAGGCATGCATCTTGCCCGGCACGGTCGAGGCCCATGGCTTGCCCGTCGCCTCCTCGATCGGCAGCGCGTCCATGTCGGCACGCAGGCCGATCATCCGCCCCGACGCGGTGCTGCGCCCGCGGATCACGCCCACCACGCCGGTCTTGCCGATGCCCTCCATCACCTCGTCCACGCCCGCTGCGCGCAGCGTCGCGGCCACCGTCGCGGCGGTGCGCGGCACGTCGTAAAGCAGTTCCGGGTGCATATGCAGGTCGTGCCGGATTTCCGTCAGCCGGCCGATTTCACCGGCGACCCAGTTTTCCACGGGCATGGCTCAGGCGTCCTTCTTCATGCGATAGCGGAAATCGCAGTGGCTCGCGCCCTGCATGATCGTCTGGGTGCGGGTCAGTTCGATTTCCGGGTTGTAGCCGATGCAGAAATCGCCATCGCGGTTGCAGGACAGCAGGTGCCCGATCTCGCCCAGCCCCATCTCGCGATACATCTCGGCATAGCGGCAGCGGGTGACGTTGAAATCCATCCTGTCGGCGGATGTCTCGATCGGCTCGATCTCCAGCGCGTCCTCGCGCGTCCAGTTCGGCAGGATCGCCGCGAAATCCTCCAGGTCGGGCGCACGCCCCAGGTCCTCGGCGAGGTGCTTGCCTTGCTCGATGGCCGAGCGCGAGCAGGTCTCGCCGATCACCGCCTCGGCCTCGGCCTTGCCCGAGCGTTCCGAGATCACGTCGTAGACATGTTTCAGGATCATCGCCTCGATGCGGCGGCGTTCCAGGATCGGCAGGTCTTTCATCGGGGTCCCTCTCTCACGGGTCGAGCTCCTTGAGGTCCTTGCGCCGCAGCCAGGCAAGGTAGGCGGGCGCGGTGCGGGTCAGCAGGCCATGATAGGGGAACACCTGCGGTTCGGTCACCGGCAGGGCCAGCCCGCGCGGATCTTCGCCTGCCACCGCGCGCGCCATCTCGCGGCCCAACGCGGTGCCCAGCGCCACGCCGCGCCCGTTGCACCCGACCCAGGCCCAGCCATCCTGGCCGAGTTGGTGGACGCGCGGGAAGCGGTCCCAGTTCATCGACAGATAGCCGGACCAGACATGCGTCATCTTCGGCTCGCCGAGTTCCGGAAAGGCCTCGCCCAGGTTCCGCGCGGCCTTGGCCCGCGCGCGTTCGGCATCGTTCACGCCGGCGATGATCGCGGCCCCGGTGATCAGCCGGTTCCGCGCGTCATAGCGGAAAAACCGCAGGTCGCCGCGGGTGTCCGACACCGCTTGCCGGCCGGGCAGAATCTTGCGGCGCAGGTTCGCGCCCACGGGTTCCGTCGCCATCTGCCAGGAATGAACCGGGATGAAACTCTTGGCCAGCCGCGGGGCCAGCGATTTTGACAGTTGCCCGGTATAGGCGTTGGTGGCCAGGATCAGCGCACGGGCGCGGACCGTGCCGCCCGGCGTCGTAACCACCCATTCGGCGCCCTCGCGTTCGATCCATGTCGCGGGGGTCCGTTCGAAGATGCGCCCGCCATGACGTTCGACGGCGCCCGCCAGCTCGCGGGCCAGCGCCAGCGGGTTGATATGCCCGCCCGACGGCGCCAGCATCCCGCCATGCCAGAAATCGGTGCCCAACAGGTCGGCGGTTTGCGCGGCGTCCTTGAACTCGACCTCCAGCCCGAACCGCGTCCAGGCCTCGACGCGCGCCTTGGATAGCCGCACCCGCCCCGGCGAATGGGCGGGCTGGAACCAGCCGGTCTGTTCCGCCTCGGCGTCCAGCCCCTCGCGCCGGACGATGTCGAACAACAGCCCCGCGCTGCCGCCGATCAGCCGGGCGAACCGGTCCCCCGTCTCGCCGAAGCGCGCGACCCAGGCATCGGGTTCCGCCGCTGTCAGGGTCGGGATCACCTGCCCGTTGTTGCGTCCCGACGCGCCCCAGCCGACCGCCTTCCCCTCGATCAGCACCACGTCGCGCCCCTCGCGTGCCAGGTGCAGCGCGGCCGAAAGCCCGGTAAAGCCCGCGCCAATTACGACCGCGTCGGCCTCGGCGGGTCCGGTCAGCGGCGGGGCGGCGGTGCGGGCGGGCGCGGTGTCGGCCCAGATCGAGGGCGGGAAGTCTACGGTTTCGGTCATGTCATGCGGCATCCGTCTGGCGGATCGGCGGGGTCCAGTGGCGCCCCGGGATCGAGGAGAGAAGCGTTTGCGTATAAGGGTGCTGCGGGTCGGCGAAGACCTCGGCGGTGGGGCCGGTCTCGACCACCTCGCCCTTCTGCATCACCAGGATGCGGTCGCACAGCTGCGCCGCCACCCGCAGGTCGTGCGTGACGAAGACCAGCGACAGGTGCAGCCGGTCGCGCAGGTCCGCCAGCAGCTTCAGAACCTGCGCCTGCACGCTGACATCCAGCGCCGAAACGGGTTCGTCGGCGACCAGCACGCGCGGCTCCAGCGCCAGCGCCCGCGCAATCCCGATTCGCTGGCGTTGCCCGCCCGAGAACTCGTGCGGGAAGCGGTCGGCGGCAGCGGGCGACAGCTCCACCATTTTCAGCAGCTCCCGCGCCTTGGCCCGCGCTTCGGCCCGGTCCAAGCCGTGCACGATGGGGCCCTGCGCGATGATGTCGACCACCCGCTTGCGCGGGTTCAGGGACGCCATAGGGTCCTGGAACACCTTCTGGATATGGCGCCGCATCTCGCGCAACCGGCGGGGCGAACAGGCCAGCAGGTCTTGACCGTCCAGTTCCACCGCGCCCTCGTCCGCGTCCAGAAGGCGCGTCACGATCCGTGAAACGGTGGTCTTGCCGGACCCGGATTCGCCCACGATCCCCAGAGTTTCGCCCTTGTGCAGCCGGAAGCTCAGGTCTTTCACCGCGACCACCCGGCGCCGCCGCCCGGCGAACAGCCCGCCCTTGGCGGCGAAAGTCTTCTTCAGGCCGGTCGCCTTTAGCACCACGGGGGCCTCGCTCACGGGCTTGGGCGCGGGTGGTTTCAGATCGGGCACGGCGGCGATCAGCGCGCGGGTATAGCCGTGTTTCGGGTTATTCAGCACCTGATCGGCCGGACCATGTTCGACCAGTTCCCCCTGGCAGAGCACCGCCACCCGGTCGGCGATCTCGGCCACCACCCCGAAATCGTGGGTGATGAACAAAACGCCCGCGCCCTCTTCCTCCTGCAACTCGCGAATCAGCTTTAGGATCTGCAACTGCGTCGTGACATCCAGCGCGGTGGTGGGCTCGTCGGCGATGATCAGACGCGGCGACAGCGCCAGCGCCATGGCGATCATCACCCGCTGGCGCTGCCCGCCCGAGATCTGGTGCGGATAGGCGTTGTAGGCCGAGGCGGGGTCGGGGATGTGGACGCGCTCGAGCATGTCCAGCGCGCGTGCCCGACGCGCCGCCCGGCCGTCGGTCGTGTGCAGCCGCAAGACCTCGTCGATCTGCCAGCCGACCGTCTTTTGCGGGTTCAGCGCCGTCATCGGCTCCTGAAAGATCATCGCGATGCGGTCGCCCCGGATCGCGCGCATCTGGGCCTCGGTCTTGGCCAGGATGTCCTCGCCCCGGAACCGGATCGCCCCATCCGTTACCCGCACCCCCGGCCCCGGCAACAGCCGCATCACCGCGCCCGCCGTCAAGGACTTGCCCGAGCCGGATTCGCCCACCAGGCAGACGATCTCGCCCGGGTTCACCGTCAGGTCCAGCCCCTGCAGCGCATAGGCCCGATCCGACCCTTCGGGCAGGGCGATCTTCAGCCCCTCGATTTCCAGCACCGGGGCGGTCATGTCTTCTTCTGCCTGGGATTCAGCGCGTCGTTCAACCCCTCGCCCATCAGCGAGAAGGACAGCACCGTCAGGATGATCGCGATACCGGGAATGATCGCGCAATAGGGATCGGTGCGCAGCACCGCGCGGCCCTGTCCGATCATGTTGCCCCAGCTGGCATAGTTCGGATCGCCCAGCGCGAGGAACGCGAGCGCGCTTTCCAGCAGGATCGCCAGCGCCATGATGACCGAGGAATAGACCACGATGGGCGGCAGCGCGTTGGGCAGGATCTCGCGAAAGATGATCGCCATGTTCGACACGCCCAGGTTCCGTGCCGCGTCCACGAACTCGCGGTCCCTCAGCGACATGAACTCGGCGCGGACCATGCGGGCGGGGGCGGTCCAGCTGACGATGCCGATGGCCAGTGTGATCCACTCGATTTTCGACCCGAGGATCGCCACCAGCGTCAGCAGAAGGACAAAGCTGGGGATGGTCTGGAACGCCTCGGTTATGCGCATCAGCACGTCATCGACCCAGCCGCCGAAATAGCCCGACAGAGCCCCGATCAGCACCCCGATGGCGATCGAGATCAGCGTGGCCACCACCCCGATCAACAGGGATATGCGCGCTCCGTAGAACAGCCCCGCCAGGATGTCGCGGCCCAACTGGTCGGTGCCCAAGGGCGTTGCCGGATCGGTGAAGGGCGGCGTCAGCGGGTCGCCCGCGCGGCGCAGCGGGTCCAGCGGTTCGACAAGCCCGGCGGTCAGCGCCATGGTCAGCACCAGCGCGAACAGCACCAGCCCCAAAAGCGCCGCCCTGTTGCGCCGGAACCGGTGCCAGAACACCGTCAGGCGCGCGGGGTCGGGCGGGCGATACTCGGTCTCGGTCACGCTCATTTCAGTTCGATCCGGCTGTCGAGACGCGCGTAAAGCAGGTCGGTCAGGAAGTTCACCACGATCACGATGATCGAGCAGAGGAAGATGATCCCCATCAGCGTGTTCATGTCGCGTTGGACCACCGATTGATAGGCAAGTTGCCCCAGCCCAGGCAGGGTAAAGATCGTCTCGACCACGACCGAGCCCCCCAGCAGGGTCGAGAATTGCAGGCCCAGCAGCGTGACCACCGGCAGCAACGCGTTGCGCATGACGTGGTGGATCATCAGCCGCGCCTCGCCCGCGCCCTTGGCCCGCGCGGTGCGGACATAGTCCAGATCGGCCACCTCCAGGATCGAGGCGCGCATCAGGCGCAGGTAGAACGACAGGTAGATCAGCGACAGCGCCGCGGTCGGCATGACCAGGTGCAGCGCCACGTCGATGACATGGTCCCAGCCGGTATAGAAGGCCGCGATTGTCTTGATGCCCCCCACTGGCAGCCAGCCCAGCTTGACCGAGAACAGCAGCATCATCATCAGCGATAGGAAGAAACTGGGCGTGGCGTAGAACACCAGCCCCAGTACCGAGATCGCGTTGTCGGTTGCCGAATACACCCGGCGCGCGGCGATAGCGCCCAGCGTGACGCCCAGGAAGAACGCCAGGCTCAGCGAGGTCGCCATCAGCAGCAGCGTCACCCCCAGCCGGTCCATCAGCACGGTGGCGACGGGCTGTTCATAGACGAAGGACCAGCCGAAATCGAACACGGCCAGTTTCGCCATATAGCGCCAAAGCTGCACCCAGACCGGCTGATCCAGCCCGTATTCGGCGCGCAGCCGTTCGATGAAGGCCGCATCCGCCCCGCCCATGTCGCCCACCAGCGCGTCGACCGTGTCGCCGGGGGCCAGCTTCAGCAACAGGAAGGTGCCGACCATGATCAGGATCACCACAGGCACCGCTTGCAGCAGGCGGCGCAGCGCGTAGACCAGGATCGGCGGAACGGTCGGCCTCATCGGGGGCACCGGCCTTTCAGGGGGGGCAGGGGGTCATGGGCCAGGCGGCGCGATCGGAC
>JBNGDM010000110.1:0-10012 GCA_049975105.1 Rhodovulum sp. | reverse complement strand
TGATCATCTCCTCGGCCACGTCGAAATCGGCGATCACGCCTTCGCGCATCGGCCGGATCGCCTCGATGCTGCCGGGCGTGCGGCCCAGCATCAGCTTGGCGTCCTCGCCCACGGCCAGCACCTGCTTGCGGCCGTCCTTCACGTGGAAGGCCACGACCGAGGGCTCGTTCAGGATGATGCCGCGTCCCTTGACATAGACCAGCGTGTTCGCCGTGCCCAAGTCGATCGCCATATCCGACGAGAACAGACCGCCAAAACTTGCCATATGCGGGACCACCCGAAATTGGAGAAACGGCCCGCGATTCCGTCCGGCGGGCCGGGTCACCTTATAGGCGGTCGCCCCCATCCGGGTAAAGGGCGCATTCGGGCGCGTCGTGGCACGTTTCCGCCGCTTTCACTTTTCGAACAATCGACTTGGGTGAAGCCGCGGCTGCGCCGGCAATTCCTTTCAGTTTTCCTGCAATCGTTCGGAAGGGGCGGCGCACCCGGCGCCGCCCTCGGGATCGTTCCGCCGGTCAGACCGCGGCCTTGGCTTCGTCAGGCCGGGTCTTTTCGCGCCGCACCGTCAGCCGATTCAGGGCGTTCACATAGGCCTTGGCGCTGGCCACGACGGTGTCGGTGTCCGACGCCTGGCCGGTCGCGATATGCCCGTCCTCCTGCAGCCGCACGCTGACGGTTGCCTGGGCATCGGTGCCCCCGGTGACCGCGTGCACCTGGTAGAGTTCCAGGTGCGCGTGGTGCGGCACCAGTTGCTTGACCGCGTTGAAGGTGGCGTCCACCGGCCCGTCGCCCTGGGCGGTGATGCGGTGTTCCACCCCGTCGATCGACAGGATCAGGTCGGCCGATTGCGGCGCCTCGGTGCCGCAGATCACGCGCAGGAACTTGACCTGGATCCGGTCGTGTTCCGCGTCCAGGTCGCTGTCGCGCATCAGGGCGATCAGGTCGTCGTCGTAGACCTCTTTCTTGCGGTCGGCGAGCGCCTTGAACCGCACGAACACGTCCTTCAGCTGGTTGTCGCCCAGGTCGAAGCCCAGTTCCTTCATCTTGGCGCGCAGCGCAGCGCGGCCCGAATGCTTGCCCATCACCAGGTTGGTGGCGTTCAGGCCGATATCCTCGGGGCGCATGATCTCGAACGTTTCGGCGTTCTTCAGAACGCCGTCCTGGTGGATGCCGGATTCATGCGCAAAGGCGTTCTTGCCGACGATGGCCTTGTTGTACTGCACGGCAAAGCCCGAGACCGTCGCCACCTTGCGGCTGATCCCCATGATGCGGGTCGTGTCGATCCCCGTGGTGAAGGGCATGATGTCGTTGCGCACCTTCAGCGCCATCACCACCTCTTCCAGCGCGGTGTTGCCGGCGCGTTCGCCCAGCCCGTTGATCGTGCACTCGATCTGGCGCGCGCCCGCCTCGACCGCGGCCAGCGCGTTCGCCGTCGCCATGCCCAGATCGTTGTGGCAATGCGTGGCGAAGATCACCTCATCGGCGCCCGGCACGCGTTCCAGCAGCATCGCGATCAGGTCGGCGCTTTCGCGCGGCGCGGTATAGCCCACGGTGTCGGGAATGTTGATCGTGGTCGCGCCGCAGCGGATCGCGGTTTCCACCACCCGGCAGAGGTAATCGTGTTCCGTCCGCGTCGCGTCCATCGGCGACCATTGCACGTTGTCGCACAGGTTGCGGGCATGGGTCACGGTCTGTTCGATCCGCTCGACCATCTCGTCCTGCGTCAGCTTGGTGATGTCGCGGTGCAGCGGCGAGGTGCCGATGAAGGTGTGGATGCGCGGCCGTTTGGCGTGTTGGACAGCCTCCCACGCGCGGTCGATATCGGGCAGTTGCGCGCGGGCCAGCCCGCAGATCACCGCGGTCTTCGACAGTTTCGCGATGTCGCGCACCGCCTCGAAATCGCCTTCGGAGGCGATCGGGAAGCCCGCCTCGATGATGTCGACGCCCATCTCGTCGAGCATCGCGGCGATTTCCAGTTTCTCGTCATGGGTCATCGTCGCGCCGGGGCTTTGCTCGCCGTCGCGCAGGGTGGTGTCGAAAATCAGGACGCGGTCCTGCTTGGTCGTGTCGGTCATGGCTGAATCTCTCGTCTGAACCTTAGCCGTAAGGGGTTATGGCGCTGCGAACGTGATCCTCTGAGCGGTCGCGCCGGAACGGCACGCTCAGAGGCGGCTAAGGAGAAGCAGAAGGCCAAGCGGCAGCGCGCGCGCGGTGTGTGCGGCGGCGGGGTCGATATGGGCTTGGCGTTCCATGGGGGCGGAGTATAGGGGCAGGCGGGCCCGAGGGAAAGTGCCTTTCGGTGTCGCAGCGGCGACGTCCGGTCGCCGGATCGGGTATTTGGGCCAAGAAGAAGATGGAAGGTCAGGGCGTTTGCCCTAGCTGGAGGCGGTATGGAACGGGCGTTGGTCATAGGGGCGAGCGGCGGGATCGGCGCCGCGCTGCAGAACGGGCTGGAGGCGCGGCTGGGCGCGGGGGGCGTGGTCGGGCTGTCGCGGTCGGGCGACGGGCTGGACGTGACGGACGAGGCCAGCGTGGCGCGGGTGCTGGGCGCGCTGGGGGGCCAATTCGACCTTGTTTTCGTAGCGACGGGGGCGTTGCAGGGCGCGGGGCATCCGCCGGAAAAGGCTTTGCGGGAGGTGTCGCCCGCGGCGCTGGCCGACCAGGTCGCCGTGAACGCCATCGGCCCGATGATCGTGCTGAAACATGCCGTCCGGCTTTTGCCGCGCGACCGCCGCTCGGTCTTCGCGGCGCTGTCGGCCCGCGTGGGGTCGATCGGCGACAACCGGCTGGGCGGCTGGTATGCCTATCGCATGGCCAAGGCCGCGCTGAACCAGGGGTTGCATTCGGCGGCCATCGAGCTGGGCCGGTCGCATAAACAGGCGATCTGCGTGGCGCTGCACCCGGGCACGGTGGCCACGCCCTTTACCGCCGCCTATGCGGGCCGGCACAAGACCGTGCCGCCCGCCGAGGCCGCGGCGAACCTGATCCGGGTGATCGACGGGTTGACGCCCGCCGACACCGGCGGGTTCTTCGACTGGGCGGGCGAAAGGGTGCCTTGGTGAGCCGCCTTGTCCTGGTCCTGGGCGACCAGGTGTCGCCCGGGCTGTCCGCGCTGCAAGAGGCCGACAAGAACGCCGATCTTGTCGTGATGGCCGAGGTGATGGACGAGGCGTCCTATGTCCGCCACCACCCCAAGAAGATCGCCTTTTGCCTGTCGGCGATGCGCAAGTTCGCGGCCCGGCTGGAACAGGACGGCTGGCGCGTCGCCTATACCCGCCTCGATGACGACGAAAACAGCCAGTCCATCGTCGGCGAGCTTCTGCGCCGGGCCGAGGAAGAGGGCGCCGACAGCGTGATCGCCACCGAACCCGGCGAATGGCGGCTGATCGAGGCGCTGACCCATGCGCCGATCCGGGTCAGGCAATGCCCCGACACCCGGTTCATCGCCAGCCATGCCGAGTTCGACGCCTGGGCCGAGGGGCGAAAGTCGCTGCGGATGGAGTATTTCTATCGGGAAATGCGCCGCAAGACCGGGCTGTTGATGGAGGGCGACGACCCCGCGGGCGGCAAGTGGAACTATGACCACGACAACCGCAAGCCCGCCTCGGATGACCTGTTCCGCGAGGGTCCGTTGAAATTTGACCCCGACGAGACGGTGAACGCGGTGCTGGACCTCGTGGAACGCCGCTTTCCCGACAATTTCGGCACCCTCCGCCCGTTCTGGTTCGCCACCGATGCCGATCAGGCGAACCAGGCGCTTGACCATTTCCTGAAACACGCGCTGCCCTGTTTCGGCGATTACCAGGACGCGATGCTGGAAGGCGACCGCTTCCTCTATCACGCGGTGATCTCGCCGTATCTGAACGCGGGGCTGCTGGACCCGCTGGATATCTGCAGGCGCGCCGAGGCCGAATACCGGGCGGGCCGCGCCCCCATCAACGCGGTCGAGGGGTTCATCCGCCAGATCCTCGGCTGGCGCGAATACGTGCGCGGCATCTATTTCCGCGAGGGGCCGGATTACCCCCGCCGCAACGCGCTGAACCACCAGAGAAAACTGCCCGATTTCTATTGGGGCGCCGAAACCGGGATGAACTGCGTGGCCCATGCGGTGGCCCAGACCCGGGACGAGGCCTATGCCCACCACATCCAGCGGCTGATGGTGACGGGGAATTTCGCGCTGCTGGCGGGCGTGAACCCGACCGAGCTGCACGAATGGTACCTGGCGGTCTATGCCGATGCCTATGAATGGGTCGAGGCGCCGAACACGGTGGGCATGAGCCAGTTCGCCGATGGCGGGATCATCGCGTCGAAACCCTATATTTCCTCGGGAAATTATATCAGCAAGATGTCCGACTATTGCCGGGGCTGCGCCTACAAGGTGACGCAGAAGACGGGCGCGGGGGCCTGCCCGTTCAACCTCCTTTACTGGGGATTTCTCGACCGCCACCGTGACCGGTTCCAGGGCAACCCGCGCATGGCGCAGATGTATCGCACCTGGGACCGGATGGACGCAGACCGCCGCGCCGCGGTTCTGGACGGCGCGCAAGCGATCCTCGACCGTCTTTCGGCCGGCGAAACGGTCTGATCGCCCGCGCAACCTTTGCGTGAAAAACATATGTCGCAGAAATAGGACTTTGAAAATCCGCGTTCCGGGTCCATTCTGAAAATTGAATATGTTCAGGGCGGCCTGCCCGATTCCCGGGCAATCTGCGAATCCGCTGCCGCCCAACGCGGAGGAGAGACCGATGGCGCATGTGGTTGTTCTGGGCGCGGGGCTGGGCGGCACGCTTCAGGCCTATGAGTTGAAGGAAACGCTGGGGCCCGACGACCGGATCACGGTCATCTCGAACAAGCCCTATTTCCAGTTCACGCCCTCGAACCCCTGGGCCGGGGTCGGCTGGCGCAGCAAGGACGAGATCACCGTCGACCTTGCCCCGGTGATGAAGAAGCGCGGCATCGGGTTCCTCTGCGACGGCGCGAATCGGTTGCACCCGGACGAGAACCGGATCGAACTGGAAAGCGGGGAAAGCGTCACCTACGACTATCTGGTGATCGCCACCGGGCCCGATCTCGCCTTCGACGAGATCGAGGGGTTCGGGCCGCAGGCGTACACCCATTCGGTCTGTCATATCGAGGACGCGGCCGCCTCGGGCGACAAGTGGGAATCGTTCTGCGCCAACCCGGGGCCCATCGTGGTGGGCGCGGTGCAGGGCGCGTCCTGCTTCGGCCCGGCCTATGAATACGCGCTGACCATCGACACCGACCTGCGCAAGCGGCGCATCCGCGACAAGGTGCCGATGACCTTCGTCACCTCGGAACCCTATATCGGCCACCTGGGTCTGGGCGGCGTGGGCGACACCAAGGGGATGCTGGAATCGCTCTTGCGCGAACGCGACATCCGCTGGGTGACGAACGCCAAGATCGACCGGTTCGAGGAAAACCGCGTCTTCTTTACAGAGCATGACGACGACGGCAAGCCCAAGAAGACCCACGAGGAACCGTTCAAATACGCCATGATGCTGCCCGCTTTCCGCGGTATCCCGGCGGTGCGGGGGATCGAGGGGCTGGTGAACCCGCGCGGCTTCATCCTGACCGACGAATACCAGCGCAACCCGGCCTATCCGAACATCTTCGCCATCGGGGTCTGCATCGCCATCGCGCCGCCCGTGGCCACCCCGGTGCCGACCGGCGTGCCCAAGACCGGGTTCATGATCGAAAGCATGGTGACCGCGACGGCGCACAACCTGCCGCGCGTGATCGCGGGGGCCGCGCCGATCGAGCAGCCCACCTGGAACGCGCTGTGCCTGGCCGATTTCGGCGACCGCGGCGCGGCCTTCCTGGCGATGCCGCAGAACCCGCCGCGCAACGTCGCCTGGACGTCCAAGGGGCGCTGGGTGCATTGGGCGAAACTGGCCTTCGAATGGTATTTCATGCGCAAGGTGCGCACCGGCGTCAGCGAGCCGTTCTACGAGAAATTCGTGATGAAGACGCTGAAGATCACCAAGATCAAGGCCTGAGGCCGGGCATCAGCCCAGAACCGCGCGGATCGCCAGGAACATCCCGCCCGAGATCAGGGCCGCCGCCGGAACGGTGATCACCTAGGCCGCGACGATGGTCATGAAATGCGACCGGCGCACCAGCTTGCGCCGGCGGCGTTCCTCGACCGGCAGGCGCTTGGCCGGCGGGCGCTTCATCTTGATCGTGCGGGCCCGCCGTTCCGCGTGCCATTCGCGGAAGAACCCCACGCCGAACACGCCGCCCACCGCGATATGGGTGGAACTGACCGGCAGCCCCAGCCAGGACGCCACGATCACCGTGATCGCCGCCGACAGCGCCACGCAATAGGCGCGCATCGGGTTCAGCTTGGTGATCTGGCTGCCCACCATGCGGATCAGCTTGGGCCCGAACAGCACCAGCCCGAACGAGATGCCAAAGGCGCCGATCACCATCACCCAGACCGGGATCGCCACCTTGCCGGCCACGGCGCCGAATTCCTGCGCGTGCACGATGGCCGCCAGCGGCCCAACGGCATTGGCCACGTCGTTCGCCCCGTGGGCAAAGGACAAAAGCGCCGCCGAGATCACCAGCGGCACGCCGAACAGCACCTTCAGCGATTTGTTGCGGTTCTCCATCCCGCGCGACTGGCGCCGGATCGCCGGGATCGCCACCAGCCAGGCCGCCAGCCCCACGCCCGCGCCGATCCCCAGGGCGTGGGTCAGGTCGATATCGACCACCCGTTTCAGCCCCTTCAGCGCCAGGTAGGCCGCGAAGGCCGCCGCCATCAGCCCGATCAGCGCCGGGACCCAGGTGCGCGCCGCCGCGATCTTGTCCTCGACATAGATCACCCGCCACTTGATGAAGGCCAGCACCGCGGCCGCGATCAGCCCGCCCAACAGCGGCGAGATCACCCAGCTGGCCGCGATCGCGCCCATGGTGGGCCAGTTCACCGCCGACACACCGGCGGCCGCAACGCCCGCGCCCAGCACACCGCCCACCACCGAATGCGTGGTCGAAACCGGCGCCGACAGCCAGGTGGCGATGTTCACCCAGATCGCCGCCGACAAAAGCGCCGCCATCATCGCCCAGGTGAAGACCCCGGCATCGGGCACGCTTTCGGGGGCGATGATCCCCTTCGAGATGGTCGAGACCACGTCGCCCCCCGCGATCAGCGCGCCCGCGCTTTCGAAGATCGCCGCGATGGCGATGGCGCCGGCCATCGACAGGGCATTGGCGCCGACCGCCGGGCCCATGTTGTTGGCGACGTCGTTCGCCCCGATGTTCAGCGCCATGTAGGCCCCGAACCCGGCCGCCGCGACGATGAAAAGCGACCCCGGGCTGTGCTGGGTCAGCACCATCGCCACCAGCGCGGCCAGCACGATGAAGGCCAGCGACACGCCGACGCCCACCAGCGGGCGCGCGACATGCATGGTGGCGTATTCCACCCGCGACAGGCGGTTGAGGTCCTTGTCCAGCGTGCGCCACTGGTGGGTCTTTTCTGTGTCCGTCACGGGGGCGCGGGCCTCCTGGGATGCTCGGTGGGGATGGCGGGCGCCCGGCGCCTCAGGCGGACAACTCCGCGGGCAGGTTGCGCAGCAGCGCCTTGAGTGCGGGTTCGTCGACCGCTTCGGCGGCCTCGGCGGGGCTCATCCAGCGGCGCTCGCGCTCGGCCATTTCGGGAAACCGGTCGTCCAGCGCCTCGACCTCGATGGCGAAGACGTTGACATCGGTGGCCACCGGCACGCCGCCCTTCAGCCGCTTGTCATAGCGGTATTGGCCGATCGGGGCGGACGAGACGCGGCGGGGTTTCACACCCGCCTCTTCCCAGGCCTCTTCGGCGGCCGTGCCCGAGGCGTCGTAACCGGCCTTGGGCCAGCCCTTGGGCAGGATCCAGCGATGCGTGTCGCGCGAGGTGATCAGCAGGATTTCCGGCGCCGCCTCGGTCTTGCGATAGCACAGCGCCGCCACCTGGAAGCGCGAGGGGCGCCCCAGCAGCGGGAGGATCAGCGTTTTCCAGACCTGTTTCAGCATCCGTCGCCCTGCAAACGAGCGTGCAATCGGCGGCTGTTAGCACCGAAGCGGGGCAGGGCGCAAGGCCGCGCCGGTGGGGTGGGGCCCTGCGCCGCGCCATCGGGGTGCCCCTTTTCCGGTGAGCGGGCGTGGGACGGTGGCGCGACTCCACCCCGCCCGACGCCGGGCAGGCCCACAACGCAGCGGCCGGGGCATCCCCAGGCGTCTTTTGGCGAAAACGACGGCAAGGTTTCCTGTGGCGCGCCCGTGTCCAGCCAGGCGACACCGCGTCACGATCTCCGGCACTGCGGAACGAGACCCCAGGGCGTCCTATTCCGTGGTGGCGGCCTCGGCGCCGGTGGTCAGCACGCCGTTGCGCCAGGTGCCCGAGCGTACCTCGCCATCGGAATAGCGCATGACGCCCTGGCCCTCGTATTTGCCCATGGCGAACATGCCTTCATACACATCGCCATTGGCATAGGTCGCGGTGCCCGGGCCGTGGAACTTGCCCGCCTTCCAGCCGCCGCTATAGCTGAAACCGTCGGGCATGGTGATCGTGCCCTGGCCCTCGCGCTGGCCCTTGACGAAGCCGCCCGAGTAGACCGAGCCGTCGGCATAGGTTGCCGTGCCTTCGCCGTGGCGCAGCCCGTTCTGCCATTCGCCGGAATAGGTATAGCCGCCCTCGTGGGTCATCGTGCCCTGGCCGTCATAGGCGGCGTCCTTGAACGCGCCCTCGTAGACCAGCCCGTTGGGGAAGGTGGCGCGGCCCTCGCCCTCGATCACGCCGGCCTTCCACGCGCCCTCGTAGGTGGACCCGTCCGCGTAGGTGACCTTGCCCTGGCCGTCGGGCAGGTCGTTGCGGAACTGGCCGACATAGACCGACCCGTCGGGATAGGTCAGCGTGCCCTCGCCCTCGATCCGGCCCGCGACCCAGTCGCCTTCGTAGCGATAG
This sequence comes from Rhodovulum sp., assembly GCA_049975105.1. GTDB lineage: Bacteria > Pseudomonadota > Alphaproteobacteria > Rhodobacterales > Rhodobacteraceae > Rhodovulum. The sequence continues at coordinate 1,053 of JBNGDM010000110.1, read as the reverse complement.
CCGTCGGTGCCGATGAAGGTGCCCTGGCCGTGGCGCTTGTCGCCCCGATACTCGCCTTCGTAGACATCGCCATTGGCATAGGTGACCTTGCCCGTGCCATGGCGTTCGCCGTTGACGAAAAGCCCCTCGTAGATGTCGCCGTTGGGCTGGGTCAGCGTGCCCAGCCCGTTCATCTCGCCATCCTTCCAGGCACCGGAATAGCTCAGCCCCTCGGGCGTGGTCAGCGTGCCCTTGCCCGAGCGCTGGTTCTGCTTCATCTCGCCTTCGTAGACGCGGCCCCCGGGATAGGTGATCTTGCCCTTGCCGTCCTTGACGCCGTTGACCCAGGTGCCCTCGTAGACATAGCCGTTGGGGCTGGTCATGGTGCCCACGCCGTGGTGGACGGCATTGCGGAACTCACCCTCGTAGCGCACCCCGTTGGCATAGACCGCGACCCCGGTGCCGGTGATCTTGCCGTCCTCCCATTCGCCTTCGTAGGTGCCGCCATCGGCAAAGGTGATCTTGCCCAGGCCATGCGGCTTGCCGTCCAGGAATTCGCCCTCGTAGACCGAACCTTTGACCAGCCGCGCGATGCCTTCGCCCTCGATCCGGCCGTCGACCCACTCGCCGGAATATTCATATCCGTTCGGCAGCCGGTAGGTGCCGCGGCCATGCTGCTTGCCGTCTTTGAAGGTACCCTCGTAGATGCCGCCGTCGTCGTACTGGCGGGTGACGACGTCGCCCCCGTCCTGGGCGAAGCCCGCGCCCGCGCCCAACAGGACGCCCGCCACCGCCAAGCGTAGGATTGCCTTGCCAGACTTGTGCACCTGAGCCCCCTCTGCCGCGCCCCGGTTCCCCTGAAAGCGCCCAAACCGTAATTGAGCCGCGCCGGGCTTACAACGGTTTTCGCCACCTAGACGCTTTCACTTGGCCGTCAGTCTGTTAAGACGCCAGAAGGACGAGACGGGAACCCCGATGGCCGACAGGTTTCGCCTTACCCTGGCGCAGTTGAACCCCACCACCGGGGCGCTTGCCGCGAATGCGGCAAAGGCGCGCGCGGCCTGGGACGAGGGG
>JBNGDM010000109.1:0-10040 GCA_049975105.1 Rhodovulum sp. | reverse complement strand
GGGCCGAGGCGCCCGCCGCGTTGCGCGGCGGCGAACCGGCGGCCGCCCGGCGCGACATGCCGGCGGTTCAGGCGGATGGCGGGACGCCTGACGCAACCGACCCGGCGACCGAGGCTGCGCCGGCACCCGCGATGGAAACCGCCGAAAGCGGCGCCGTTACCCCGCCGCCGCCCGCGGCGCCGGAACCGGACGTGCAAACGGCACCGGGGCCCGAGGGCCGCGAGAGCGTTCCGGCCGATACGGCGGTCGCGGCGGACCTGCCGCGGGTGCGGCCGCTGCCCGGCCGGCCCGCCGGCGAAATGGTGCCGGAAGACCCCGAGGCCGCGGCCGATGCGCCGGCCGAGACCGGGCTGCGCGTGCCGGCGCCGGGCGCGACGATCGGGAGCACGGATATCCGTATCGGCCGCTTGCCCATGGTGGGTGATGTCCCTTCCGCGCCCGAAAACCGGGCCGAGGCGGCGGGCGCCCCCGTCGAGAGCGGCGAGGAGGTCGCGGCCGCACCGGAGGCGGAACCGACCGGCTCCCTCGGGGCGCTGGCGCGGAACGCTGAGCCGTTCCAGCCCGAGGGCGACCGGCCCTTGTTCTCGGTGATCCTGATCGATGCGGGCGACGAGGGGCTGGACCGCGAGACGCTGATGACCTTTTCCTTCCCGGTGACCTTCGCGGTGGACCCGACCCGGCCGGATGCGGCCGAGGCGATTGCGGCCTATCGCGCCGCGGGCTACGAGGTGGTGGCGCTGGCCTCGGGCCTGCCCGCCGGCGCCGCCCCCAGCGACCTGGAGGTGGCGCTGACTGCGCAGGGCGCGCTGCTCGACGGGGCGGTGGCGGTGATGGACGTGGCCCACGGCGGGTTCCAGGACGACCGGGCGCTGACCGCGCAGATGGTCGCCTTTGCCGAAGAAACGGGGCACGGGTTGGTGACCTATGACCGCGGGCTGAACAGCGCCGCGCGGCTGGCCGGGCAGGCGGGCGTGCCGCAGGCGACGGTGTTCCGGCTGATCGATGACGGCCGTCCGAACGCCCCGACGATCCGGCGGGTGCTGGACCGGGCGGTGTTCAAGGCGCGTCAGGACGGGCATGTGGTGATGGTCGGGCACAGCTATTCCGACACGGTGACTGCGCTGTATTCCTGGGCGCTGGAGGCCGAGGCCGAGGAAGTGACCCTGGCCCCGGTGTCGGCGGTGCTGCGCCAGCCGTGACCCCGCATCGGCCGCAAGGCCGGGCTGAGCCGAAAAATGTCAGCGTTCGGTCTTCAGTTCGAAGTCGGGCAGGCTGTCGAGCGCGGTCTTGAGCGCTTCGCCCCAGCCCGTCGAGATCGCCTGGTAATAGGGGGCGTCGGCGGCGATCCTGAGCCGTTGCCCCAGCGCGAGGCTGCCCGTTTCGTAGAGTTGCAGATCGAAAGGCGGGCCGACCGAGAGATTGGCCTTGACCGTGCTGTCGAAGCTGACGAGCAGCAGTTTCACCGCCCGTTCGAAGCTCATGCCCGGGTCGTAGGCGCGCACCAGGATCGGGCGGCCGTATTTGGTTTCGCCGATCTGGAAGAACGGCGTGTCGGCCCCGGCCTCGATGAAATTGCCCTCGGGATAGATCAGGAACAGCCGGACCGGGCCGCCCTTGATCTGTCCGCCCAGGATCAGGGTGGCGTTGAAGGTGCTGTCGGCGCGTTGTCCGCCCTCGGCATGGTTGGCGATCACGTCGCGCAGCGTGTCGGCCACCAGGCGGGCGGCCTGAAACATCGAGGGCGCTTCGAGGATCGAGGGCGCGCGCTCGTCATGGGCCTTGGTGCGTTCGTCCAGAAGGCTGACCACGGCCTGGGTGGTGGCCAGGTTGCCCGCGGTCATCAGCATGAGAACCCGTTCGCCCGGCACCTCCCAGGTGACGAGTTTGCGGAAGGTCGAGATGTTGTCGACGCCCGCATTTGTGCGGGTGTCGGCCATCATCACCAGCCCCCGGTCCAGCATCAGCCCGACGCAATAGGTCATCGCCCGTCCCGCCCCTTGCGCAGCTATTGTTGCGCCACCTCGATTTCCACCGACAACGCCTCGCCCGCGCCGCCGACGCGGGTGCCGCGCACCGGCGCGGCCTCGTCATAGTCAAGCCCGGTGGCCACGCGCACATAGCGCATGTCGGGCGAGATCCCGTTCGATACGTCGAATCCGACCCAGCCCAGCCCGTTCACATGCGCCTCTGCCCAGGCGTGCATCGCGTTTTGTTCGTCGCGGTCGTCCATGCTGAGATAGCCCGAGACATAGCGCGCGGGAAAGCCCATTTCGCGGGCGCAGGCGGTGAAGATGTGGGCGTGGTCCTGACACACGCCGCGGCCTTCGGCCAGCGCCTCTTCGGCGGTCGCCCCGGCGCCGGTCGCGCCGATCTCGTAGGCGACGGCGTTCAGGATCGCGTGCGACAGCGCGTGCAGCCGGTCGAGATCGGTGTCGCCCGCGACTTCGCGGACCAGGGCACGGCAGCCTTGCCCGGCCCGGGTCCGCGGGGTCGCGCGGCGGAACAGCCAAAGCGGCGCGGGGCCGCGATGCGGGCCGACGACGCCGTGGGTTTCGGCCAGTTCGACCTCGCCCTCGGAGCGCACGATCAGCTCGGTCACATCGCGTTCGAAGCTGATCAATTCGACCGTATTGTGGTGGTGATCCTCGAAGATGAGTTCCTTGCGGCCGCCCTGGACACTGGTCGACCAGTTCAGAACGCTTTGCTGGTGGCTGGATTTCGGTGTCTTGCGCAACTGCTGCAGCCCGTAAGTTACCGGGTTCTCGAAGCGGTAGCGGGTGGTGTGGCTGATTCTCAGGCGCATGGGTTTACTCGTAGAACCTGTAGTCGATCTCGATCTGCCGGCCGAGACCGGCCAGTGCGCCGAGAAGATCCTGCAGGTATTCGTGCAACCCGTAATCGAAGATCGCGTCGATGTCGTGCGACAGGAACCGCTGCACCAGCGCGTCGACCTGTGCATGAGAGCCCAGGCGCGCCCCGTAATCCAAGGCCAGGTAATCGAGATTGTCCCGGATCTTGGTGATCGAGAAGCGCAGGCTGCGCGGCATGCGCCGGTCGAGGATCAGGAAATTCGCGATGTCGACGGGGCTCGGCTGGTTGCCGTGAACCATGCGAAAGCCGCCGCGCGCCGAGACCGAGCGCAGGATCGTTTCCCACTGAACATTGTCGATCGAACTGCCGACCGAGTGCACCGAGGGCAGGAGCACGTAGTATTTGACATCCAGGATGCGCGCGATGTTGTCGGCGCGTTCCAGGTAGGTGCCGATGCGGGCGAAGTTGAAGATATCGTTGCGCAGCATCGTGCCCTGGGTGGTGCCGCGCACCAGCGCGGTGTGCTGCTGGATGCAGTCGATCGCGGCGGGCAGGTCGCGTTCGCTGACGCGCCGGGCCAGGGCGCTGCGCACCTTCATGTAGCAGCCGTTCATCGCCTCCCACACGTCATGGGTCAGCGCGGTGCGCACCAGGCGGGCGTTCTGGCGCGCCTCGGAAATCGTCGACAGCACCGAGGACGGGTTGTCGCGGGCCCGCAGCATCCAGTCGATGGCGGCCTCTTTCGTGACCTCGTCGTGATGCGCCAGATATCCGTCGGCAACGCCCGCGGTCTGCATGATCGACAGCCACTCGCCGTCGGAACTGTCCAGACGCGTGAGCGCGATGCGCTGGCCGGTCTCGACGAGGCGCGAGGTATTCTCGGCCCGCTCGAGATAGCGATACATCCAGAACAGCCCGTTCGCGGTCTTGCCCAGCATCCGCGTCAGTCCTCCAGCACCCAGGTGTCCTTGGTGCCGCCCCCCTGGGACGAGTTCACCACCAGCGATCCCTTCTTGAGCGCCACGCGGGTCAGCCCGCCCGGCGTGATGTTGATGCCCTGTGGGCTGACCAGCACGAAGGGACGCAGGTCGACATGGCGCGGCGCCAGCCCCTGGCGGGTGAAGATAGGCACCGTCGAGAGCGACAGCGTGGGCTGGGCGATGTAGTTGCCGGGCCGCGCCTTCAGCTTCTTTCGGAACGCGGCAAGGTCCTTCTTGGTCGCAGTCGGGCCGATCAGCATGCCGTAGCCGCCCGAGCCGTGCACCTCCTTGACCACCAAGTCTGAAAGGTTGTCCAGCACGTAGGCCAGGGCGTCCGGTTCGGAACAGCGCCAGGTCGGCACGTTTTCCAACAGCGCCTTTTCGCCGGTGTAGAATTCGACGATCTCGGGCATGTAGCTGTAGATCGCCTTGTCGTCGGCAATGCCGGTGCCCGGCGCATTGGCGATGGTGATACCGCCGGCGCGGTAGACATCCATGATGCCCGGGATCCCCAGCGCCGAGTCGGGGTTGAAGTTCAGCGGATCGAGGAAATCGTCGTCCACCCGGCGATACAGCACGTCGATCGGCTGATAGCCCTGCGTCGTGCGCATCGCCACCTTGCCGTCGACCACGCGCAGGTCGTTGCCCTCGACCAGTTCCACCCCCATCTGGTCGGCGAGGAAGGCGTGTTCGAAATAGGCCGAGTTGTAGATGCCCGGCGTCAGCACCGCGACCGTGGGCGGCCCCATGGTCGCCGGTGCGCAGGCCGCCAGCGACCGGCGCAGGTCGGCGGGGTAGGATTGCACGGGCTGAACGCGGTTCAGGGCGAAGAGTTCGGGGAACATCTGCAGCATCGTCTCGCGGTTTTCCAGCATGTAGCTGACGCCGCTGGGCGTGCGCGCATTGTCCTCGAGAACGTAGAACTGGTCGTCGCCGGTGCGCACCAGGTCGATGCCGACGATATGCGTGTAGATGCCGCCCGGCGGCTCGACCCCGATCATCTGCGGCAGGAAGGCATCGTTGCGGGCGATGGCGGCCTCGGGGATGCGGCCGGCGCGGACGATTTCCTGTCGGTGATAGATATCGTACAGAAACGCGTTGATGGCGCGCACGCGCTGCTCGATCCCGCGGCTGAGGCGCAGCCATTCGCGCCCAGAGATGATCCGCGGGACGATGTCGAAGGGGATCAGCCGTTCCTCGGCCTCGGCCCGGCCATAGACGTTGAAGGTGATGCCGGTCAGGCGGAACACCTCCTCGGCCTCGCGCTGCTTGGCCCGCAGCCGGGCCATGTCCTCCCCCTCAAGCCAACAGTTGAACCGCGCATAGGGCGCACGCAGGGCATCGTCGCGGCCCCACATCTCGTCGAAGATCGGCGTGTCGTTCATGGGTTAACGCTAGGCAGCGCCATGCGCGGCCGCAACTGCGAAGCGCGCATCCGGGGGCGTAGTGGCAAGCACATGCCTGTTTTTTAGGCGCTGTTGAGCCGGCGACGGGGGATAAGGTCAGGGCGGTGGGGCGCCTCAGCGCATCTGCCGCACCTCGTTGATCCAGGTCACCATGGCGGCGTCGATCTGCTGCAGGATCTCGACCGCACGTTCGGGGTCGGACTGGTTGACCAGAGCGTCGAGCGCCATGTGCACGCCCCGGTGCATTTGCTGGATATCGTCCAGGGCTTCGCGGCTGGCGACCTTGCGCATGGTTCCTCCGGTCTTTTGGGCGCTTTGTGTCGAACGGATTTTGGCGTGATCCCCGGACAGCCACAAGGCCAACCGCCCCGACATCAGAATGACGCCGGACGTACGAATTAGGCCCTGTCGGTGGTGATTTTGGCTCCGGCGGTAGGAGCCGCAATTCAAAGCCCGATCCCCTTGATTTCAAAGGAGATTTCTGAGTGACTCCGGCGCGATCCCTTGCGGCAGAGGCGTCGGTGACATTGATTATGATCAGATCATGCCCTGTTCCGTGCCGACTGGCAAGCCGTTCCGGAACCGCGGGCCTGACGAGGCGTGCATTGGAAGAAACCGATGGCAGGCTGATTGAATAAGCGGCCCCTCTGCAGCCATGGGGAGAAGGTGTCGCGCCGGTCGGCGCAAAAAGCCCTTGCCAATGGTCGAGTACCTGTTTCCCTGGGCGCATGGTTAAGCTGGTTCTGTTGCACAAGGCGGACTCGATCTACGAAGACGAGCCCGACGTCGTGTACGATTTTCCAAGGGCCTATCTTAAAGCCATCAAGGCGGCCGTTGGGGATTGGGTCATCTATTACGAGCCGGTCAAGGCCGGCCCGAGAGGGTATTTCGCCGTCGCGAAGATCGCGAAGGTCATCCCGAAGCCCGATGTGGACGGGCGGTTCCTGGCGCTGATCGAGCCGGGCAGCTATCTGCCGTTCGACCGCGAGGTGCCCCGGCTGGTCCATGGGCGACCTCTGGAAGCGGCCCTGACAGAGCCTGACGGCCGTCCGAAAAAGGGAGGCGCGGTCCAACTGGCGGTGCGGCGGTTGCCCGAAGAGGATTTCGCGCGGATCGTAGATATCGGGCTGCCGGAGGATCTGGAGCGGGTCGAGGAAACCCGGTACGATCCTGCACCCAGAGCGCTGCAAGACGAGGCACTCGTTTTCCAGCGACCGGTTCTCGAAAGGCTCACGCGCCGGAAATACCGCGATGTCGCCTTTCGCCGAAAGGTCCGGGAGGCCTATGACTATCGTTGCGCGATGTCCGGCCTGCAATTGCGCAACGGCGGCGGTCGGCCGGAAGTGCAGGCTGCCCATATCAGACCGGTCGAGAAAGAGGGAAGTGACTCAGTGCGCAACGGGCTCGCTCTTTCGGGAACCTTGCACTGGATGTTCGATCGCGGTCTCGTATCCGTTGCCGACGATGGGGAAACGATCCTGGTGTCGCGAAACAAGGTGCCGGGGGATGTGGTCGATCGGCTCCTTTGCCGCGACGGCAAATTACTCAGGCCGGCGGATCCGCGCCACGCCCCTCATCCCGAAAACCTGCGGTGGCATCGGGAAAATGTCTTCGGTCAAGTGACCACGGATGAACGAATGCCCTGGAATTGAACCGCGATCTCGTCTTCCGTGCGCCGGCCGCGTGGTCTCCCGTCACGGACAAGCGCGGTACCTATTCTGACCGGCGGACCAGGCGTTCGAATCCTTCAGGTGTAAGGCCGTCGGTGCCCTGACGGCGCGTAGTGCAAGGCGATCAGGGATCAGGCGGCCTGTCATTGGATATTTCCGCCAGCCGTTCTCGAAATTCTTTGAGCATCATCACCTTCTCATGCGCGCTGGCGGGGCGCCGAGGTTCAATCATGTAGACATCTCGGCCGGGCGACAGCTCGACGTCATGTCCGAGCTGTTTCAGCAGGAGCTCCGCCTCCGATCGAATTTCGCGCCGCTTCAGCGTGTCGTCGTCGACACCGTAGATAATGATGCACGCGAACCCCGAGACGCCGCAATGGCCCTGGGCACAGAGATCGAGCTGGTAATCGGGGTGCCGTGCCTGCAGTTCGAGCTGGACGAGCGACAGATCATGGGCACGGGTGTCCGGCGTGCGTCGATTGCGGTGAATCTCGATATCAAGTTCTTTCATTGGCAGCCCTCATCGATACCTGCAGAACAGGCGAGGTTCACATGGATTCCTCGGCCGGGATCAAGGTTCCTATCCTGACCGTGCTGTGTGGAACGGCTCGACATTGTGCAGAGGCAGACAGGAAGCCAGAGCGCCAGATCGGGTGACTCGACTCAGGGCAGGCCGGTCTTCATGCGCTGTTCAGCGCGGCGGTCCTCCAGAACATCCCGTTCGATCCGGTGAAGCAGCCGGTCGAGGCGATTGGCATAGCTCTCGGATCCACGGCGTTCGATTTCCGCCTCAAGGGCTGCCAGGGTCCGGCCCCCGGGGATGTTGCCATTCCGGCCTTTTCTCCGGGATATTTCCCGGCGCCAGTACTCTCTGGCCTCGAGCAGTTCGTCCTGGGTCATGATGGCCAGGGCCTTGTTCGCGTATGTCACGCTGCACCTGTTCCGGATTGTCAGGGCGTCGGGATTTCCCATAACCGCGATCGGCCGCGGCTCTGGCAAGAGACGCGGCGCCCAGCCGGCCGGCGCCTTGCGTGCTCCGCTTTTCATTTTCCGGGACGAAGACTCATATGCTAGGCGGGCCCTCATGCGGTTGATCTTGTCTTCCGGCTCTTCGCATGCGCGCCGGTCGCGCTCCGCGACCAGAGACGCCAGGGATCGGGCGTGGCCCGCGACAGGCGCCGTGTTTTCAATCGCCTCTGCGAGTTCCTCGTCCGACAGGAGCCGGATGCCCCGCCCGGTTGTATTCGGCTTGAATTGGAGAACGAGTTGCCCCGGATCCGCAATGACGCGAGCTGGCAGGGGCTCGTCGAGGAGCCAGCGCCAGGCTAATGTTTGAGGGCCAGCAGTCGGCCTGTCCGGAAAGTGTATCATGCGAGATTCCCTCGTTTTGTAGCTTGCGGTCAGGATTTCGACCTGACCGCTCCAGCTCAGGAAAGGAGCGCGCGGGCATCTCGCTCGACACGGATTTTCTCATGTGAACTCATGTCCTTGGCCTCGGACGGCGCGTATTTTTCCAGAAGATTGTCGAAGCGCATCCTGGCCACGGCCAGCTGAACGGGCGTCATCACCAGGCGCATGCGTTTGGGGTCTCTCGGAGAGACCTCGCTACGCTTGACAGCGGACAGAAAGACCCCGGAGGCGCGAAAATTCAGGGTGATCTCCGTCGAAACCGCCCTGTTATTGTACGAACTGCTCGGCCCCGCGGGCTTGCAGATTGCCCGCGCGCCTTTCCACACCTTTTTGGGCAGGAATTCGGAGAGTTCTCTTGTCGCCTCCGTCGCGAAGGCCTCCACTGTTTCGTAAGTGGTGATGGTGAGCGACGAAGCCCTGCCGTTGACCTCGGCGAGGGCCGTCTTGATGGCGTCTGCGTTTTTCGGGGTTACCTTGATGGGCTTCATGATTTGCCTCTTGATGGCTATGGGCGAAAGGCGGAAAGGGAAGGGCGGCCAGCCACCCTCGGAAGGAATCTTGGTTCTTGGATTTGGGGGCGGAAAAGAAAACGCTGGTTTCTTCAGGTGCGGGCCAGCGGCCCGCACCCTTGCGCTCAGAAAGCATTTTTTGAATGGGTTCAGCTCATCCCGAGGATGAAGCGCTCTGCCGCCAGGCTGTCGAGAACGTCCTGCCGCAGGGCAAGAAATGCCTCGAGCCGGTCGACGAGGGTCGAGAGCGCGCGGCCGCGGTCGCTGTATTCGACGACCTCCTGCACGATGCCGACGGCGTCTCCTTCGGGGTCGTGGAACCCGACGAATTCCCGATGGCGGCCACGTTCTTCAGCGTCGCGCAGGACGCGGAGCCGACCGAGGGCGGCTTCGAACCCGCCTTCGTGGCGGGGATCGAAGACCTGTCCGTTCCGCAACGGCGCCATGCAGCGCTCGAGGAATCCATCCTCATGGCTGTCGCCACACGGGCGCAATTCCCGGAACAGGGCTGCAACTTGGCGCCCTGACCGGATGGCACCCACCACCTGATCCTCTAGAGATCTTTCTTTGTATTTCATGGAGTTTCTCCTCTCCTAATCCGCCCTGCACCATGCGGGGCGGGGTCAATCGGAGCCGGCCCCGAAGGGCCAGCTTGGAGAGGATCAGGCGGCGTCCTTGTAGCAGGGCACGTGGCCGATATCGGCGTTCGCTACGGGGGCGGTTTCGTCCTGCGCGATCGCGACCAGAAGATCGTAGAGCGCATCCGCAAGGAGACAGAGGTCTTCCACGATTGGGTCGGCAGGGTCGATTGCCGCGAAACAGGCTGTTTCGACCCGCTCGGGGTCGCCGACATTCTGGAGAGCCAGAAGCGCGTGCAGGTCGACCAGGCGTTCGCGCATCCGGCGCGTCATCTTCGTACCCTGGCGGATATCTTCGATCAGCGCCTGGCTGCGCCGATATGCCGGCTCTCCGCCAAGAAGGAGGCTGGCATTCAGAAGTGCGCTCGCATGTTCGAAAAAGAATGCGCGCACCACTGCCATCTGCGCGCGATGTGTCGTTGTCTTTTGTCTGTGTGACATGTTCGGCTCCTTCGGCCTTGCCGTCGCCCCATGCGACAGCGTCAAGACCCCGGGGACACCTCCTTTCTGGGGCTGTTTTTGGTCCGGTGCTTTTGATTGCAGCAGGGGGGGGTGATATTGCACCGGGCCGTTTTCAGGGAACGCGATGCCCTGCATCGCGCAGTCTCACCCAAGA
>JBNGDM010000108.1:0-10096 GCA_049975105.1 Rhodovulum sp. | reverse complement strand
CGTTCAGCTTCATGCCCGGGCCGAGGCGGTGTTCGTGGATCGCGCGGGTCAGGCTGTCGGCAACCTCGCGGGCGCGGGGCGCGCGTCGCGTCTCTTTGCTTTCGATGGATCTGACCTCGTTCACACCGGCTCTCCATACCTCGTTTCCTTCTGGCCGAACGCGCCGGACCGCACAAGATTCGGCGCGCACCGATCCGATCGAGATTAAAATCGTATACAATCGCTGATCGTTTGTGAGACAAATATGTTCACGCCTGCCCAATTGGCAGGCAGTTTGGCGGAAATTGCCGGGCGACGGCGAGGTTCGTCATTCCCTCCGCCGAAATCCCGGCGAAACCTGAGGACAGCACGCCAAGGGGACACGCATGCGCTCGGAACTCGATCTGGAACTCGTCGCCCTGACCAAGCGCTATGGCACGACCGTAGCGGTGGATGCGATCCACCACCTGTTCCATGCCGGCAGCTATGCCTGCCTGCTGGGACCGTCGGGCTGCGGCAAATCCTCGACGCTCAGGATGATCGCCGGCCACGAAGAGGTGTCGGACGGGGCCATCGTGCTGGGCGGGCACGACATCGCCCACCTTCCCCCCGCCAAGCGCGGCACGGCGATGATGTTCCAGAACTACGCGCTGTTCCCGCATCTCAGCGTGATCGACAACGTGTCGTTCAGCCTCAAGATGAAGGGCGTCGACCGTGAAACGCGGCGCCGCCGGGCGGGCGAGTTGCTGGACCTCGTGCACATGACCGACTTCGCCGAACGCCTGCCCGCCCAACTGTCGGGCGGCCAGCAGCAGCGCGTCGCCCTTGCCCGTGCGCTCATCACCGATCCGCAGGTGCTTCTGCTGGACGAACCCCTCTCCGCGCTCGACCCGTTTCTGCGCGTGCGCATGCGCTCCGAGTTGAAGAAACTGCAACGCGAGTTGGGGATCACCTTCGTCCACGTCACCCATGGCCAGGACGAGGCGCTGGCCCTGGCCGACGAGATCGTGGTGATGAACAACGCCCGCATCGAACAGGCCGGTCCCGCGCGCGACGTGTTCAACGCGCCGAGGACCGAGTTCGTCGCCCGCTTCATGGGGGGCCACAACGTGATCGCGCTGCCCAAGGGGCATTTCGCGATCCGCTCCGACCAGGTGACGGTGACGCCCCCCGACGAGGGCAAGCTCGATGGCCGCGTCACCGGCCTAGAATACCAGGGCGCCAGCGTCGCGCTGACCCTGATGACCGCGGGCGACCAGGAGATCACCGCCGTCGTTCCCGAAGATCAGTATTTCGCCAAACCCATCCAGCCCGGCGACGGCGTGGGGCTGAGCTGGGACGAAGAAAACCTCCACGCCCTGACCGCCTGACCTGACAGTCCAACACGGGAGACCACGCATGACCGACCAGACGAAACCCGGCCTCAGCCGCCGCAGCCTGCTGAAAGGCGCCGCCGCGGGCGTCGCCGCCTCGACCCTGCCCGCGCCCATGATCTGGGCGCAGAACATCAAGGACATCACCCTGCGCCAGTTCGGCACCGGCGTGTCCAACCTCAACGAGGTGGCTCAGAAGGTGAAGGAGGACCTGGGCTTCACCCTCGAGATGACCGCACTCGATTCCGACGCCGTGACTCAGCGCGCCGCGACCCAGCCCAACAGCTTCGACATCGCCGATATCGAATACTGGATCTGCAAGAAGGTCTGGCCCACCGGCAACCTTCAGGGGATGGATACCAGCCGGATCAAGAACTACGACAAGATCGTGGGCATCTTCCGCGACGGCAAACTGACGCCCGAGTCGACCATCGCCCAGGGCACCGCCCCCCATACCGTGGGCTTCACCTCCGGTCCCGACGGCACCGATTTCGTGGCCGAAGAGTCGGGCTGGATGACGCTGATCCCGACGATCTACAACGCCGACACGCTGGGCATCCGCCCCGACCTGATCGGCCGCCCGATCGAAAGCTGGACGGAACTGCTGAACCCCGAGTTCAAGGGCAAGGCCTCGATCCTGGATATCTCCGCCATCGGCATCATGGACGCCGCCATGGTCTGCGAGGCGATGGGCGAGATCACCTATGGCGACAAGGGGAACATGACGCGGGAAGAGATCGACAAGACAATGGCGATCTTCACCGAGGCCAAGAAAAACGGCCAGTTCCGCGCCTTCTGGAAGACCTTCGACGAGAGCGTCAACCTGATGGCCTCGGGCGAGGTGGTGATCCAGTCGATGTGGTCGCCCGCGATCACCGCGGTGAAATCGCGCGGCATCCCCTGCGTCTACCAGCCCCTGAAAGAGGGCTACCGCAGCTGGGGCGGCGGGATCGGGCTGTCCAAGAACCTGTCCGGCATGGAACTGGATGCCGCCTACGATTACATCAACTGGTATCTCGACGGCTGGGTCGGCGGCTTCCTGATGCGCCAGGGCTATTACTCGGCCGTCCCGGAAACCTCCAAGAACTACATGACCGAGAACGAATGGGGCTATTGGTTCGAGGGCAAGCCCGCGACCGAGACCATCACCAACCCGTTCGGCGACCCGATGGCCCAGGCCGGCGAGGTCCGCGACGGCGGCTCGTTCTACGACCGGATGGGCGCGGTGGCCTGCTGGAACGCGGTCATGGACGAGAACCAGTACATGGTCCGCAAGTGGAACGAATTCATCGCCGCCTGACGGCGCGCGTCCGACCTGGGCCGGGCGGCGCACGACCCTTCCGCGCCGCCCGGCCCGTTGCCCTCCCCCGCCAGCCGGGGGAGGGCCCCCTCCAAGCCCCGCCCGAGGACCCGCCATGGCCACGCCCCTCAAGAACCGCCACCTGACCGGCTGGCTGCTGGCTTCGCCGCTGGCATTCGTTCTGTTGTGCTTCCTCGTGCTGCCCATCGTGATGATCGTGGTGGTCAGCTTCTGGGGCGCCACGGAATTCTCGATCTACCCGGCCTTCCAGCTCGACAATTACGAATTCCTGCTGACCTCGCCGGTCACGTATTCGGTGTTCCTCAACACCTTCAAATACGCACTCGTCACCTGGGCCTTCACCCTCGTGATCGGCTTCACGGTCGCCTATTTCCTCGCCTTCCACGTGCGCAGCCTCACCTGGCAGGTCGCGCTGTTCCTGCTTTGCACGATTCCGTTCTGGACCTCGAACATCATTCGCATGATCTCGTGGATCCCGTTCCTGGGTCGCAACGGCCTGGCCAACTCGACGCTGATCTCCTGGGGGGTGATCGACGAACCGCTGGAATGGCTGCTGTTCTCGGATTTCTCGGTGATCCTCGCCTTTGTCCATCTCTACACGCTGTTCATGGTGGTGCCGATCTTCAACACCATGATGCGGATCGACAAATCGCTGATCGAGGCCGCCTATGACGCGGGCGCGACGGGGTTCCAGACGCTGACAAACGTCATCATCCCGCTGACGAAGCCGGGCATCATGATCGGGTCGATCTTCGTGGTCACGCTGGTGATGGGCGATTTCATCACCGTGCGGTTCATGTCCGGCTCGCAGTCCGCGAACGTGGGCCGGCTGATCTCGAACGATATCGGGCTTTTGCAATACCCCTCGGCGGCCGCCACCGCCGTGATCCTGCTCATCACCGTGCTGATGGTGATCGCGATCCTGTTGCGCTTCGTCGACATCCGGAAGGAGCTTTGACGATGGAGAAACGCTCCCGCGCCTTCTACCTGCTCGCCGCCTTCTTCGTGCTGTTCCTGCTGTTCCTCTACGGGCCAATCATCACCATCGGCATCCTCAGCTTCCAGGGGCCGCAGGGCGGGTTGACCTTCCCGATGAACGGGGTGTCGCTCTACTGGTTCCGCGACCTGTTCCAGGAACAGGCGGTGGGCGACATCTGGGGCAGTTTCCGCCGCTCCTTCGCGCTGGGGCTGATGGTGATGGTCACCACCGTGGTGGTCTCGATCATGGGCGGGCTCGCCTTCCGCAAGCGGTTCGCGGGTTCGGCGGTGCTTTTCTACCTCGTCATCACGTCGCTGGTGATCCCCTCGATCCTGGTCTCGCTGGGGGTGGGGCTGATCTTCAGCCAGTCGGGGCTGGACGTGCATTGGGCCACCAGCGGGTTCGGGTCGCAGCTGACTTGGACCCTGCCCTTCGGCCTGCTGATCATGTTCGCCGTCTTCAACCGCTTCGACAAAAGTTACGAGGAAGCCGCCCGCGACCAGGGCGCAACCCCCTGGCAGACGATCCGCCACGTCGTCCTGCCGATCATCGCGCCCTCGCTGATCGGGGTGGCGCTGTTCGGCTTTACCCTCTCCTACGACGAATTCGCGCGCACCCTGCTGACCGCGGGCAGCTACAACACCCTGCCGCTGGAAATCTACGGGATGACCACCAACGTCACCACGCCGGTGATCTTCGCGCTGGGTACGCTGACCACCGCGTTTTCCTTCCTCGTGATCGCGGTCTTCCTGCTGACCGTCTGGGCGATGAACCGGCGGCGGGCGCGGCACGGCTCGGATGCCGGGCAGGGCATGGTCTAGACCGCCGATGCCCCTGGTCGTCATCAACCCCAATTCGACCGTGGCGATGACGGAGTCGATCCTCGCCATGGCGCGGGCCACTCTGCCCGGCGCCGAAATCGAGGGCTGGACCTCGCATGACGGCCCGCCCGCGATCCAGGGCGAGGCCGACGGGCGGCTGGCCACGCCGCCGCTGCTGGACCTGGTGGGGCGGGCCGGCGACGCGGGCGCCTCGGGCATCGTGATCGCATGCTTCGACGATACCGGGCTGGACGAGGCCCGGCGGCGCGCCGCCTGCCCGGTGATCGGCATCGGCCAGGCCGCGTTCCATACCGCCGCGCTGCGCGGCTGGCGGTTCTCGGTGGTGACGACGCTGCCGGTGTCCGTGCCGGTGATCGAGGGGAACCTGCACGCCTACGGCCTGATGCACATGGTCGGCCGGGTCCGCGCCAGCGAGGTGCCGGTGCTGGCGCTGGAAGACGACCCCGATGCAGCCTGCGCCCGCATCGCCGAGGAGGCCGCCCGCGCCGTGGCCGAGGACGACGTGGACGCCATCGTTCTGGGTTGCGCCGGCATGGCGCGGATCACGCGCTACCTGCGCGCGCATCTCTCGGTGCCGGTCATCGACGGTGTCGAAAGCGCGACCCGGTTGATTTCCGTGCTGTGACCCACCCTCAGTCCGAGGCCGGCGGCCATTGCGCGCCGCGTTCCTCCATGTAGGGGCGGAAATATTCGCGGAACGCGGGAAAGCCGTCGGCCAGCATCATGAATTCCTCGCGGTTCATAACCAGAACCTTGGTGTCCTCGACCGCGCGAACGGTGGTCTTGCGCCGCGTGGCCCCCAGGATCAACCGTTCACCGAAATGCCCGCCGGGGCCGATGACACGCGTCACCGTCTCGCCGGTCTGGGGATTGACGCGGTCCATCTCGACCGCGCCCGAGACCACGGTAAAGAACCCGTCTGACCGGTCGCCCGTGTTGTAGATGCGGTCGCCCGCCCGGTAATAGACATAGCGCAGCGGCGGTTTCGTATAGGCCTTGATCTGCACCAGGCTGCGCGCGCCCAGCATGTCCAGCGACCAGTTCACCATGACCTTGATCCGCGTGCCCATCCCGGGCAGCAGCGCCAGGTAATAGGACCGCCAGATCACCCAGGCCGGAAACCCGGTGATCTGAAAGCCGAACACCTCGGCCACGCCACGCTTGGCCCCCAGCGAGGCAAGCGAGCCGCGCGACTTGTAGGAAAACGGCTGCACCGGCTTGCCGGCCACGGCGGCGGCGATGTTCTTGGCGATCCGCTTGGCCTCGCGCACGGCGAACTGCGCGGTCGGCGGGGCGAAGTCGAACCGCTCGCTTGCCCCCTCCTTCAGCGGGATCAGCGCGCAGTCGCCCAGCGCCCAGACATTGTCATACCCCGGAACACGCAGCGTGCGCTCGACGGCGATACGGCCATGCTGGCTGCGCAGGCCCATGCGCGACACGACGCGCAGCGGCGCGTTGCCGATGGTGGCGACGATGGTGCGGGTGTCGATCACCTCGCCGTCACTGGTCACCAGCTGGCGCGCGGTGGCGCTGGCCACGCCGGTCTTCAGCTTCAGTTCGATGCCGTGTTTGCGCAGATGCGCCGCGGCGTAATCCGCAAGCTTTTCCGGCATCTCGTTCAGGATGCGCGGCGCATATTCCACCAGCAGCACGCGCACCTCGGACGGATCGATCTTGGGATAGAAGGGCAGCGATCGGTCGATCAGTTCCTTCATCTCGCCCACGGTTTCCACGCCCGAGAACCCGCCGCCCACCACCGTGAAGGTCAGCGCGCCGCGCTTGGTGTCCTCCAGCGGCGTCACCTGAGCATGTTCCAGCTGCTGGATCACGTGCTCGCGCAGGCGGCGGGCATCCTCCAGCGTCTTCATCTTCAAAGCGTGCTCTTCCAGCCCCGGCATGCGCGACAGGTCCACCCCCTGCCCCAGCGCGATCACCAGGTGGTCATAGGGCACCTCGACCGGCATCCGCTGGATGCCCTGGAACACGGTGATGACCTTGCGCGCGAAATCGACGCTGTCGACCACCGCCTTGCGCACGAACACGCCCTTCAGCAGGAACCGCAGGGGCGAGACCGCGTGGCCCGGCGTGATCGAGCCCGCGCCCACCTCGGGCAGCAGCGGCTGGAACACGAAATAGTTCTCGGCGTTGATAAGTTCGACCTCGGCCTTGTTGCGCAGCCGTTTCTTCAGCGCCCGCGCCGCGTACATGCCGCCGAACCCGCCCCCAAGAACCACGATCCGAACCGTCATCGGCCTCTCCTTTTTGCTGCGGCGCAGCATAGCGCATCGGCGGGCAAGGGCCAGCGCCATTCCACGCATGGCACGATTGCGCCCATCGCACGGCTGTGGCAAGGCCCCGCCCATGCAGATGCGCCGCGCCCTTTCCGCCTATCTTGCGCTGTGCCGCTGGCTTGACCGGGTGGCGCTGGCCGCCTGCGTCACGGCGGGGCTGTTCCTTGTGGGCGCGGTGCTGGCGATCATCGTGCTGCGCTACGGCTTTGGCCTGGGCTTCATCCAGTTGCAGGATGCGGCCGGCTATGCCTTTGCGGTGCTGATGGCCCTCAGCCTTCCGGTGACGCTGGCCCGGGGGGGCCATGTCCGGGTCGAGGTGTTCTCGGAACGCCTGCCGCCCGCCTATCTGCGCGCGGCCGACGCGGTGGCGCTGGTGCTGTTCCTGGTCCCCGTGTTCGGGCTGATGATCCGGGCGTTCTGGCCCGATCTTTCCTATGCCTGGTCGATCCGTGAGGGGTCCGTCGAAACCGGCGGCCTGCCGGGGCTCTACCTCGTCAAGACGGCGCTGCCGCTGGCCGCGATACTGATGATCCTGCAAGGCGTCGCGCAGGTTCTGGGCCGGAGGGCGGCGGAGTGACCGGGGCCGAGGGCTTTCTGCTGGCCATGGGCCTTGGCCTCTTCGCGGGTATCCTCAGTGGCATTCCGGCGATGCTGGCCATCGCGGGCGTGCCGCTGGTGACCGCGCTGATCGGCGCGGCGGCGGGCGTGTTCGACCTGAATTTCCTCAACTTCTTCCCGGCCCGGGTCTGGGGCGTGATGTCGAACCGTCTGCTGATGGCGGTGCCCCTGTTCGTGCTGATGGGGGTGTTGCTGGAACGCGCACGGCTGGCCGAACGCATGCTGGGCGTGCTGGCGCGGATGACCGGCGGGTCCTCTCGCGGCATGGCGCTCAGCATCCTGGCCTTTTCCGCGCTGATCGCCGCCTCGACCGGCATCATCGGGGCGACGGTGGTCATGCTGGTGCTGATCGGCCTGCCCGCGATGCGGGCGGCGGGGGTGGACAAGCGGCTGGCGGCGGGGCTGATCTGCGCCTCCGGCACGCTGGGCCAGGTGATCCCGCCTTCGATCGTTCTGGTGCTGCTGGGCGACCAGATCGGCAACGTGTATCTCGAGGCGCAGCAGGCGGCGGGGAATTTCGCGCCCGACGCGGTGTCGGTGGGCGACCTGTTCGCGGGCGCGCTGATCCCCGGTCTGATGCTGGTCGCCTTCTATGCCGCCTATGTCGCGCTGCGGCTGCGGCCCGCACCGGGCTTTGCCCCTGCTCCGCGCGCCCCCGTCCCCGCGGGCGAAGTGCTGTTCACCTTCCTGCCGCCGATCCTGCTGATCCTCGCGGTGCTGGGCTCGATCCTCGCGGGCGTCGCCACCACGACCGAGGCCGCGGGGCTGGGCGCGGTGGGCGCGGCACTTCTGGCGGCCCATGCCGCCGAACCGTTGCGCCCTGGGCGCTGGCTGATCGCCGGGGCGGGGCTGGCGGCACTCGCGCTGGTGGGGCTGGGCATGGCCGGGCTGGGCCGCGCCGCGCCGGGCACGCCCGCGGCGCTGGCGGCCCTTGCCGCAGCGCTGCTGATCGCGGCGGGCACGCTCTGGGCGGTGGGGCGGCTCTGGCGGTCGGGGCTGCTGACGGGGGCAATGACCGACACGGTGCGCATCTCGGGGATGGTATTCGGCATCGTCGTCGCGGCCTCGCTGTTGTCGCTGGTGTTCCGCGGATTCGGCGGCGACCACCTCGTGGAAGAGCTGATGGCGTCGCTGCCGGGCGGCACCTATGGCGCAATCGCGCTGGTAATGGGGCTGATCTTCCTCCTCGGCTTCCTGCTGGAGGCGGTCGAGATCATCTATATCGTCGTGCCGCTCCTCGGCCCGCCGATCCTGGGCACCGACATCTCGCCGGTATGGTTCGCCATCCTGATCGCGATGAACCTGCAAACCTCGTTCCTGACGCCGCCCTTCGGATTCGCGCTGTTCTATTTCCGGTCGGCCGCGCCCGCCGACATCACCTCGCTCGACACCTATCGCGGCGTGGTCCCCTTTGTCCTGTTGCAGCTGGCCGCCCTTGGGGTTCTGATAGCCGTGCCCGCGCTGGCCACCTGGCTGCCGGACCTGATTTTCCGCTGAGACACGAGAGGACCGACATGGACCGCAGACGTTTCCTGAAGACCGGCGCGGGCGCAACCGCCGCCGGAGCGCTGGCAAGCCCCGCCATTGCCCAGGGCAGGATCACCTGGAACCTGCCCACCGCATTCCCGAAGAACGCGCCGGGGGTGGGGACCAACGTGCAGACCTTCGCCGAACGGGTCGCGGCGATGTCGGATGGCCGGCTCAGCTTCACAGTCTACGGCGCGGGCGAACTGGTGCCGCCCTTCGGCGTCGAGGACGCGGTGCAGGCTGGCAACGCGCCGGTGGGCCATGGGCCGACCTATTACGCGGCGGGCAAGAACTCGGCGCTGCACTGGTTCACCGGCGTCCCCTTCGGGATGACCTCGAACGAGCATTACGCGTGGCTGCGCTGGGGCGGCGGGCAGGAGATCTGGAATGAAATCTATGCCCAGCGGGGACTTAAGCCGGTCTATTCGGGCAATTCGAATACCCAGTCGGGCGGCTGGTTCAAGTCCGAGATCGGGTCGGTCGCGGACCTGTCGGGGCTGAACATGCGCGTCGCCGGGCTGGGCGGCGAGATCTACCGAAAGCTCGGCGTCAACGCGGTGCTGATGCCGCCGCCCGAGATATTCCAGGCGCTGCAATCGGGGGCCATCGACGCGGCCGAATGGGTCGGTCCGATGCTGGACCAGGCGTTCGGGCTGCAGAAGCTGACCGATATCTGCTACGTGCCCGCCTTCAACGAACCGGGGGCGGGTCTGGCGGTGGTGTTCAACCAGGACGCCTGGGCCGAACTCAGCCCTGATTTGCAGGCGATTTGCGAGTCTGCCGCCCTGACCGCGGCGCTGGAGGTGCAGGCGCAGTTCGACTATTTCAACGCCCGCGCGATGGCCGATCTGAAGGCGCAGGGGGTGCGGTTCCTGCCCTTCCCGGACGACGTGATCGCGGGGCTGAGAACCGCCTGGGGCGAGGTTCAGGACGATCTGACCGCGGCGAATCCGGACGTGGCCAAGGTGCGGGAGAGCTATGATGCCTACCTGGCGGAGGCGCGGGATTATGCCGGGGCGATGACCCTGCCGCTTCTGGCGGGGCGGGTCTGAGGGGGCGGACCCCCCCGGATTCGGCGATATGAATTCCATATGAATCGCATATGAATCCCATATGACTTTTTTCGGACTCCGGCGGCGCCCCACGGCGCCGCCGGGGCCGTGTCA
>JBNGDM010000107.1:0-10175 GCA_049975105.1 Rhodovulum sp. | reverse complement strand
TCGTCGGTCATGGCATTTCCCCCTGGTTGCGGGCAGTATACCGTCGAATTTTGCGCCTGTTCGGCCACATTGACGCAAACAGGCAGGCGAAAAGACCAATTTCAGGGGTTTCACATGCCAAGCGACCTTCCGCCGCTCGACCGCCACGACCGCGCGATTCTGCGCGTGCTCGCCGCCGAGGGGCGCATTCCCGTGGCCGAGCTGGCCCGCCGGATCGGCCTGTCCAAGACGCCGACCCAGGCGCGTTTGCGGCGGCTGGAACAGGACCGCATCATCACCGGCTACCGCGCGATGCTGAACCCGATCCGGCTGGGCCTGGCCCATGTCGCCTTTGTCGAGGTGCGCCTGACCGACACCCGCGAGGCCGCGCTGAAACAGTTCAACGCCGCCGTCCGCGCGATCCCCGAGATCGAGGAATGCCACATGATCGCGGGCGGCTTCGACTACCTGCTGAAGGTCCGGACCGCCGACATGGCCAGTTACCGCGAGGTGATGGCCGACCGCCTGTCCGCGCTGCCCCATGTTGCCAACACCTCCACCTATGTCGCGATGGAGGCGGTCAAGGATACCGGGCTGACGAACCTCACGTGACCGGGGCGCGCGGTTCCGTGCTAGGCTGGCGCGACAATCACAACCGAAGGCCGCCGCCATGAAACGCATCACCGCCCTTGTCTTGTGTGCCCTGCCGCTGGCCGCCGCCGCCCAGGACACCCGCCAGATTTCCGGCAGCCTGGCCTATCGCGAACGGATCGCGCTGCCGCCCGACGCCCGGATGCTGGTCGAGCTGCGCGACGACACGGGCGCGCTGGTGGCGCGCCGGGCCGCGCCGACCGAGGGCGCGCAGGTGCCGCTGCCCTTCGCGGTCGCGGCGCCGTCCGGCCCGGCCCTGTCGCTGCGCGCGGGGCTGCGTTTGGGGGGCGCGGTCCGCTGGCTGTCCCAACCGGTCGCGATCGAGACCGGGACCGATCCGGTCCCCCTCGGGATGGTGCCGCTGCGGGGGGTCCAGCCGATGGGGTTCGCCGCGACGTTCAGCTGCGGCGAACTGACGGCGGACCTGGGCGTCGTCGAAGGCGGCGCGCGGCTGCGGGTCGGGGGCCGCTACCTGGACCTCGTGCCCGAACCTACGGCCTCGGGGGCGAAATACGTGGCGCCGGATGACCCCGAAACCTGGATCTGGACCAAGGGCGACGCCGCCACCCTCCGCCTGTCGGGCACGTCGTTTCCCGAATGCACCGAAACGCTTCCCGGCGATCGCTACACCGCCCGCGGCAACGAACCTGGCTGGACGCTGCGCATCGCGGACGGGCAGATGCGCTATCTGGGCGATTACGGCGAAACCGACATCACGGTCCCGCAGCCCGCCCCCGAAACCGTCGACGGCGCGCGGCGCTATGCGGCCGAGGGGGCGGATCTCGTGCTGAGCCTGCGGCTGGAGCTCTGCCATGACGACATGACGGGCATGCCCCATCCCGCCCGGGCGACGGTCGAAACGGGCGGGCGGCACCTGTCGGGCTGTGGCGGCGACCCGATGGACCTTTTGACCGCGCATCCCTGGCAGGTCGAAGAGATCGCGGGCGGCGGAATCGTCGAGGAATCGACCGTGACGCTGGCCTTCCTGCCGGGCGGCCGTGTCGCCGGGTCCACGGGGTGCAACCGGTTCAACGGTGGCGTCGAGATGACCGGCGAGGGGCTGCGCTTCGCGCCGCTTGCGGTGACGATGATGGCCTGCCCCGAGGCGCTGATGGCGCAGGAACGGCGCCTTCTCGACGCGCTGGCGCGGGTCGACCGGTTCGACATCCTGCCCGGCGGCGCGCTTCATCTGATCGCGGGGGGCGACACGGTCGTCACCGCGCGTCGCTAGCGCTTTCCATCGCCCGGGCGCGCCGCTATGGTCCGCGCCGCGCCCGCGTGGTGGAATTGGTAGACACAGGGGACTTAAAATCCCTAGGCGAATGCCGTGCCGGTTCGAGTCCGGCCGCGGGCACCAGCGCGCTCAGATCGCCCGGGCCAGGGCGGTGCCGAGCTTGTCCACGATCTCGTCGATATGGGCGTCCTCCAGGATGAAGGGCGGCGCCAGCAGGACGTGGTCGCCCTGGCGCCCGTCGATCGTGCCGCCCATCGGGTAACAGATCAGCCCGGCCTCGAACGCCGCCGCCTTCAGCCGCGCGCTGACCTTGCGCGCGGGGTCGAAGGGGCGTTTCGTCTCGCGGTCCTCGACGAATTCCATCCCCCGGAACAGGCCGCGCCCGCGGATATCGCCGACATGGGGGTGCTGGCCGAAGGCCGCCTCCAGCGCGGATTGCAGCCGCTCGCCCATCACCCGCGCCCGGTCCGCCAGACCGCCCTCGGTCAGCTTGGTCAGCACGGCAAGGGCTGCGGCCGCCGCGACCGGGTGGCCCAGGTAGGTATGCCCGTGCTGAAAGAACCCCGACCCGTCCGCAATGGCATCGTGGATCGCCGCCGTGCACAGCATCGCGCCGATCGGCTGATAGCCCGCGCCCAGGCCCTTGGCGATGGCGGTGATGTCGGGCACCACCCCGTCTTGGTCACAGGCGAACAGCGTGCCGGTGCGGCCCATCCCGCACATCACCTCGTCCAGGATCAACAGGATGCCATGGGTGTCGCATATTTCGCGGATGCGCTTGAAATATCCCTCGACGGGGGGCACTGCGCCCGCGGTCGCGCCCACCACGGGTTCGGCCACGAAGGCCATCACCGTGTCGGCGCCCAGCCGTGCGATCTCGGCCTCCAGCTCGTTGGCGACGCGCTGGCCATAGTCCCATGCGCTTTCGCCGGGTTCCTGCCCGCGATAGGCATAGCAGGGCGAAATATGGGTGGTTTCGATCATCAGCGGCGCGAACGGTTCGCGCCGCCACATGTTGCCGCCCGTCGCCAGCGCGCCCAGCGTGTTGCCGTGATAGCTTTGGCGCCGCGCGATCACCCGGTGGCGCGTGGGCTGGCCGATCTCTATGAAATACTGGCGCGCCAGCTTCAGCGCCGCCTCCATCGCCTCGGACCCGCCCGAAACCAGGTAAACCCGGTCCAGCCCGGCCGGCGCATGGTCGATCAGCATGTCGGCGAGCCGCTCGGCGGGGTCCGAGGTGAAGAACCCGGTATGGGCAAAGGCGACCTTGTCCAGCTGCCCCTTGATCGCCGCCGTCACCTCCGGGTCGCCATGGCCCAGGCAGGACACCGCCGCGCCCCCCGAGCCGTCGAAATAGCGTTTGCCGTCCGCGTCGATCAGGTAGACGCCTTCGCCGCGGGCGACCATGGGCGGGGCGGCGCGGGAGTTGCGGGGGAAGATGTGGGACATCGGGCGGGCCCTTGGGGCGCGAGTCGCGCGGGTGACGTTCGGTCAGAAATTGAAACAGACGTTTCAGGAATTGACAACGGGCAAAACGGTTGAAACGCTGCGTTTCAGCGATTCTGCACGGGAATCCGCACGGGGGGTGCATGCCGGACAGCGCGTCCATCGAGGACAAGATCGCCGCGGAATACGGCGCGCTCAGCGCCAAGCTGCGCGACGCCGCCGATTATGTCGCGGCGAACCCGGTCGACGTGGCGACCCGGTCGCTGCGCTCGATCTCGGCTTCCTCGGGGCTGGCCCCGGCGACCTTCTCGCGGCTGGCCCGCGCGCTGGGCTTCGCCAGCTACGAGGAAATGCGCGAGTTGTCCCGCAACGCGGTCGGCCGGCGCTATGTCAGCTTTTCCGAACGGGTCCGCCGATTGCAGGCCGAGGCCGAGGCGGGCGCCCAGCCGCCCTTCCTGACGCGCCAGGCCAGCGCCTGCGCGGCCAATATCGAGGCGATGACCCGCCTGATCGACCCCGCCCGGCTGGAGGCCACGGTCGATCGCCTGCACCGGGCCGAAAACGTGGTGCTGTTCGGCGCGCTGGGGTCCACCGGCATCGTCGAATACATGGCCTACATGGGCAATTACTTCGCCTCGAACTGGCGGCTGGCCGGCCGCATGGGGGCGTCGCTGGCCACCGCGATGGCCGACCTGACCCAGGCCGACGCGCTGATCGTGCTGACCAAACCGCCCTTTGCGCGCCGCGCCGTCCGCGCCGCCGAGATGGGGCGCGAACGCGGCGCCTACGTGGTGGTGATGACCGACACCCATACCTGTCCGGCGTTGAAATGGGCCGATTCCGGCTTCATCCTGCCCTCGGACAGCCCGCAATTCTTCTCCTCCTACGCTGCCAGCCTGGTGCTGGCCGAAACGATCATCGGCATGCTGGCCGCGCGGGCAGGCCCCGCCGCCAAGGCCCGGATCGAGGAGGTGGAGGCCCGCAATCACCGGCTCGACGAATTCTGGAGCGGGTGATTTAACGTCCCGAACGCAAACGACAATCCAACAGAGGAGAAACTTGCATGTTTGCACGACTGAAACTGACCGCGGCCGCCGCCGCGCTGACCGCGATGGCCGCGCCCGTGGCCGCCGAGGAGTTCATCACCATCGGCACCGGCGGCGTGACCGGCGTCTATTACCCCACCGGCGGCGCGATCTGCCGCCTGGTGAACAAGGGCCGCAAGGAACATGGCATCCGCTGCTCGGTCGAATCCACCGGCGGCTCGGTCTACAACCTCAACACCATCCGCGCGGGCGAGCTGGAATTCGGCGTCGCCCAGTCGGACTGGCAGTACCACGCCTATAACGGCACCTCGCGCTTCGAAGAGGCGGGACCGTTCGAAAACCTGCGCGCCGTGTTCTCGGTCCATCCCGAACCCTTCACCGTCGTCGCCCGCGCCGATTCCGGCATCGCGAACTTCGAGGACCTGAAGGGCAAGCGCGTCAACATCGGCAACCCCGGTTCGGGCCAGCGCGGCACCATGGAAGTCGTGATGGAGGCCATGGGCTGGACCATGGACGATTTCGAACTGGCGACCGAGCTGAAGGCCGCCGAGCAGTCCGCAGCGCTCTGCGACAACCAGATCGACGCGATGGTCTACACCGTCGGCCACCCCTCGGGCTCGATCCAGGAGGCCACCACCGCCTGTGATTCGGTGCTGGTGAACGTGACCGGCGACGCGATCGAGACCCTGATCGAGGAGCGCCCCTACTACCGCCATGCCACCATTCCCGGCGGCATGTATCGCGGCACCGACGAGGACGTGACCACCTTCGGCGTCGGCGCGACCTTCGTCACCTCGGCCGACGTGTCCGAAGAGGCGGTCTACCAGGTCGTGAAGGCGGTGTTCGAGAATTTCGACGACTTCAAGGGGCTGCACCCGGCCTTCGCCAACCTGAAAGCCGAAGAAATGATCAAGGACGGCCTGTCGGCGCCGCTGCATGAAGGCGCGGCGCGCTATTACCGCGAAAAGGGCTGGATCGAGTAAGCCGGTCTGCCATTATGACCCAACGGCCGGGGCGCGCGGACGCGTGCCCCGGCCCACCCAAGGCGCGCCAAAAGCGCCGGTGAACGACAAAGCCGCGCACCGTCGCGGCCCAGCCGGGAGAACGAGGCCGATGTCCGAGACGACAGCCAAGGGCCGTGCCCTGTCCGAAGAGGAACTCCAGGAACTCGTCGCCGCCTCCGATTCAGGCGCGCGCAACCCCGCCGGTCCGGTCGGGCTTTTCCTGGCCACGGTGGCGGTGATCTGGTCGGTGTTCCAGGTGTTGCTGGCCTCGCCCATCGCCAATTACGTGCTGCCCGGCGACCTGATCAACAACTCGCGCCAGATTCACCTGGCCTTCGCGATCTTCCTGGCCTTCGCGGCCTATCCCGCGCTGAAGTCGAGCCCGAGGCGATACATTCCCGTACAGGACTGGATCTTCGCCACCGTCGGCGCCTTCATCGCGATGTATGGCTATTTCTTCTATGAAAAGATCGTCCAGTCGGGCGGGTTGGCCGACAACGTGGACAAGTGGTTCGCGCTGGTCGGCTTGATCCTGTTGTTCGAGGCCGCGCGCCGCGCGCTCGGCCCGGCCATGGCGATCATCGCGACCGTGTTCCTGATGTATGTCTTCTTCGGCTCGGGCAGTTGGGTGCCCGAGGTGATCCGCTGGAAGGGCGCGAGCCTGCAAAAGGCCATGAGCCACATGTGGATCACCTCCGAAGGCGTGTTCGGCATCGCGCTGGGCGTCTCGACCAAGTTCGTGTTCCTGTTCGTCCTGTTCGGCGCGCTCTTGGAAAAGGCCGGGGCGGGCAACTATTTCATCAAGATGGCCTTCGGCGCGCTGGGCCATCTGCGCGGCGGCCCGGCCAAGGCCGCGGTCGTGGGCTCGGCGGCCACCGGCCTGATCTCGGGGTCCTCCATCGCCAACGTGGTGACCACCGGCACCTTCACGATCCCGCTGATGAAACGCGTGGGCTTCACCTCGGAACAGGCCGGCTCGGTCGAGGTGGCCAGTTCCGTCAACGGCCAGATCATGCCCCCCGTGATGGGCGCCGCGGCCTTCCTGATGGTGGAATATGTCGGCATCTCCTATGTCGAGGTCATCACCCACGCCTTCCTGCCCGCGATGATCTCCTACATCGCGCTGGTCTACATCGTGCATCTCGAGGCGGTGAAGCGGAACATGCCCACGCTCGGCGATCGCGTCGTGTCGCTGGGCCGCACAATCGGCGGCATGTTCGCCTTCTTCGCGGGCTTCGCGGCGCTGTGCTATCTGGTGCAATATCCCGTCGGCTGGGTCGCGGCGGCCGTGCCCGAGGGCGCGGGCTGGGTGCTGGCGGGCCTGGTCTTCGTGGCCTATGTCGCGCTTCTGGCGGTGGCGGCCAGCGTGCCCGACCTGGAACCCGACGACCCCAACGCCGAGGACGTGCGCCTGCCGGTGGTGGGCGAGATCTACAAGTCCGGCCTCTACTTCCTGCTGCCGATCATCGTGCTGGTCTACTTCCTGATGATCGAACAGAAATCGCCCGGCCTCTCGGCCTTCTGGGCGACCGCGCTGCTGTTCGGTATCCTGCTGACCCAACGCCCGCTCAAGGCGCTGTTCCGCGGCGGGCGCGAGATGGCGGCCGCCTTCAAGGCGGGCGTCGCCGACCTGGTCGAGGGTCTGATTGCGGGCGCGCGCAACATGATCGGCATCGGGCTTGCCACCGCCACCGCCGGCGTGATCGTCGGCACGGTGACGCTGACCGGCATCGGCCAGGTGATGGCCGACCTCGTCGAGTTCGTCTCTGGCGGCAACCTGATCCTGATGCTTGTCTTCGTCGGTATCCTGTCGCTGATCCTCGGCATGGGCCTGCCGACCACGGCGAACTACATCGTCGTCTCGTCGCTGATGGCGGGCGTCGTGGTGGAACTGGGCGCGCAATCGGGGCTGATCGTGCCGCTGATCGCGGTGCATCTCTTCGTGTTCTACTTCGGCATCATGGCGGATGTGACGCCCCCCGTGGGGCTGGCCTCTTTCGCGGCCGCCGCCGTGTCGGGGGGCGACGCCATCCGCACCGGCTTCACCGCCTTCTTCTACAGCTTGCGCACCGTCGCGCTGCCCTTCGTGTTCATCTTCAACACCGATCTTCTGCTGATCGACGTGGGCTGGCTGCAGGGCATCATCGTCTTCGTGGTGGCCACCATCGCGATCCTGGTGTTCACCGCGGGCACCATGGGCTGGTTCCTGACCAAGAACCGCATCTACGAAAGCGTCGCGCTGGTCCTGATCGCGTTTGCGCTGTTCCGCCCCGACTACTTCATGGACAAGCTGCAACCCCCCTTCGCCGACCTGCCGCCCGCCCAACTGGAACAGGCGCTGGCCCAGGCGAACCCGGGCGACACCATCCGCGTCCGCGTCGCCGGGCCCGATTTCGACACGCTGGAACCCAAGGAAACCAGCCTCGTGATCTCGGTGGCCGATGCCGAGGGCGGCGCCGCCCGGCTCCAGGCCACTGGCCTGCTGCCCTACGAAGAGGACGGCGTCGTGAAACTCGAGGAACCGATGTTCGGCACGCCCTTCGCCGATACGCTGCAGGGCTTCGACTTCTACGGTGACGACCCGGTGACGCTGTCGGCGCTGCGCGTGCCGCGCGACCAGCTTCCGCAAGAGTTGATCTTCATCCCGGCGCTGCTGCTGCTGGGCGGCGTCGCCTGGCTGCAAAAGGGCCGCGCCCAACGCCAGGAGGTGCTAGCATGAGTGCCGCGATCCTCGCCGCCATCGATGTCAGCCAGCCCGAGGTGGACCGCGAGGTCCTGCGCGTGGCCCATAAACTCGCCCGCCTCGACGGGGCCCGGCTCGACCTGATCACCGTGGTCCCCGATTTCGGGATGAGCGTCGTGGGCCAGTTCTTCGACCAGAATTTCCACGACAAGGCGGTGGCCAAGGCCAAGGCGATCCTCAACGATTTCGCCATCGACGTGATCGGCGCCGAGGCCAACGGGGAGGTCCGCCACATCGTGGCCACCGGCAAGGCCTACGAGGAAATCCTCCACGCCGCGCGCGAGGCCGGCACCGACCTCATCGTGATCGGCTCGCACAAGCCGGAACTGCGCGACTACCTGCTCGGCCCCAACGCCGCGCGCGTGGTGCGTCACTCCGATTGCTCGGTCTACGTGGTGCGCCAACCCGCCTGACCTCCGGGCCATGGTCTTTTTCTTGGCTCGAATACTCCGGGGGAGTCGCCCCCTCGGGGCGACGGGGGCAGCGCCCCCTGCCCGGCCCGCCGCCCCTAGCTGTCGTCGCGCCAGCGGTTGACGATGGGATAGCGGCGGTCCAGCCAGAACGCGCGCGGGGTCAGGCGCGGGCCGGGGGCGGACTGGAAGCGCTTGTATTCGCTGATATAGACCAAGTGTTCGACGCGCTTGACCACCTCGCGGTCAAAGCCCTGCGCCACCAGGTCCCCCACCGATCTCTCGTCGTCGATCAGCCCCTGCAGGATCCGGTCGAGCACGTCATAGGGCGGCAGGCTGTCCTCGTCCTTCTGGTCTTCGCGCAGTTCGGCCGAGGGTGGCTTGTCGATCACGCGGGGCGGGATCACCGCGCCCGCGGGGCCCTTCATCCAGGGCCGGTGATTGGCGTTGCGCCACCGGCAGGTTTCGAAGACCCGGGTTTTATACAGGTCCTTCAGGGGATTATACCCGCCCGCCATGTCGCCGTAGATGGTGGCATAGCCCACCGCCACCTCGGACTTGTTGCCGGTGGTCAACAGCATCTCGCCGAACTTGTTCGACAGCGCCATCAGGATCAGCCCGCGCAGCCGGGACTGGATGTTCTCCTCGGTCACGTCCGGCGCGGTGCCCGCAAACAGCGGCGCCAGCGCCTCGGTCACCGCGGCGCGGGGACCGGCGATCGGCACCTCGTCCAGCCGGCAGCCCAGCGCGCGGGCGACGGCCGCAGCATCTTCCAGCGAATGGGCCGAGGTGTATTCCGACGGCAGCATCACGCAGCGGACGTTCTCGGGCCCGATCGCGTCGGCGGCGATGGCGGCCACCAGCGCGGAATCGACGCCGCCCGACAACCCCAGCACCACCTTGGAAAACCCGCTCTTGCCAAGGTAATCGGCCAGCCCCGTCACCATCACCCGGTAATCCTGTTCCCATGGATCCGGGTGCGCCGCCCGCGCGCCGGTCTCGGCGCGCCAGCCCTCGGGCGTGCGGGCGAAATCGACATGCGCGATCTCTTCGTCGAACACGGGCATCTTGACGGCCAGTTGGCCGCCCGGGTTCAGCACGAAGCTGCCACCGTCGAACACCTGGTCGTCCTGCCCGCCGACGAGGTTGAGATAGACCAGCGGCAGCCCGGTCTCGACCACGCGCGAGACCATGTGCGACAGCCGCACGTCGAACTTGTCGCGGAAATACGGCGATCCGTTCGGCACCAGCAGGAGTTCCGCCCCGGTCTCGGCCAGGGCCTCGGCCACGTCCTCGTACCAGGCATCCTCGCAGACGGGTGTGCCGATGCGCAGCGGGCCCACCGAATAGGGCCCGTTGATCGGCCCGCTGTCATAGACGCGGCGTTCGTCGAACACGCCGTCGTTCGGCAGGTGGTGCTTGAAGATGCGGGCGGTGACCGCGCCGTTCTGGCAGACGAAATAGGCGTTGTAGAGATGGCCATGCGCGGCATAGGGCGCGCCGATGCCCAGCGCGGGGCCCTGCGCGCAGTCGCGGGCCAGCGCCTCGACATGGGCCATGGCGTCGGCGGTGAAGGCGGGCTTCATCACGATGTCCTGCACCGCGGGCGCCGACATGGTCGCGCTGCCCGAGATGTTCCTGACCGGCTACCAGGTGCAGGAC
>JBNGDM010000106.1:0-10275 GCA_049975105.1 Rhodovulum sp. | reverse complement strand
CCGTATGCACGATGGCGGCAACGCGCGGGCCTGGGTGCAGGTGCGCCCGGTTGCCCCGGCCGTCGAAGGCGGCCCCGACACCGTGGTGACGGCCGAGGCCACGGACCTGCAATTCCTCACGCGCATCCCCGGCTTCGACCCAGTGCTCGTTCCTTCCCTGCGCGACCGCGCCTTCGACCGCGCACCGCAGGTGTTCGAACCGCTCCACGGCGGCACCTTCCGGTCCAGCCACAACGAGATCGACTTCTACACCTGGGGTAGCGGCGAATGTTGCCTGCGGACGGGGGCCACGCGGGCGACGCTGGCGGGCGATTTCCCGAACCTCGCCCCCGGCGACATCCTGGTTTTCGCCGAACGTGTCGGCCCCCGCACCAACCGCACAGCCGATGCCGACCCGACCCGGCGCCACGCGGTGCGGCTGACCGCGGTGCAGGCGGGGCTGACCGACGAACTGCCGCTGGCGCCGGGCGCCGATCCCGCGCCCATCACCGAAATCCGCTGGGCCGAGGAAGACGCCCTGCCCTTCC
The DNA here is from genome assembly GCA_049975105.1 of Rhodovulum sp. GTDB lineage: Bacteria > Pseudomonadota > Alphaproteobacteria > Rhodobacterales > Rhodobacteraceae > Rhodovulum. The sequence continues at coordinate 9,748 of JBNGDM010000106.1, read as the reverse complement.
CGTTCTGCCTGTCGGCCACGCTGGACGACGCAGTGGGCGGCGGCACCGCGACCAAGGTCTCCTGCGCGCTGGGAAACATCGTGCTGGCCGATCATGGCCGTAGCGTCGCGGCCGAGGCGCTGGGCGTGGTGCCCCAGCCGCATCTCAGCGTCGTGCCCGATGCCACGGGCGACCCCTGCGACCGCCCCGCCCCGGTGCCCGTGCCGCCCCGGTTCCAGCCGGCCCTGAAACTCGGTCCCGTGACCCAGGCGACCGTGACCCGCGACCCGCAAACCGGGGACGCCGTGCCCTACGACCCGCTCGCCACGCGCTCGGCGCATGCTGCCATGGCGCAACCGCTTGCAGCCCGTGCGCCTGCCGTGACACTGACCGATGACGGACCCGGCAGCGACGACTGGCAAGCCCGGGCGGACCTCTTGAACTCTTTCGCCGGGGACCGGCATTTCGTGGTGGAAACCGAACGCGACGGCCGCGCGCGGCTGCGCTTCGGCGACGACACGAACGGGCGGCGGCCGAACGCGGGAACGGGCTTCACCGCCGCTTACCGCGTCGGCAACGGCACGTCGGGCAATGTCGGCGCGGGTGCCATCGCCCATGTCATCACCGACAAGGGCGGGATCGAGGCGGTCACCAACCCGATGCCCGCCACCGGCGGCCTGAGCCCCGAAAGCATGGAAGAGGTGCGCGCCGCCGCGCCCTTCGCCTATCGCCGCCAGGAACGCGCGGTGACCGAGGCCGATTACGGCGAGATGGCCCGCCGTCATCCCGACGTGCAGCGCGCCGTCGCGACCTTCCGCTGGAACGGGCACGGCTACACTGTGTTCGTCACCGTGGACCGCTTCGGCGGGCGGCCCGTGACGCCCGAATTTCGCGCCGAACTCGCCGCCTTCCTCGACCGGTTCCGCATGGCGGGCTACGACCTGCAGATCGACGCCCCCCGCTTCGTCGCGCTGGAAATCGCGCTGTTCGTCTGCGCCGGCCCCGACCATTTCCGCAGCGAGATCAAGCGCGAGGTGCTGCAAGTGTTGTCGACCGAGCGGCTGCAGGGCATCCGCACCGGCCTGTTCCACCCCGACAATTTCAGCTTCGGCGACCCGGTCTGGCTCAGCCGCATCTACGCCGCAGTGATGTGCGTCGAGGGGGTGACCTCGGTCAAGGCCACCACCTTCCGCCGCCGCGGCACGACCGCGACCAAACCGCTTGAAGACGGCGTGATCGAAATGGGCCGGCTGGAAATCGCGCAGTGCGAGAACGACCGAAACTTCCCCGAACGGGGCTCGGTCACCATAACGATGGGAGGCAGCAAATGAGCGAACCCCCGATCCGCATCGGCCACCCCGACACCCGCGCCGCGCCCGGCGATGCCTGCGGCTGTTGCGAGGGCGTCACCCTGTCGACCGCCCGGCCCTTCACGAACCGCACGAACCTGGGCACGATCACCTACCGTGCGGGCGAGCATGCCAGTTTCAAGGCCTCGATGCTGGCCCGGCTCGCCTCCTCGACCCTTCCGGGGCTGGCCCGTCTCGGCACGCGCGAGGATGACGATTTCACCATCGCGCTGATCGACGCCTGGGCCGCCGTTCTCGACGTGCTGACATTCTACAACGAACGCCACGCGACCGAGGCGTTCATCGGCACCGCGACCGAACGTTTCTCGATCGCCGAGATCGCCCGGCTGATCGGCTATCGCCTGCACACCGGCTCGGCCGCCGAAACCGACCTGGTGTTCCTGATGGAAGACCCGCCGGGTGCGGCGCCGGATGTCGCGGAACTGACGATCCCCGAAGGCACGCGGGTGCAAAGCCAGCCCGGCCCGGAGGAAGAGGCGCAGGTTTTCGAGACGCTGGCCGATCTCGACGCCCGCGTCGCCTGGAACAATATGCGTCCCCGCCAGAACCGGCGCGTGGCTCTGGCGCAGGGCGATACCGGCACCTGGCTGTCCGGGCAGGCCACGGGCCTTGCCCCGGGCGACGTCGTCCTCATCGTCCACCCGCAACGCTTCGACACCGGCTGGCCGGGGTTTTCCACCGGCTCGACCCTCTGGCAGGTCCGGCGCCTGACGCGCGTGACCCCCGACGCCACCCTCGACAGCACCCGGATCGAGTGGGCCGAGCCGCTGGGACAGGTCAGCCCCGCGGGCGACACCGCGCCGGTCCACAAGCTCTTCGCGTTGCGCAAGCAGGTCTCGCTCTTCGGTTACAACGCACCGCACCCCTCGGTACTTGCCGCGGACACGCGCACTGCCTTCGGCTATGTCGGATCGGCGCCCGACAATTCCCCTTCGCCGATCATCGGCGCGGCGGACGATGTCGGGGACTGGGATTTCGCAAGCCGGCAAAGCGAGGGGCGCATCGTGCTGGACGCCGTCCACAAGGAATTCGTGCGGGACGGCTGGGCGGTGCTGGCCAGCCCAGGCGCAGCGGTCGAACTCTACCGGATCGCGACCCTCACCTCGGACGCCGAGGCACGCTATTCGGTCAGCGGGCGGGCGACGGTGCCGGGCCCCGACCGGACCGGCTGGGCCACGACCTTCGCGGGCCTTTACCGACGGATCGCGGTCCATGGCGGCAGCGAGGGGCTGGCGCTGGCCGAGACGCCCGAACGCGATTTCCTCTCCGGCACCCAGATCGAGCTGGACGCCAAGGTGCCCGACCTGCCCGAGGACCGGGTGGTGTATCTCAAGGGCCGGCGCGCGCAGGTCGAGGTGGCCATCGCGCAGCTGACGGTACTGCGCGCGGATGTGACGCTCGACACGCTGCCGCGCGGCACGCGGATGACGGTGCAGGGCGCGCTTTTCTTCCCCGCCGCGCCGATGCTGGGGCTATGGCTGCTGACCGACCCGGAGGGCAATCTGGCGCTGACGCTGGCCTGGCGCGGATGGCTTCCGTCGGTGGCCGCCGACGAGACCACGCCCGAGATCAGCCAGCGCCACGAGGTGAAGGAAATCGACCAGACCGACCCGCTGCGGACCTCGCTGACGCTGAAATCCGCGATCCTCGCGCCCATGGACCGGGCCAGCACAGTGGTTCACGGAAACGTCGCGCGCGCCTCGCATGGCGAGGCGGCCTCGGAAATCCTGGGCGCAGGCGATCCGACGCAGCCGTTCCAGCGTTTCACCCTTAAACAGGCGCCGGTCACGCACCTTGTGGCCTCGACCGAGAACGGGGTGGCTTCGACGCTGACCCTTCGGATCGATGGGGTGGAATGGACCGAGGTGCCCGACCTCTACCAGCGCGGCGCCACCGCGCGGGTTTTCGCCACGACGCTTTCGGATACCGGTGAAACGACGGTGCGCTTTGGCGACGGCAGTTCCGGCGCCCGTCCGCCCGCGGGGCGCGACAACATAGAGGCCGAGTATCGCAAGGGTTTGGGCAAGGCCGGCAACGTGCGCGCCGGGCAGTTGTCGCTGGCCATCGACCGGCCCTTGGGCCTGAAGGAAGTGGTGAACCCGATGGCCGCGACAGGCGGCGCGGATGCCGAAACTTCGGACGCGGCCCGGCGGAACGCGCCGATCTATACCCTGACCCTGGGGCGGATCGTCTCGATCACCGATTACCGCGATTTCGCGCTGGGATATCCGGGGATCGCGCGGGCCGATGCGCGCTGGGTCTGGCAGGGCGAAACCCGGCGAATCGTGGTCACCGTCGCGGGCGATGACGGCGCGGCGGTGCCGGCTACAGGGCCGGTGTTCCAGGCGCTGCGCGATGCGTACCGCACATATGGCGACCCGCTGGTGGGGTTCGACCTGCTGTCCTACGCCATCGCGAAATTCCGCCTCGGGCTCAAGGTTGCGGTCGATCCCGCGTATGAGGACGACGCCGTTCTGGACGACGTCGAGGCCGCCCTGCGGGCGGCTTATGCCTTCGACAGGCGCGACTTCGCCCAGCCCATCGCCCTGTCCGACGTCGCAGCGATGGCCCACGGCGTACCAGGCGTCGTGGCGGTCGATATTGACCGGCTTTACCGCGAAACCGGTCCGCAGACCGAGCCGACCGACCACATGCTGCTGCAATCCCGCCCGGGCCGCACGGGTGAGGATGGCGGGCTGCTGGCGGCGGAAATCCTTACGCTGTCACCCGCCCCCTTCGACACGCTGGAGGTGATGGCATGACCCGGATCACCCCGCAGGCGCTCTACGACCTGCTGCCCGCAATCTACCGCATCCGCGATGCCGAGGAAGGCGGACCGCTGAGGGCACTGGTCGACGTGCTGGCCCGCGAGGGCGCGGTGGTCGAGGAAAGCATCGAGCAGTTGCTGGACGATCTCTTCATCGAGACCTGCGCGCCCTGGGCGGTGCCCTATATCGGCGGCATCGTCGGCTACAAGGCTCTGTATCCGGTCGAGGGGCTGGCCGCGGGCAGCCGCGCCGAAGTGGCCAATACCATCGCCTACCGCCGGCGCAAGGGGACGGCGGCGGTGCTGGAACAACTCGCCCGCGACGTGACCGGCTGGCCGGCCGCAGCGGTGGAATATTTCCAGCGTACCGCCACCTGCCAGCACATGAACGTCGCCCGCCCCGCGGCGCGGACCACGGCAGACCTGCACGCGCCGCTGGAGCTGGAGCGCCTGGGCGGCGCCTTCGACAAGGTGATGCGGTCGGTGGACGTCCGCTCCATCACGCAGGGACCGGGGCGAAAGGGCATCGGCGGGCGGCATCATTTGCCGAACCTTGGTATCCACCTCTGGCGGCTGCAGGCAATGCGCCAGACTAATGTGCCAACGGCGCAGGTGGACGACCGGCGCTACCTGTTCGACCCGCTCGGCGCGTCCCGACAACTGACCAACCGGCAGGAGGCCGAACGCGAGATCACCGCGCTGGCCGGCCCCGTCAACGTGCCTGGCGCGATCACCCGGCGGATGCTGGACACGACGCCCGCGGCCTGGGTCCGGGGCGGTGCGCCGGGGGGGCTGCGCGCCTTCGATATCTTCGTCGACGGCACCCCCGTGCCGGTGGAAGAAATCGTCGCCTGCGACCTCTCGGACGACGGCACGGGCTGGAATCACTCGCCCCACGCCGCCGAGCCTCCGGGCAGCAACCGGCCCGTCCGCGTCGACCCGGACCTCGGCCGCATCGCCTTCCCAGAGCCCGAAACGGCCGCGGTGCGCGTCAGCTTTCACACCGCTTTCCCCGGCCCCATCGGCGGCGGCGAGTACAACCGCGCCGCCAGCCTGCCGCCGCCCGACGGCACGGGCACCCTGATCCGTTTCCCAGACAGCGGGCATGCCGACCTGCAGGCCGCGCTCGCCTCCATCGGCTCGGCGGGCGGCATCGTCGAGATCACCGCGAACGATGTCTATGCCGCGCCCACGACGATCACCGCCCCCGAAGGTGCCGAGATCGGGCTGCGGGCCGCGGACGGGGTGCGCGCCATCCTGCGCGGCACCGATCCGCTGGAGATCCGCGGCGCAGCGGACAGCCGCGTTACGTTGAACGGCTTCGTTCTCGACGGTTGCCCGGTTCATGTCCTGCCCGATGGCGACGGCACCTCGCTCGCCTCGGTGGACCTTGCCCATGTTACGCTGATTCCCGGCCTGTCCTTCACCGAAACGGGCGCCCCGGCCAGCCCCGGCGCGGAAAGCCTCCGGGTCGAGACGAGAGGCGTCGAACTGACAATCCTTCGGTCGATCCTCGGCCCCCTGCGCATGACCGACACGACCAACCTGCGGCTGGAAGACAGCATCGTAGACGCAGCCGCGGCCACCCCCGCCGAGAGCCCCGAAGGGCTGGCCATCGCGGGGCTCTCGGGCGAGGGCGATCCGGCGGGCGCGCTGACGATCCTGACCTCGACCGTGATCGGCCGCGTCCATGCCCGCGCGATGCCGCTGGTTTCCGACACGATCCTCTTCGCCCGCGCAGCCCCCGGGGGCGCGCCCGTGCGGTCGGAACGGCGGCAAGACGGATGCCTGCGGTTTTCCTACGTCCCTGACGGGTCGATCACGCCGCGTCGCTTCGGCTGCCAGCCGCAACTGGCCATCGACGAGGCCATCGCCGCGCGCGCCGCGGACCTCGGCGGCCCGGTGCCGCAGGCCGAAAAGCAACTGATCCGGGCCCGCATCCTGCCCTGGCTGGTGCCCGCCTTCACGTCCCTGTCGGCCAGCTCCCCCGCCTATTGCCAGCTTCGCCGCAGCGCGCCCGCGGAAATCCGCAAGGGCGCGTCGGACGAGGGCGAGATGGGCGCCTGGCACATGAACCACGAGCCCCAGCGCGAGACGAACCTGCGCATAAGGCTCGACGAATACCTGCGGTTCGGCCTCGAGGCCGGGCTGATCTTCGAAACCTGACCCCGGGAGGACCCGAACCATGGGCGGCGATTACAGCAAGAACAGTTTCGATGCGCTGCGCGACTATGCCGGGGTGTTCCTGCAGCAGGGCCGGCCGGTGCTGGATTCGGACTGGAACGAGATGGTGCAGGTGCTGGAACGGCGCATCCGGGCGGGCACCGTGGACACGATCGGCCGCGCAGTGGTGCCCCGCGAGACCGAGAACGCCTTCCACATCCGCCACGGCGGCGGCGGACTCGAGATCGGGCCGGGGCGGCTTTACCTTGACGGGATGTGCGTTGAGAACCACGGCGACGCGGATTTCGCGCGCACGGGCGACGGCCCCGTCCCGGTGTTCGACCGCGGCACGGGGGATGCAACCGATCCCCTTGGCGTGCTGGACGAGATGACATCGGCCCCCGAAGGATACCTGTCCTACGACGCGCAACCCTTCTGGCCCGTGCCCGAGACCCTGCCCACCAGCGGCGGGCCCTTCCTCGCCTATCTCGTGGCCTGGCAGCGCGAGGTGACGCCGGTCAAGGACCCGACGCTTCTGGATCCCGCGCTGGGCGGGGTGGACAGCGCGACACGCTGGCAGACGGTCTGGCAGGTGCGGCTCTTGGGCGGCATCGGCGAGGGTGCGACCTGCGCCACCCCCGACGAAGACCTGATCGGCTGGCCCGAAACCGTCGCGCCATCGACCGCGCGGCTGACCACTGGCACGGTCGATGTGGACGACCCCGAGGATCCCTGCCTCGTGCCGCCGACCGACGGCTATACGGGACTCGAAAACCAGTTCTATCGGGTGGAGATCCACCAGACCGGCCAGAACGGCGACCAGACCGAGGCCTGGTTCAAGGTCTCGCGCGAGAACGCGTCCGTCGCCGCCGCCATCGACAGCTTCGCCAGCCCCGCCGACACGATCACCGTGCGCAGCATCGGCCGCGACGAGATCCTGCGCTTTCGCCCCGGCGACTGGGTCGAGATCACCGACAACCGGCGCGAGTTCGACCATCGCTCGGGCCAGATCCTGCGCGTCTCGGTGGTCAACGAGGACACCCGCGAGATCGAACTCGAAGGCACCGTCTCGCCCGACCTGATCCCCACCGGCGTCGACGACGATACTGTGCAGACGCGCCGGTCGCGCCTGATCCGCTGGGATCAACGCGGGGTCATCAGGAATGCCGCCGACAACAGCGTCTGGTGGGACCTCGACGCCGAGAACCCGGGCGCGCCCGAGGGCGTGATCCCGGTGCCGCCCGAAGGTACCGTCCTCCTGCTGGAATCGGGGATCACGGTGGCGTTCTCCACCGCCGACGGGCCGGGCCGCTACCGCGAGATGGACGCCTGGCGGTTCTGGGCGCGCACGGCCGGCACCCAGATCCAGACCCTTACCGCGGCGCCACCCGACGCGGTGCAGCGCCACTACACCCGGCTCGCCATCCTCTCCTTCCCCGAGGACACCCCCGACGATTGCCGCACCTTCTGGCCGCCCGAGATCGCGCCCGGCGAGGGCTGCGCCTGTTCGGTTTGCGTCACGCCCGAAAGCCACAATTCGGGTAGCCTGACGATCCAGATGGGGATCGAGCGGATGGCCGAGGCGGGCGGTGGCACGGTTTGCCTCGACCCCGGCCGCTACGAGATCGGCGCACCGATCCGCATGGCGAACCTGTTCGGCGTTACGCTCAAGGGGCACGGGATCACCACGGTGATTTCCTACCAGGGCGCCACGGCCAGCGCCATCGAGGTCGATACCTGCATCGACATCCGCATCGAAGATTTGTCGATCCTGGTTACGCCGGAAAGCAGCGGACGCCTGCCGACGCCGGCGCACGGCCTGACGGCGCTGCACACCGCGACGCTGGCGCTCAGGCGGCTGGCCATCGTCGTGGGGGCCAGCGGCGACACAAGGCGCGACCACGGCATCGCGCTGGAGGGGCTGGTGATCGGCGCCAAGATCGAGGAATGCCTCGTCGCCGCGCCCATCGGCATCGGCTCGCCCTCGGCCATGGCCGCCTTCAGCGGCGCCACCGCCGCGGCCGCCGCCGACGAAGACCTGGAACCCGGCTGGCTGGGTCTGGCCGAACTCCGGTTGCTGGACAACGTCCTCTTCGCCGGGCGCATGGGACTCTGGCTGGGCGGGCTCGCCTTCAGCCTCGCGGGCACGACCATGGCGCGCAACATCATATGGGGCGCGGAATCGGGCATCGCACTCGACTGGTTCGAACTGCCCACGGGCGGCACGGGGCTGGACGGCAACACCATCCTGTCGAACGCCAACGCCGCCATCGTCGGGGTGAACGACATCCGACTGGCCGATAACGAGTTCAGTGGCGGCGCGGCCGCGGGCGACGGGATCATCCTGTTCCCCAACGTGGTGCCAGGCGCACTCATCACGGCGGAAATCGTGGGCAACCGGATTTCCGATCTTGGCGGCGCAGGGATCCGGATCGCCGGCGATTACGACGCGATCCTCGCCAAGCGCAACGTGATCCAGCGCTGCGGCATCGCCGGCATCCTGTCGCAGCCAGGCTTCAGCGGGCGGCATCTCGCCATCGAGGACAATGTGATCGGCGACATCCGCGGCGGGCCCGACGGCATCGGCGCGGCGGGCATCGGCCTGACCGGCGTTGCCGAGGGCCAGGTCCGAGGCAACTCGATCCGCGGGATCGGCCGCGAGGCACCCGAAGGGTCGCAGAACGCGGGCATCTCGATGCAGGGCGTCGTAAGCATGGCGATCGACGGCAACGCGATCTATGAAATCGGCCCAGACACCCCCAATGCACCGGCCTGGGGCATTCTGGTGCGACCGATCTGGTTCCAGCTCGACATCTCGGGCAACCGGATCGTCGGCACGACCGAGCGCGATAGCGATGTCAATGCCTGGCGGGCGATCGAGATCGGCCAGGCCGAGGATATCGAGGCGCTTGGCCGCCTAGACGAGCCGTTGGGCGATTTCGCGGGCGCGTCGGGCAACATCACCGGGGTCGCCGCCGACGAGTTGGGCTTTGCCAGCCTTGAGGGCCGCATGTTGCGCCTGACCGCCCGGCGCGGGATCGAGGTGGTGCCGCTTTTACCATTGCAGCTAGGCCTGCGCGGCAACCAGGTGATCCACTTTGCCCCACAACTCGCCCCCGCGATCAGCATCGCCGCGCGGGGCACCTCTGCCGTCGATTTCAGCCAGAACCAGGCGGATCTGCTGGGGGGCGCGAACCTCTCCGCACAGGTCGCCATCGCCGCCCAGCGCATCACCGCCAGCGCCAACAGCCTGCGCCACAACCGCAATACGGGGTTGTCGCTGCTGCTGACGGCCGCGGCGGCGACGCCGATGGGCAACATCACGTCGGGCGGGGTCCAGCTGACCCCGGGCGGCATCCAGCCGCCCTTCGACGCGCTGAACATCACCGCCGTCTGAGGCCTGGAAAAAAGGAGACATCCCATGGCCGACAGGATCGCCAAACTGGGCCGCGAACGCAGCATCCGCACC
>JBNGDM010000105.1:0-10334 GCA_049975105.1 Rhodovulum sp. | reverse complement strand
ACCTCACCCAGCAACGATCTTGCCATGAAGAGCGCAGAGCGGCGAGGGTCTATGTGATCGTCCGGGATGGGACAGGTAGGAGCGGTCCGCGTTGCTTCGGGCGGCATGCCATCGGCCGTAGGCTGCAAGGTTCTTTGACGCGGGTCCGCAGAAGGGTTGCATGAAGGCGCGGAAACGGCTGATCAGGGCGTTCACGGTGTTGATGTGGTGGCTGCGCGGGGTGCGTTCCGTCCGCCGCCCTGCGTTGAGCGCGAAGTGCGGGATGCGCGCGTCCTTCGCGATCCGCTCGTAGGTGACGAACCCGTCCGTGCAGAGCACCGCGTCCGGCGCCATCACGGGCAACAGGGCACCGGAGATCGCCGCCTGGCCCGCGTCGGCAATGGCCTCAAAGGCTCGGTGACCAGCGCGATCGGTTGCCGCGAGGAGCTTCTTCTCCCAGGCCCGCCAGCCCCCCGGAGGCGCTACCGCCGAACCGCCCCTACGCCGATAGGCTCGCCACCTCAGGCGGGGCGGCACCGGGTGGTTCACGGGGTCACGCCGGTGCCTGACCCACTCCCTCGACCCCTTTCGGCTCTCGCGTTGGTGGGCTTCGTCGGCTTCGACGATGCCAGCAAGGGTGGCGTCGGGCTCCGGCTTCAGAGCGCCGATGATCGCCATTCGCCAGCGCCAGATGCTGTGACGCGACGCACCCAGCACCTCGGCCCCGCGGCGGCAGGACATCGGCTGCGGCGCCTCGATCATGTCACGCGCCAGCGCGACAACGAGGTCGGGGCGGTGAACCCGGGCCAGCGGCGTGCCGCTGCGGCCTGACCACGTTACTCCGCACCCCGAGCAGTTCCATCGCTGTGTGCCTGTTCTGGTCCGACCCCACCGGGTGCGTGCGTCACCCCCACAGCGGGGGCAGGACGCCGCCGGGCCGCCAGCATCGGCCCGCGCGTCGATCTCCAAGACCGCCTCGGCACGCTTGCGCGCATCTGCAACGAGCCCGTCGGCCTGGCGCAGCTCCTGCGGGGCCAGGCGGGCAAGCAGACGGCCGAATTCAGCTGGTTCGAAGCGGGGCATGGCGGGTCTCCTGGAACTTCGGAAGCCTCAGCATACCTCACTGACACATCAGAACAAAGCGCGAACCAACACGCTTCGCTGACACCGCCTCATGTTCTTTGTGCATTCTACGGTCCGGGCGATTCCGCCGGCCATATCGTTTGGCATGCTGGGCAGGCCCGCCAGATGACGAGTTTGCCGAGGATCGCAATCACCGCAAAGGTGGCACAGGCAGGATCTGCGTCTGGAGTGTCATGCCAGTGCCCCGATCAGGACGAAACCCAGAATAACCAACAGGCACATCTGGCTGATCCGGTCCTTGGCGGCATAAACGACCGGGTCATCGTGCATGTGGCCGCGATGCGCGACCATCACGGTACGGGTGATCCAGTAGAGCAGTATGGCGCAGACTCCCCAGAGTGTCTCCGGATAGGCATAGAGCTCCGTCACCACAGGTGAATTGACGTACAGGGTCATCACCAGAACGGAGACATAACCGGCGCCGATGGCGATCATCGAAATGATTGGCAGATCGTCGACGTTGTAGCCACGGCCGCTGGCCGTCAGCTTCCCGCGCTCGGCGCTGTCGATGAGCTCGGCCTGGCGCTTGACCGCGGCGAGCGACAGGAAGAAAAACACGGAAAAGGCGAGAATCCAGACAGATAGCGGAATGCCGGTTGCCACGCCGCCTGCCACGATCCTTGCCGTGTAAAGACCGGCCAGGACACAGATGTCAATCACGATCCGACGCTTGAGATGGAGCGAATAGGCGGCTGTCAGAAGGTAATAGGCCGCCATGACAAGCAGGAAATTGCCCCCGATGCTGACCGCAAGGAGTGCGCCGAGGAAGAGAAGTCCCGCGGCCATCCAGGTGCCATGGGCGATCGGGATGCGCCCCGAGGCAAACGGCCTGTTCTTCTTGCGGGGATGTGCACGGTCGGCGGCGAGATCGAGCAGGTCGTTGAGAACGTAGACACTCGAGGCCACCAGGCTGAAACAGGCGAAGGCCAGAAGGGACAAGACAAGCGTCGGACCGTCGAGTTGATGGGCTGCCAGCATCGGCAGAAAGACCAATACATTCTTCAGCCATTGATGCGGGCGCAGGGCCTTGATGTAGGGCGTCGCCGATCTGGCCTTGGTTTCGAGATGTTCGGCACTTTCAGCGACACGTTCGGCTTCGCGGCGCAGGGCGGCAGGGGCGTTTACGGTGATGGCCTTTGCAGCGCGCTGCCAGATCGGCAGGTCGGCAGCGGCATCGCCCATGTAGACAAACCCCTTGGGCCCAAACCGTTCCTCAAGAAACCGACCCTTCCGCTCCCCCTTGAGGTTCAACTGGCCATCAGACCCGTGCACTTCGTCGAAGATCCCGAGATGTGTCGCGATAGATTCCGCGAAGGCCTGATCACTGGCTGTGACGAGGGCAGCCCTACCGCCGGATTGGCGCCAGGCTTCGATGAAGGCGATGACCTCCTCGTCATAGGGAAGGGTCGCCGTTTCGACTGCCGATGCGGACGCCAGATGATTTTTGAGGGCGGCACGCCCCCGAGACACCGCCGCAACCGAGAGAAACGGGCTGCGCCAGTCCCGCCCGAACGCAGACCAGAAGCTTTCGTACAGCATGTCGCTACGCAGGAGAGTCCCGTCGAGGTCGACAACAAGTACGGACCTGTTCGATGCGGTCAAAATTTCGTCCTCATTCGGTAAATCAACGACTATCAGGCATGGCGGTGCTTTGTTTCAAAGCCTCACGATACGCCGCCACCACCAGTTTCTGATCGAATTCGCGCTCCATCTTGGCGCGTCCGGCCTGGCCCATTTCCGCCCGGCACCGATGATCCGCTGCGGCCATGCGGCGACAGGCGGCGGCGAGGCTCTCGGCGCTCTGCACCTCACAGAGAAATCCTGTCACACCATCCTCCACCACCGCGCGGCAGCCGGGCACATCCGTGGCGATCAGGGGGCGGGCCATCGCGGCGGCTTCGATCAGGGTGCGCGGGGCTCCCTCGCGATAGGACGGCAGCACCACACAATCCGCTGCGGCGATCTCGCGACGGACATCCCGGCTTTCGCCCAGATACTCGATGATCCCGTCGCGTTGCCAGTCCGCCACCATTTCCGGCGAGATGGCCGTGCGGTTCTGCGCCCCAAGCGGCCCGAGCAGCTGGAAGCGGACGGGGGCGGTCCCGGCCTGTAGCAGGCGCGCCGCCTCGACATATTCCATCACGCCCTTGTCGCGCAGAAGGCGTGCGATCATCAGGAAGCGCACTTCGCCCGTCCCGGGCAAGGGGACCGGGGCGAAATGGTCCAGATCGATCCCGGATCCGGGCAGAAGCCGGGCCTGCTCCTCCTTCACAAGGCGGCGTGCCAGGAACAGGGCGCGGTCATCCTGGTTCTGGAAGAAGATCACCGGCAAAGGTCCAAAGGCGCTGCGGTAGAGCGTTTCGGCCACGCGCTGCAACAGGCCACTCGACAGAAAGGCGGTTCCCAGACCGGTGACGTTCGGAATGAAGGGGATGCCCAAACCACGCGTGGCCAGTGCCCCGTAGATGTTGTTCTTGATCGTGAAACTCAGGATGGCATCGGGCCCGAGCGCCCGGAAATGCCGCCGCAGGCGCCGGATGAGGGCCAGATCACGGTGCGGGGCCAGCCCCTTCACATCCATGTCGAGCGGAACGAAGGCGCAGCCAAGATCGCGAAGACCCTGGACGGCGTCATCGGGGGGGGCAAGCACCGTGATCCGGTGGCCGTCTGCCCGGAGCGCCTCGACCAGCGGCCGCCGGAAATTGAGGATGTTCCAGGCCGCGTTCACGGTGAGAAGAATGTGCATGACGGGTCTCAGAGCCGCAGATCGGCCTCGTGACGGGCAAGCACATGTTTGAGATCGTAGAGAACATGCGGCGTCCGCCCCAGGGCGCGGATACCCGCGGCCCCCATCGCCCGAAATTCGTCATGGGCCACGGCCAGAACGATCCCGTCATACGTGCCCTCTTCGGGCTGTTTGATCGGGGCGATGCCGTATTCGGCCTGTGCCTCGGCCGGGTCGATCCAGGGATCCCACACATCGACCCTCGCGCCATAATCCGCAAGTTCCCGGATCACGTCGATCACGCGGGTATTGCGCAGATCCGGGCAGTTTTCCTTGAAGGTCAGCCCCATCACGAGGATCCGCGATCCGTTTGCCAGAAGCTCGCGCTTCATCATCCCCTTGACCATCTGACCGGCGACATAGGCGCCCATCGCGTCGTTCAGGCGTCGGCCGGCGAGAATGATCTCGGGGTGATAGCCGCTCGCCTGGGCCTTGTGGGTCAGGTAGTAGGGATCGACCCCGATGCAGTGGCCGCCCACGAGACCGGGCCGGAAGGGCAGGAAGTTCCACTTGGTGCCCGCAGCCTCCAGAACCGCCTGGGTGTCGATCCCCATCCGGTTGAAGATCATCGCAAGCTCGTTGACGAGCGCGATGTTCAGGTCCCGCTGGGTGTTCTCGATCACCTTCGCGGCCTCCGCAACGCTGATCGAGGCCGCGACATGGGTGCCGGCGGTGATGATCTCGGCATAGAGGGCATCGATGGCCTGCGCGATCTCCGGGGTGGACCCGGACGTTACCTTGCGGATGTCGGGCAGGCGGTGGGCCTTGTCGCCGGGATTGATCCGTTCGGGGCTGTAGCCCACGAAGAAATCCTTGTTGAACGTCAGCCCCGACATCCGTTCCAGCACGGGAACACAGTCCTCTTCGGTGGCACCCGGATAGACGGTGGATTCATAGATCACCACGTCACCGCGTTTCAGGGCCTGCCCGACGGTTTCCGAAGCCTTGATGAGCGGCGTCAGATCCGGCTGCTTGTGCGCGTCGATCGGCGTTGGAACCGTGACGATGAAAACCCCGGCCGCTGCCAGCCTCTCGCGGTCGTTTGTGACCTCAAGGTGACTGGCTTCGGCCAGTTCCTCGGGGCTGACCTCCCTTGTGTTGTCAATGCCCTGGCGAAGCTCCGCGATCCGCGCAGGCTTGATGTCGAACCCGATCACCGGCCGGTGCTTGCCGAACTCGACGGCCAGCGGCAGGCCAACATAACCGAGCCCGATGACCGCGATGGTGCGGTCGGTCAAATCATGTCCCATTATTATCCTCGGTGATTTACTTGTCGTAATACTCGCGGAACCAGGCCACGAACTGCTTGATCCCGTCACGAATGTCGGTTTCCGGTCGATACCCGGTGAGGTTCTGCAAAAGGCTGGCATCGGCCCAGGTCGCCGGCACGTCGCCCGGTTGCATGCCCATGTAATTGCGCTTGGCCTCGATCCCGAGCTCGGCCTCGATCGCGTCGATGAAGTCCAGAAGCCGGACCTTCTGGCTGTTCCCGATATTCACGATGCGGAACGGGGCTACGGGAGACAGGCTGTCGCCTTCGGCGATCTCTTCTCGACCCGCCGGGCGGTCGGGCGGCACGTCGATCAGCAACCGGATCCCCCGCACAAGATCGTCGACATAGGTGAAATCGCGGTACATTTCGCCATGATTGTAGATGTCGATCGGCCGCCCTTCCAGCATCGCATCCACGAACTTGAACAAGGCAAGATCCGGCCGCCCCCAGGGACCATAGACCGTGAAGAAGCGGAACATGGTCGTGGGAAGGGTGTAGAGATGGGCATAGGCATGTCCCATGCTCTCGTTCGCCTTCTTGGTGGCCGCGTAGATCGTAAGCTGCGTGTCCGCCTTTTCGGTTTCGCAGAACGGCATGTCCTCGTTCGCCCCGTAGACCGAGCTTGTCGAGGCCATGAGAAGATGCTGCACCTCATGGCGCCGCGCTGCCTCCATGACGTTCAGGGTGCCCAGCACGTTGGCGCTGACATAGGCGTGCGGGTTCTCCAGGCTGTAGCGGACACCGGCCTGTGCGGCGAGATGAACGATCACGTCCGGTTGGAAGGCGTCGATGGCTTTGTCCAGTCGCTCGCGATCTTCCAGCATGGCCTCGGTGGCCCCGAAGCGGTCGTTCTGCATCAGCACCTGATGCCGCCGCCGTTTCAGTTCGACATCGTAATAGTCGGTCATCCCGTCGAAACCGTGAACAATGAAACCCTCGCGCAAGAGGAGTTTCGCAAGGTGAAAACCGATGAAACCGGCGGTGCCGGTTATGAAGACACGCAGCATTTTCTTCTCCTCTTGGGACTGATTTGATCCCATTAATCCAAGCCCGGCAGTCCAAAAATCCATGTCCTGTAAGGAACATAGCAAAGGCTTAGTTGCCAGGACAGGGTCGACCAAACAATGAAAAAGACAAAAAAACCTGCCATCGCAATAAAAAGGTCTCTGCCTGCGATCTTGCCCCTGAGGTCAGGGATGCCCGCGATAAATATTGCCGCAAAAAGATACAAATAGTATCCGAACCTGTCTGCGATCGTTGGAGACAGAAATGAGGTCGGAAAAGACGCGGCGAGAAAATAAGCAGCAGAGTTTGCCACTGGAAAGCTGTGGGGAAACCTCTCCTTCCAGGACTTCTTGAGAAAAAGAAAAAAGTAGGCCCCGATCAAGGAGAGAAGGAGCGTTCGGAATGGCGCGCCAAGCGCATCACTGCCACCCTCGATATACCGCACTGACGCAATTTCGTATGCCTCGCTTCCAGTGCCAAGGTATGCACCCAGAAAAAGAATTGGGCTTGATAAAATCCAGGCCTTGAGCGTGCCCCCGAAATATACGAGAGGAGCAAATATCAAGAACACGGAGGCACTTGCGTGAAATTGGGCCGCCAAGATATTTAGCAAAATAAATCTGATATAACGTCGGTCGATTAGCCCCGAAAATGCAAGCATGAGGAAGCCCATCGCAAGGGCCTGCCGAGTTGCGGACATGGGTATTGCAAAAACAAGAACCGGAAACGAAAAAGCCAGGATAAGCATGGGTTGCCCAAACCTGATGGCAAGCCGGTAAAGCCCGAAAAAGAAAATTATGGATGTTGCAATATTTAGAAACACATAGGGCAACTCAAGGTAACTTATAAGATCAACAAGAAGCCAATACAATGGATCAAGACTCGGGATGGCTTCTCCGAAACTTTCGGGATTCTGGCGAAGGTAGTGTTGCTCATAGCCCCACCAATCGCATCCCACGTCGTATCGAAAGGCAACTATAAGAAAAACCAAGCCTAGAGAGAACTTAAAATGAGATCGAGCGAGATCAGGCCGCTGCCTTGACGCCCAGGCCAAGGAAAAGAAGAACAGGATAAGGCAATAGTAGAACCACATATTGCGCTACTTTCTGGGGTAGATGGCCAAGGAAAAAAGGAGTGAAGCAGCCAAGGCAACAGAAAATATCAGTGCAATCGTCATCCAACACTCAGGCATAATGCGGGGCGCCGCAAGGGATGCCGGATAAAGAAAGAACATATGAACAAGATAGATCCCGATCGAGTTCTTGCCCAACCTCCGAAAAGCATGAATAATGTATTTTTTTTCTGAGAAAAAGGCCAGAGTCCCAAATGCACTAGATACGAACAGGACATGGGCAAGGTAATCCGCCGACCATGGGAATAATGGAACGCGGAGATGAGCCAAGTTATAGCTGTGATGCGGCACCCAAAAAAGAGAAAGCGCCAGAAACAGAGCAACAAAAAGAACGCCACCTCCAGGGGCAGGATTGAAGAATCGCGACAGAACGTCGAAAACCAGGAAGGTCAGGGCGCCAAAAACAGCAAAATAGACAGAAACTCCAAGATATGCCGGGACCGAGTCCTTAATAAGCGCAACTGCCACATAAGAGATTGCTGCACAGACCAAAAGGAATGCCACGCTTCCAACCGTTGATCGGAAACATGACCGCGCGAATGCTCTCGTCACGATCAGACCAATCAAAGCATACATGAACCAGAAAAGCTCCAGCCCTGTCGCAGCATCCCAATGGGCATAATTTCCCGTCAAAAAAGCAAGGAGATAGACGGGGAGATGAGAAGCAGCATCCAGGGGCGTTCGGTCCGCCACGAAGATTCCGAAAAGCCAGAATGCACAGAATGAAGCGACGGCAACCGGGAGCAAGTACCTTGCAGCCAAATTAAAAACGGCCCGCGGACTAAACTCCCTTACCGGGTGGAGCATTGAAATCAGAAGAAACAGATAGACATGGAAGTTGTATAGAATCTTTTTCAGACTCGTGAAGCCAGCAGCGTCCCCGGGGACATGCCCCAAGACAATCAGGCAAATCAGCACGCCACGTGCCGCATACAGGCCATCACTGGATAGAACAGGCTTCTGATAACCCAATGATTTATCCAGCGGCATGTACCGTAGAGCGGTTTGAAATTTCTTTCGAAAAGTCAGAGCGTTACGTCTCAGTGGAAATGTTCGTCTTCGCTTTAGCACCTGTGTGATGCAGATCTGCGTTCGGGGCTGAGAATAGCCGTTGTCAATATTGCGCGTGTCTTTTTCAGAAGCTGATCCGGGGACCGGGCCTTTTACCGACAATCCCACTTATGTATTCGAGCGCGGTTCCCGCACCCACGCCTGAAGCATCAGAAGGGCCCAGAGCGTCTGACCGTAGTTTCCACGGCTCTCAAGATGGGCGACCCAAAGGTCAGTGACAGGTTCAACACGCAGGATACCGCCTTCGACAAGGGCGTCTCGCGAGAGCAGCTCGTCAGCCCAGCCCCGCAATTCACCGCGCAGCCAGCGGTCCATAGGGACGGCGAAGCCCTGCTTCGGGCGGTCGATCAGGTCGCGGGGGACATGCCGGTCCAAAATCTCGCGCAGGATCTGCTTTCCCTTTCCGTCACGGATCTTTTCCTGCAGCGGAAGGCGCCAGGCCGCCTCGATCGTCCGGGCATCCAGGAACGGGGCGCGCGTCTCCAGCGAAACGGACATCGCGGCGCGATCCACCTTCACGAGGATGTCGCTCGGGAGATAACCGAACGTGTCCTGGGCCATCATCCATTCCCCGGCCGCAAACGATGCCAATCGGGGATCACGGCACAGCAAGACGCGCTTGTCGGATGCGCCGCTGTCCACCAGGAACCTGTGTGGCGTGTCGGTGCTGCGCGTCAGGGCGACATAGACATCTTCCAGGCAGCCGGCTTGCGCTGCCACTTCCCCAAAACGCCCAGCCTTGTCGAGCATGCTGGCCGGCACCCCGAGGCGGCGGGCAAGGGTTCTGAGCCCCCTCGACTGCTCTCCCCCAAGCCCCTGGATGCCCTTGGCAAGCGGTCCGGCCGTTCGGCGCAGGGCGCGTGGAACGCGCTCGATCCGCGACCAGAGCTTGGGCACCAGGACATGTCGATTGTACCCGCCGAAGATCTCGTCGCCGCCGTCGCCGGTCAGGGCAACGGTTACCTCCTGCCGCGCATGGGCGCAGAGAAGCGCCGTCGGGATCTGAGAGGAGTCGGCAAAGGGTTCACCATATATCCTCGGCAGACGCGGGATGAGGTCCAGCGCATCGGCCTCGGTCAGGCGAAAGGTGGTGTGGTCGGTGCCAAGATGCTCTGCAACCCGCTCGGCATGGGCGCTTTCATCATAGCCGGCCTCCGCGAAGCCGATCGTGAAGGTCTTCACCGGTCGATCAGCCACTTCCTGCATCAGGGCGGTGACGAGCGAGGAATCCACACCTCCCGAAAGAAAGCTGCCCAATGGCACGTCGCTGATCATCTGTGAGGCGACGACCTCGTGCAGAACCGTCTCGACCTCTTGTACGATCCGGCCATGATCGGTGACCGATCGGTCAAGGGCTGTGCGCCGGCCGCGGGCCATGACCGAAAGCATGTCGTAATAGCGCTCTTCCTGCTCGGTCCCGTCGAGACCGGAGATCTGCAGGATCGTGCCGGGGCGTATCTTGCGCGTGTCCGTGTAGACACAGGCGCTGTCCGGCACGGCCAATGTCGCAAGATAATCCTGCAGCGGCTGCGGGTCGATCCGGGCCTTGAACCCCGGCACCCGATAAAAGGCCTGCGGTTCCGAGGCGAACGCCCAGCCTTGCCCGAGCTTGGCCAGATAGAGCGGCTTTTCCCCCGTGCGATCACGGGCAAGAGAAAGGCGTCTCTCGTCCTTGTCCCACAGGGCCAGGGCGAACATGCCGAACGCCTTGCCGAGTGTCTTGTTCAACCCCCAATGTTCGATGGCGCAAAGCAGGGTCTCGGTGTCCGAGTGTCCCCGCCAGCCCAGCCTGCCGCCTTCCTTCTCGAGCTCTTCCCGAAGCGCGAGGTGATTATAGATCTCGCCATTGAAGACCAGCACGAAGCGGCCCGATGACGCCTCCATCGGCTGGGCCCCGGCCGGGGAGAGGTCCAGGATGGAAAGCCGACGATGCGCAAGGCCAACCC